>NZ_SLVT01000006.1:0-334839 GCF_004345505.1 Micromonospora sp. CNZ303 | reverse complement strand
ACGCCCGGTTACATTCCGAACCCGGAAGCTAAGCCCTCCAGCGCCGATGGTACTGCACTCGGGAGGGTGTGGGAGAGTAGGACACCGCCGGACAATCTTTCAGTTCAGGGCCACCCTTCGGGGTGGCCCTGAACTGCTTTCCGTGAACGGGAGCCCGTCAGAACGCGTAGCGGACCCGGCAGTACGGCGCCTTCGTGGCGATCAGGTCCGTCAACGCCGCCACGTAGGCGCCCTTTCTGCCGGTGCGGTACCGCACGTTCCAGCCGCCGGTCTGCGACCGCTTCGGCTGCTGGAGATCCGGCCGCCAGAGGATCTCCTCGGCCTTCGGGTGCCAGCCGAGGTTCACCTCGTGCAGCCGGTCGTTGTGGGTCAGGAAGATGACCTCGGCGGCGAGCTGTGCCTTGGCGGCGGGCCCGAGCGCGTCGTCGAGCTGGTCGAGCAGCTCCGCCCAGTCGTCCAGCCACCCGTCGCGGACCACCACCGGGCTGAAGTTGACGTGCACCTCGTAGCCGGCCGCGACGAAGTCGTCGACGGCGGCCAACCGCTCCGCGACCGGGGACGTCCGGATGTCGAGCAGCTTGGCGTCGCGGGCCGGCATCAGCGAGAACCGGACGCGGGTCCGGCCCCGGGGATCCCAGTCGAGCAGGTCACGGTTGACGTGCTTCGTGGCGAACGTGGCCTTCGCCGTGGGCAGGCCCCGGAACAGCGTCACCAGGTCCCGGACGTTGTCGGAGATGCGGGCGTCCAGCGAGCAGTCGGAGTTCTCGCCGATGTCGTAGACCCAGGCGGCGGGGTCGCACTGGTTCGGCTCACCCTTGACGCCCTGCCGACCCACGTGCCGGCCCAGGTAGCCGGTGATCCGGTCGATGTTGGCGAAGACCGTCACCGGGTTGCTGTAGCCCTTGCGGCGCGGCACGTAGCAGTAGGCGCACGCCATCGCGCAGCCGTTCGCCGTGGACGGGGCGATGAAGTCGGCCGAGCGGCCGTTCGGGCGGGCGGTGAGGGACTTCTTGACCCCCAGGACCAGGGCCTCCGTCTTGATCCGCACCCACCGGGCCACATTCGTCTCGTCGCCGTACAGCTCCGGGATGCGGGAGTGGCTCTCGACCTCGACGCGCTCCGCGTCGGGAAAGCGCTCCAGCACGGCCCGCCCACGGGGCAGCGCGGCGGCCTCCGGCTCCACGTAGATCCGCCGGATGTCGAACAGCCGCGGGTGCGGGGCAGCGTCGGTCACGAAAGGGACAACTGCGGACCGATCGGTGTTGTTCCCGCGCTCCGGACGCGCCGTTTTCGTGCCCGTGCCGCGGGTACCCGGACCGCATGCCCGAGGGCCACCTCGTCCACCGGTACGCGCGCGAGCAGCACGCCGCCCTCGCCGGGCAGGTCCTCGCCGTGTCCAGCCCGCAGGGCCGCCTCGACGCCGGCCCGTACGACGGGCGGCGGTTGCGCGCGGTGGAGGCGTACGGCAAGCACCTGCTCTACCACGTCGACGACGCGCCGGCCCTGCACGTGCACCTCGGCATGCGCGGGCTGTTCCTGCGCCACGACGACCCGGCCGTCCCGCCCCGCAAGGGCGTCCGGCTGCGCCTGGCCCGCGCCGGCGTCGCGTACGACCTGATCGCGCCCATCCGCTGCGAACCGCTCCCGGACGACGGCGAGCGCGCGCTGCGGGCCTCGCTCGGCCCGGACCCGCTGCGCGCCGACGCCGACGGCGAGGACGCCGTACGCCGGCTCGGCGCCGCCAGGGGCGCGGTCGGCGCGGCGCTGCTCGACCAGGCGGTGTGGGCGGGCCTCGGCAACGCCTGGCGGGCGGAGCTGCTCTTCCTCGCCGGCCTCGACCCCGACGCCCGGGCGGTCGGGCCGGCACCGGCCCGCCGGCTGTGGGAGCTCACCGTCGGACACCTGACGCTGGGCCGCGACGCCGGCCAGGTGGTCAGCGACCCGGCGGCGCCCGACGAGCGGTGGGTCTACAAGCGGCCGACCTGCCGGCGCTGCGGCGCCCGGGTGCGCACATGGCAGCTGGGCGGTCGCACGGCGTACGCCTGCCCGGTCGACCAGCCTGCGACCTGACCCGTCCCCGGGACGCCGGCCCTCCGGGGATCGGACTCGGCCGGGAGGACCGGTCCACCCGGCCGGACGCCGCGGCGGTCGTCGGGAGCGGGCGCTCGATGAAGGGGCCGGCGTTCAGCGTTCAGTGGCGGGCGTTCAGTGGCGGGGCCGGCGCGAGGCGGCGAGCCGCAGGGCGTTGCAGACGTCGGCGACCCCCCGGACGTCCCAGGCGATCTCGCCGGCCACCCGCCGGGTCTCCGGGCCGGTCACGATGCCCGCGAGGATGACGACGCGGTTCTGCACGGTCACCACGATCTGCTGGCGACGGGTGGTCCAGTCGCTGCTCAGCCGCTGGGCGACCAGCGCCGCCAACCGGCCGTTCTCGTCGTCCGGCGAGGGGCCCGGCGGCTCGGGGCGGAACCCGCCCTCGTCCGGGTACGGCCAGGGGATGCGCATGGCGTGCTTCCTCTCGATGGTCGGCGGCCGGGCCACCCCGGCCCGGCGATCGGATCAGCGGGACGACGCGTCGGTCACCGCCGCCGCACGCAGGCCGCGCGGATCCGGCCCGGCGGCGACGGCCGCCAGCCCGGCGGTGTCACCTGCCCCGCCCGGGGAGAGCCGCCGGAACGCCTCCTGCGGGCTCGCGAAGACCGGGAACAGCCCGTCGAGCCGCATGGTGTGCAGCACGGTGCGGATGAAACGGGACGGAGCGGCCAGGCAGAGCACGGCGCCGCGCTCCCGGGCGTCGCGGTGGGCCCGGACGAGCAGCGCGAGCCCGCCGGCGTCGATGAGGTGCACCCGGGTCAGGTCGACCACCACGTGCCCGCCGACATCCACTGCCTGATCCAGCGCGGACCGCAGCTCGTCGGCGGTGTCGACGTCGACGTTCCCGGCGGCCGTCGCCGCCGCGACGTCGTCGAGGTGGTCCACGCCCGGCACCCCGCCCTGACCGGTGGCGTCGGCGTCGCCCCCGCCCGCGAGACCCGGCAGGCTGCACCGGGGACAGCGGTGCGGGCCCGTGGCGAACGGCGAGCCGCTCCAGCCGTGTTCGGCCACCAGGGTCCAGACGACCTCGGCGTCGGGCAGGACGCAGGCGGTGCCCGTGGTCGTGTCCCCGCAGCTGTCGCAGATCAACGTCATCAGGTGCTCGTCCGGTACGACGGTCATCGTGTCTTCCTCCACGGGAGGTCGGGCCGTGCCACGCGCCGGCCCGCGACCGGCGGCGTCTGGGCGGTGTCGAGGTCCGGCCCCGTCCCGCGCGGCGGGGCGGCGGTGCGCCGGGGACCGGCCGTGGCCGCCACGAGGGCGACGCCGACGACAGCCGAGGCGGCCGGCACGCCGACGCGCCACGCGCCCGACCGGTCGGTGTCGAGGCCGACGATGCGGGCCAGGATGACGCCGAGCAGCGCGGTGACGATCCCCGCCACCAGGGCCAGCCAGGCCGGCACCTCCCGCCGACGTGGGGTCACCCACCAGCCCGCCCCGGCGACGAGGAGACCGACGGCGAGCGCGGTGAGGAGACCGGCGACGGTCATCTGGTCCCTCCTGCCGGGCCGGCTGGCCGACGGCAGCCGGCCCACGGGTGTTTCCCCACCACCCTCGGCGCCGCCCGTGGCGCGGGTCACGCGGTTGTATGACAGTTGCGTGACAAAACCGCCGAACGCCGGACACGGTTGGGCGCCCGTCGCCGCCTTGGGGATGATGCCGGTATGACGGACGTGCTGGTGATCGAGGACGACGACCGGATCCGTCTGGCGTTGCTGCTCGCGCTCGAGGACGAGGGCTACCGCGTCCGGGGCGTGGCCACCGCCGAGGAGGGACTGCTGCGGCAACGCCGGGAGCCGGCCGACACCGTACTGGTCGACCTGATGCTGCCGGGCCTCGACGGCTTCGAGTGCATCCGACGGCTGCGCCGCGACGACGACGTGCCGATCGTGGTGGTCAGCGCCCGCGACGACACCCACGACATCGTCGCGGCACTGGAGGCGGGGGCCGACGACTACGTGGTCAAGCCGGTGGCGATCAAGGAACTGTCGGCGCGGCTGCGCGCCCTGCGGCGCCGGGCCCGGGCGACGCCCGAGCCGGTACCGGTGCTCACCTTCGGGCAGCTGGAGATCAGCCCGGACGCCGGGGAGGTACGCCTGGCGGGGCAGCCGGTGCCGGTCACCCGCACCGAGTTCCGGCTCCTGTGCGAGCTGGCCGAGCACGCCGGCCGGGTGCTGTCGCGCCACCAGCTGCTGCAACGGGTCTGGGGCTACGACACCGGCGACGAGCGGCTCGTCGACGTGCACGTGGGTCGGCTGCGGCAGAAGATCGAGGACGATCCGGGCAACCCCCGGCACCTGGTCACCCTGCGCGGCCTCGGCTACAAGCTGACCCGGTGAGACGCCTCGGACTGCGGGCCCGGGTGTCCGCCGGGTTCGCGGTCGGCGCGCTGCTGCTGTCGGCCTCGATGGCGCTGGTCTCCTACGAGCTGACCAGGCGATCCCTGCTGGACGAGCGGGAGCGCACCGCCGTGCGGGCGGCGTACTTCGACGCGGCGGTGGTGCGTACCGGCCTGGACACGGAGGCCCCCGACGTGGTGGAGGTGCTGCGGTCCCTCGACACCGGCGGCAACCGCCGGCCGCTGCTGCACCGCGGCGACGACTGGTACGCCCGTACGGCCGACGCCGGCCTGACCGCCGCCATCCCGGTCGACCTGCAACAGCTCGTTCACGCCGGGGAACCGGCCGTGCAGCGGGTCCGGGTCAACGGCCAGCCCACCCTGCTCGTCGGCCTGCCGTTGGCCCCGTCCACCAGCTACTACGAGCTGACGTCGCTGCGCGAGCTGGACCAGACCCTGCGGGTCCTGGCGCTGGCACTGACCGCCGTGGCCATCGTGGTCGCCGGGTCCGGCGCCGCCCTGGGCTGGTACGCCACCCGGCACAGCCTGCGGCCGCTGACGGCGGTGGCCGACGCCGCACAGGAGATCGCGGCGGGCAACTTCTCCGCCCGGCTCGCCGCGACCACCGACCCCGATCTCACCCGGCTCTCCACCTCGTTCAACCACATGGTCGACCAGCTCTCCCGGCGGATCGAGCGGGACCGGCGCTTCGCCGCCGACGTCAGCCACGAGCTGCGCTCGCCGTTGCAGACCCTCTCGGCCGCGGCCAGCGTCCTGGCCCGTCGCCGGGCCCACCTCGACGAGCGCACCGCCACCGCCGCCGGCCTCGTGGCCGACGAGATCACCCGGTTCCAGCAGCTGGTCGACGACCTCATCCAGCTGGCCCGCAGCGACCAGCCGGTCGACCGGACGCCGGTCGACGTGGCGGCGCTGGCCCGGCGCGTCTGTCAGGTCCGTGGGCTGCCGGCCACGCTCGTCCGGGTCGGCGCGGGTGTGCCGCCCACCTGGCTGGTCGACGAGCGTCGGGTCGAGCAGATCCTGGCCAACCTGGTCGACAACGCGCTGCGCCACGGCGGCGGGCCGGTGGCCGTACGGCTGTCGCAGCGGGACGGGACGGGGATCGTCGAGGTCGACGACGAGGGGCCGGGCGTGCCGCCGGAGGACCGTGACCCCATCTTCGACCGCTTCGTCCGTGGCCGGGCCGCGCACTCGCGGGCCGACGGCGACGGCACCGGGCTCGGGCTGGCCATCGTCGCGCAGCACGCCGCCGCGCACCGGGGGCGGGCCGGCGCGGGCGACCGCCCCGGCGGGGGCGCCCGCTTCCGGGTCGAGCTGCCCGGGGTGCTGCCGTGACCCGCCGCGCGGGCCGGTGGCGGGCCGTCGGCGGCGCGCTCGTCGTGCTGGGGCTGCTGGGCGGCTGCGGCGTCCCGACCGAGGGCGCCCCGCGCGCCGTGGCACCCCCGCCCGGGCCGTTCCCCTCGCCGGGGGCGATCGTGGCGACACCGACCCCCACCCTGACCGCGGGGCGGACGACGGAGGTCCTCTGCTTCGTCAGCGACGACCGGCTGGTCCGCGTCGAGCGTCGGGTCGACGGCACGCCCACCGTCGACGCCCAGCTCCAGCACCTGCTGGCCGGTCCGACCACCGCCGAGCGCGACCGGGGCCTCACGACGGCGCTGCCCGGGGCCGTCCCGGTCGCCGCCGCCCGGCCGCGGGGCAACGAGGTCGACGTGGACCTCGGCGGGGCCGGCGACGAGACGGGCCGCAGCGACGAGGTCCTCGCCTTCGGGCAGATCGTCTGCACCCTCACCGCCCGCTCCGACGTCGACACCGTGGCCTTCTTCCGGGCCGGAGCCCCGCTGGGGGTGCCGCGCGCCGACGGGGCGCTGTCCCGCCGGCCCCTGACCGCCGACGACTACGCCGGCCTCGTGGCACCCCGCTGACGGAACCGGCCCGTGCCGCGAACACCCCGACGGGCCCGCGCCCGACGGCGCCCCGCCCGGTGCCCCGGGGTGGCCCGCTCGGTGCCCCGACGCGGTCTCCGTCCGGTGCCCCGACGGTGGCCCTCGCCCGGTGCTGCGGAGGTGGGCCGTCGGGCACTCCGGGGGCGGGCCGCCCACGGTGTCGCGTGGGCGTGGTCAGCCGCCGAAGGCGGTGAGGAACCGGTCGCGGAAGGCGTCCATCGGCCAGACCGGCGCGCGCGGCCCGGGCCGGAGTCCGTCGTCCCAGCCCCATCCCGAGATCCGGTCGAGCACGGCCGGGTCCCGGGCGACGACGGTGACCGGCACGTCCCGGCTCGCCCCGGCGCCGGTGACGACCGGAGCGGGTTGGTGGTCGCCGAGGAAGACCAGCACGAGGTCGTCGTCGCCGTGGGGCTCCAGGTAGGACACGAGGGTGCCCAGGGAGTACTCGACGGAGCGGCGGTAGCCGGCGCGGGGCTGCGACGACGGGTTGCCGGTGCTCTCGCCGTGGAAGACGCTCCCGTCGCCGACCCGAGACCAGTCGACGAGTCGCGGGATCTTCGTCCAGGGGGAGTGGCTGGACACGAGCGCGATCTCGGCCATCACCGGGGCGCGATCCGCCCGGGAGCGTTCCAGGCGTTCGAAGGTCGCCAGGGTGTACTGGTCGGGCATCGGGGCGTAGCTGAACTTCGGCCCCCGGTAGTCGAGGCTGCGGGCGTCGTAGAAGCGTTCGTAGCCGAAGAAGGCACCCTCCGGCCAGGGCCGGGTGGCGGCCGGCATCACCCCCACCGTCCGCCACCCGGCCCGCCGGAAGGCGCCGCCCAGCGTCAACCGGTCGCTGGCCAGCAGGCTGCGGTGCCGCTGGTCGTTCTCCACCCACATGCCGGACAGCAGCGTGGCGTGGGCCAGCCAGCTGCCGCCGCCGGTGGTCGGCGAGGTGAGGAACCCGCTGCGCGAGGCGAAGCCGGCGGCCCGCAGCCGGCGGTCCCCGTCGGCCAGCACGGCGCCCACGCCCGGGGCGTACTCCGGGTTCTCCACCGCGTCGCGCCCGTAGCTCTCCACGAAGGCGACCACCACGTCCTTGCCGCGCAGCGCGGTCAGCAGGCGGTCGCCGGGGGCGTCCCGGAACGCGTCGACGCCGACCTGGGCCGCGAAGACCTCCCGGTCGCGCAGCCGGGCGCGTACCTGGCGGGCGTGGTCGCCGACCAGGTCGGTCGCGGCGGCGTCGGCCACCGGCACGCCGGGGGACACCCGCACGCCGAACGTGGCGCAGGCCAGCCAGGCCACCACCAGTGCGGCGACCGCGCGCCGGGTCGTGGCGCGGTGCCGCACCAGCAGGGGGGTCAGCCGCAGCACGGACCGCGTCGTCGCGAGGAGCACGGCGGCGAGCAGCAGCACGGCCGCGACGCCCGCCCCGGCGGCGCCCGCCCGCCCGACCGAATCGGTGAGGAACCCGAGCGCGTCGTCGAGCAGGGCCCAGTCGAGCACCAGGTCGAAGGGGCGGCCGAGGGTCGCGAGGAAGCCCAGGTCGGCGACCTTCAGCAGGGCCAGCAACCCGAGCAGCGCGCCGGCGAGCGCCGCCACCGGCCGCCGCGCGCGGGCCGGCAGGGCGAGCAGCACGGCGACCGCGAGCAGGCCTTCGACAGGCACCCGCACGAACGCGCCGGGTGTGAGCCGGGCCGGCTGGTGCGGCGCGGTCAGGGCGACCAGAACGAGCAGGGCGGCCAGCGCGGTCGTCACCCGCGCCGCGCCCCGCCGCCTCCCGCCCGCTCCGTCGAAGGTAGGGCCGCGCGCCCCGACGACCGACCGGCCGGTTTCGGGCGGCGACAAGGGCCGGCTGTTCGCGGGCGGCGACGAGTTTGCGAAGGGCGACGGGGGCCGGCCGTTCGTGCGCGGCGACGAGGTCGGCTCGGTCGCGGGCGGCGACGGGGGCCGGTCGGTCGCGGGCGGCGACCATGTCGGCTCGGTCGCCTGCGGCGACGGGTGCCGGCTGTTCGCGGGCGGCGCCGGGGGCCGGTCAGTCACGGGCGGCGACGAGGTCGGGGCGTACCGCCGCGGGCCGGATCCGGCGGCGCGGGGCGCCCGGCGGCGCCGCCCGGGCCGAGCGGCGCCGCCACAGCCATCCGACGTCGCGGCCGAACGACTCGACGAGCAGGGCCAGCGCGACCGCCAGCACCAGCGCGTCGCCCGGCCCGGGCAGCACCCCGGCGGCCGCGACCAGCAGCAGCACGCCCTGCGCCGCCGCGACGACCTTGCGCCAGTACCTCGGGGGCAGCGGCCGGCGCAGCCAGGGCAGCACCCACCCGGCGGCGACGAACGCGTACCGCATGCCGCCGAGGGCGAGCACCCAGGCGCCCACGGCGGGCGCGACGGCCGCCCCGAGGACGAGGATGAGGAACGCGTCGACCTCCATGTCGAAGCGGGCGCCCAGCGCGCTGGCGGTGCCGGTGCGCCGGGCCACGTACCCGTCGACGGCGTCGAGGGCCAGCGCCACGGCGGTGAGGGCGACCAGCACCCCGGCCGACGCGGCCCGGTCGACGGCGGTCGGGGCGAGCGCGTCCCCGGTCAGCGCCGTCACGCCGCCGACGAGGAGCGCCCGGGCCAGCGTCACCCGGTCGGCCGGCCCGAGGGCGTACGAGCCGGACCGGCGCAGCCCCCGGTCGAGGATCAGGCACAGCGCCGCCCCGTACGCGGCCCCGGCGAGCCAGCCCGCCGGGCCGAGACCGACCGTCGCGGCCAGCCCCGCCAACAGGACAATCTGGACGATCAGCCCGATCGCCGGGCCTTTTCGAACCGTGGGCACCGTGCCTCCGTGTCTATCGTCGACGACATCCGACAGGAACTACGGGAAATACCGCCGTTCGGTTCGCCCCGGATGCGGGTGAGGAGGAGCCGGTGACCGGTGAGGCGCGCGCCTTCTGGCTGCGTACGCCCGGCGAGGGTGAGATCCGGTCGGCTCCGCTCGCCGACCCCGGCCCGGACGAGGTGCTCGTCCGCAGCCGGTACTCCGGCGTCAGCCGGGGCACGGAGACGCTGGTCTTCGCCGGCCGCGTCCCCGCCGACCAGCACGCGGCGATGCGCGCCCCGTTCCAGGAGGGGGACTTCCCGGCGCCGGTGAAGTACGGCTACCTCAACGTGGGGGTGGTTGAGCGGGGCCCGGCCGAGCTGCGCGGCCGGACCGTGTTCTGCCTGCACCCGCACCAGACCGCGTACGTGGTCCCGGCCGCCGCCGTGGTGCCCGTGCCGGACGCGGTGCCGCCCGCCCGCGCGGTGCTCGCCGGGACGGTGGAGACGGCGGTGAACGCGCTCTGGGACGCCGCGCCCCTGGTCGGCGACCGGGTGAGCGTGGTCGGCGGCGGCATGGTCGGCTGCTGCGTGGCGGCGCTGCTCGCCCGCTTCCCCGGCGTGCGGGTGGAACTGGTCGACACCGACCCGGCCCGGGCGACCGTCGCCGCCGCGCTCGGCGTCGGCTTCGCCCCGCCGGCGGAGGCCGCCGGCGGGCGGGACCTCGTGGTGCACGCCAGCGCCACCGCCGCCGGCCTGCAACGCTCGCTGGAGCTGCTCCGGCCGGAGGGCACCGTCGTCGAGCTGAGCTGGTACGGCGACCGCACCGTCGCGCTGGCGCTGGGCGGGGCGTTCCACTCCGGACGGCTGAGCGTGCGCGGCAGCCAGGTGGGCGCCGTCGCGCCGGCCCGACGGGGCAGCCGCAGCTTCGCCGACCGGCTGGGGCTCGCCCTGGAGCTGCTCGCCGATCCCGCCTTCGACGCGCTGCTCACCGGCGAGTCCCGCTTCGCGGAGCTGCCCGACGTGCTGGCCCGGCTGACCGCCGGCAGCCTCCCCGCCCTGTGCCACCTCATCACCTACGACGGAGAGTGACCCGTGTTCAGCGTGACCGTCCGGGACCACATGATGATCGCCCACAGCTTCCGGGGGGAGGTGTTCGGCCCGGCGCAGCGCCTGCACGGGGCGACCTTCGTCGTGGACGCCACCTTCCGCCGCCCCGACCTCGACGCCGACGGCGTGGTGGTCGACATCGGGCTCGCCACCGACCAGCTCAAGGCGGTGCTCGGGGAGCTGACCTACCGCAACCTCGACGACGACCCGGCCTTCGCCGGGGTGAACACGACCACCGAGGTGCTGGCCCGCGCGGTCGCCGACCGCCTCGCCGAGCGGATACGCGCCGGCGACCTCGGTGCGGGCGCGCGCGGCCTGGCCGGCATCACCGTCACCCTGCACGAGTCGCACGTCGCCTGGGCCAGCTACGAACGGTCACTCTGAATGGCGACGGTGCACGTCGTGCTGCCGAACGACATCGACGACCCGGCCGAGCCGAGCGGCGGCAACGGCTACGACCGCCGGCTCTGCCGGGGCCTCGCGGCGGCCGGCTGGACGGTCCGCGAACACGCCGTGCCCGGCGACTGGCCCCGCCCCGACCGGGCCGCGCGCGCCGGGCTCGCCACGGTGCTCGCGACGCTGCCCAACCGGGCGCCGGTCCTGCTCGACGGTCTGGTCGCCTCCTGCGTGCCGGAGGTGCTCGCCCCGCACGCCCGGCGGCTGCGCCTCGTCGTCCTCGTGCACCTGCCGCTAGAGCACGACGCCGAGGCCGCCGCCCTGGCCGCCGCCGGCGCGGTCGTCACCACCAGTGAGTGGACCCGGCGGCGGCTGCTCGACCGGTACGCGCTGCCGGCCGACCGGGTGCACGTCGCCCGGCCCGGCGTGGACCCGGCCCCGCCCGCGCCCGGGTCACCGGCCGGCGGGAACCTGCTCTGCGTCGCCGCCCTCGCCCCGCACAAGGGGCACGACGTGCTGGTGGAGGCCCTGGCGGCGGTCGCCGACCTGCCCTGGGGCTGCGTCTGCGTGGGGCCGCTGACCCGGGACCCGGGGTTCGTGGCGGCCCTGCGGCGGCGGCTGAGCGGGCACGGTCTCGCCGACCGGGTGCGCCTGGTCGGCCCGCGCACCGGGGCGGCCCTGCACACCGCGTACGCCGCCGCCGACCTGCTGGTGCTGGCCTCGCGCCGGGAGACGTACGGGATGGTGGTCACCGAGGCCCTCGCGCGGGGCGTGCCGGTGCTCGCCACGGCGGCCGGCGGGCTGCCCGAGGCCCTGGGCCGTGCGCCCGACGGCGCGGCGCCGGGACTGCTCGTGCCGCCCGACGACCCGGCGGCCCTGGCCGGCGCGCTGCGGCGCTGGCTCGGCGAGCCCGACCTGCGCCGGGCGCTGCGGCGGGCGGCGCGCGGGCGGCGGCGCACGCTCGACGACTGGACGGTCCCCGCGACGGTCGCGGGCGCGGTGCTGGCCGGGACGGTCGCGGCATGACCGGGCACCTGCCGCCGCACTTCGCGCACTGGCTGGCGCTGCGGGAGCCCGCCGACGCGGCGGCCCGCGCCGAGGACCTGGTGGATCTGGTCCGCCCCCGGCTGGCCGGCGCCGGACCGCTCGTGGTGCACGACCTCGGCGCCGGCACCGGCGCGATGGGCCGCTGGCTCGCGCCGCGGCTGCCCGGCCCGCAGCACTGGATCCTGCACGACGCCGACGCCGACCTGCTCGCCCGCGCGGCCGCCGGGATGCCCGCCGTCGCCGGCGACGGTGGCCCGGTCACCGTCGAGGTCCGCCGCGGCGACCTCACCCGGCTGACGGCCGCCGACCTGGCCGACGCGTCGCTGGTCACCGCGTCCGCGCTGCTGGACATGCTCACCGCGGCGGAGATCGAGCGGCTCGTCGCGGCCTGCGCCGGGGCGGGCCGCCCGGCCCTGCTGGCCCTGTCGGTGACCGGCCGGGTGCGGCTCACCCCGGCGGATCCGTGGGACGGGCGGATCGCCGCCGCCTTCAACGACCACCAGCGACGCACGGTCGACGGACGCGCCCTGCTCGGGCCGGACGCCGTGCACGCCTGTGCGGCGGCGTTCGCCCGGCACGGCGTCGACGTGGTCCTGCGGCCCAGCCCGTGGCGGCTCGGCCCGCAGCGGGCGGAGCTGGCCGGCGAGTGGTTCACCGGCTGGCTCGATGCCGCCTGCGAGCAGCGGCCCGAGCTGACCGGCCCGACCCGGGCGTACGCCCGCCGGCGCCGCGCCGAGATCGCCGCCGGCCGGCTCGACGTGCTGGTCGAGCACCTCGACCTGCTGGCCGGCGGTGGCTGAACCGGGCGCCCCGCCGGTGCGCGCCCGCCGGCGGGGCGCGCGTCCGGGACGGGCCCGGCCGGTGGCGCGCCGGTGCTGGCCGTGGGTGCGGACGCTCGGTGGCGGGGGCGTGCTGGCCGTGCTGCTGGGCTGGCTGGGCGCCGGCCCGTTCCTCGCCGGGCTCCGCCTGGTCGACGGTCCGGCGCTGGCCGCCGCCGTCGCCATCGGAGCGCTGACCACGGGCTGCTGCGCCTGGCGGTGGAGCATTGTCGCCAACGGGCTGGGGGTGCGGCTGCCGCTGCCGACGGCGCTCGCGCACTGCTACCGGGCGGTGTTCCTGAACTCGACTCTCCCCGGCGGTGTGCTCGGCGACGTGCACCGGGCGGTGCGGCACGGCCGCGACGTCGGCGACGTCGGCCGGGGGGTCCGGGCGGTGGTGTGGGAACGCGTCGCCGGGCAGGTCGTGCTCGCCGCCGTGGCGGTGGTCGTGCTCGCCGCGTTCCCGTCGCCGGTGCGGCCCCACCTGCCGGCGGTGGCGGCGCTGCTGGCCGCCGTCGGGCTGGGCGTCGTCCTGCTGGCCCGCGCGCTGCCCGCCGCCGGGCCGTCGCGGTGGGCGCGCGCGGCGCGTGCGGCGGTGGCCGACGTGCGCGCCGGGCTGCTCGGTCGCCGCGCCTGGCTGGGCGTGCTCGTGGCCTCCGCCGTGGCCGTCGCCGGGCACCTCGCGACGTTCGTGCTGGCCGCGCGCACCGCCGGCTCCACCGCGCCGCTGACCCTGCTGGTGCCGCTGACGCTGCTGGCGCTGCTGGCCATGGGGGTGCCGGTGAACGTCGCCGGCTTCGGCCCGCGCGAGGGCGTGGCCGCGTGGGCGTTCGGCGCCGCCGGCCTGGGCGCCGCCGAGGGCGTCGCCACCGCCACGGTGTACGGGGTCCTGGTGCTCGCCGCCAGCCTGCCCGGCGCCGCCGTCCTGCTGGTCCGCCGTGCCCGCGTGCCCGCCGGCACCGTCTGACGAGGAGCCCGATGCCCGAGTCCCCGCCCGCCGCCACGGTCCGTACGCAGGTCACCGTGCCGCTGCGGTTCCCCGACGGATACCTCACCACCGCCCGGGTGTTCTCCTTCGACGGCCTCGTCGACGGCCGGGAGCACCTCGCGTTCGGCCTGGGCGACCGGGCCGGCCCCGTCGACAGGGCCGCGACGCGCCCGTCGCCGCCGCTGGTCCGCCCGCACAGCGAGTGCCTGACCGGGGACGTGTTCGGCAGCCGGCGCTGCGACTGCGGCCCCCAACTGCGCGAGGCGGTCGAACGCATCGCCGACCCCGGCGGCTACCTGCTCTACCTGCGGCAGGAGGGACGCGGCATCGGCCTGTACGCCAAGCTCGACGCGTACGCGTTGCAGGACGCCGGGCTGGACACCTACGAGGCGAACCTGGCGCTGGGCCACCGGCCCGACGAGCGGGACTACACCGTGGCCGCGCAGATGCTCGCCGCCCTGGGCGTGGACCGGGCCGCCCTGCTGAGCAACAACCCGGACAAGGCCGCACAGCTTCAGCGGCTCGGGGTGACGGTCACCGCGCGCGTACCCACCGGGGTGCACCTGTCCCCGGCGAACGCCGGCTACCTGGCGGCGAAGGCCGGGCGTGGCGGGCACGCCCTCGACCTGTCCCTCGTCCGTGACTGACCGCCCGTACGTCCTGCTCAGCTGCGCCACGTCGATGGACGGCTACCTCGACGACGCGAGCGGGCAGCGGCTGCTGCTGTCCAACGAGGCCGACCTGGACCGGGTCGACGCGGTCCGGGCGGGCTGCGACGCGATCCTGGTCGGCGCGGGCACGGTCCGCCGCGACGACCCGCGTCTGCTGGTCCGTTCCGCACGGCGGCGCGCCGAGCGCGTCGCGCGGGGCCTGCCCGCCTCCCCGGCCAAGGTGACGGTGACCGGCTGCGGCGACCTGGACCCGACGGCCCGCTTCTTCACCACCGGCGACGCCGACCGGATCGTCTACTGTGCCACCCCGGCCGTGGCGAAGACGGGGGAGCGGCTGGCGGGCCGGGCCACCGTCGTGGACGCGGGCGAGCCGGTGGACCCGGCGTGGCTGCTGACGGACCTGGCCGGCCGGGGGGTGGACCGGCTGATGGTGGAGGGCGGGGCGAGCGTGCTCGGGCAGTTCCTCACCGCCGGCCTCGCCGACGAGCTGCACCTGGTCCTGGCGCCGTTCTTCGTCGGTGACGGGCGGGCGCCCCGGTTCGTCGGCGACGGGAGCTTCCCCTGGCATCCCGGCCGCCGGGCGCGGGTGGCGGAGACCCGCCAGATCGGCGACGTCGTGCTGGTCCGCTACGCGCTCTCGGAGCGCTGCGACGCCACCTGAGCGGGCACCACCCCGAGCGCCTCGTCGACCCGCTCCAGCACGGCGTCGTCGTCGTGGCCGACCCCGCGCAGCAGGTCGATGGCGGTCGCCCGGATCTGGCCGACGATCATCGTGACGGGCAGCTCCGGGTCGGACGCGAGCAGCCGGCCGGCGACCCGGACCGCGGTCATGGCCGCCTCGTCGGCCCGGGCGGCGTGCCGGGCGGCGTCCTCGCCGGTCAGGTCCGTCGCGACGGCCTCGCCAGCGGCGCGTACGGCGGCGGCCAGGGCGGGGATCGCGTCGCCCAGCTCCGGCGGCGTGTCGGCGCACAGCCGGGTCAGCGTCACCGCGGCGCGGGCCAGGACCCGGACGTTGCGCACGGCGTAGTCCAGCTGCCGGGCGGTCGCCTCCACCTCCCGTACCTGCCCGACGTGCCGCCGCCGGCGGACCCGGAACCGCAGCGTCTCCCCGGTGGCCCGGACCGCCGTGCGCAGCCGGTCCACGCAGTCGTCCAGCTCCCGGGCCCGGTCCAGCGCCGTCCGGGCGGCGGTCCCGTCGCAGCGGGCGAGCGCGTCGTCGAGCGCGTCGAGCACCCCGGCGAGGTCGGCGAAGCTCTGCCGGGCCTCCCGCACCAGCGGGGCGAGGGGGTCGCGGGCCGTCAGGAGCTGGCTCGCGGCCAGCGCGACCGCGCCGCCGATCAGCGCGTCGACGAACCGGAAGGGCATCAGCGTGCCGCTGGGCGCGGCGACCGCCATCAGGTACATCGCGGAGACCGCCGCCTGCACCACGAGGGTGGTGCGGGCCCCGATCGCCACCATCAGGCCGGTGGTCAGCAGCAGCACCAGGAAGACGGTGCCGGTGCCGGGGCCGAGCGCGTACACCAGCAGTTCGGCGACGAGCACCCCGGCCGCGACCCCGAGCAGGATCTCCACCGTCTGCCGGACCCGCCGCCCCCGTGCCTCGCCCAGGACGACCAGCGCGGCCGTGGGCGCGAAGAACGGGTCCGGGTGGCCGATCACCCGCGCGGCGAGCATCCAGGCGACGGTCGCGGCGAGGGTCAGCTCGACCACGGTCATGCCGTCGTCGCGGATCCGCCCGCGCGCGCCCCGCCACCACTGTCGCACCGTCGGCACCCCTCTTCCGGTCGGGGCGCGCTCCACGCCGGACCCGTTCGCCGGGCCGGCGTCGAGGACCGCCCCGGCGAGTCCCCCGTTCCGGTCGGACCGGTTCGCGCGTCGCCTCTACCCGCGCCGCGCCCCTGGTAACCGTGCCGGTGCGCAGCCGCCGGACGGCCGGCGGCGCGGCGTGCCGGCCGGCGCGCGTGCGGCGACCGGGCTGTGCATACTTGCGCGGTCGATGTTGTGCCGGCGGGCGGGCCCCCGGCTGCTGCGCGAGGTGGTTGTGGTGGTCGAGAAGACGGCGTCGCGGCGCAACCCGGCGACCGGAGGGGCTGGGGCGATGGCTGACCCGGGGCTCCGGCAGCTGCTGGCCGGCCTGACGGCGGTACGCGACGGTGACTTCGGCACCCGGCTGCCGGAGGACGCCGACGGCCTGCTCGGGGAGATCGCCACGGTCTTCAACGGCATGGTCGACCAGTTGTCGCTGTTCACCTCCGAGGTGACCCGGGTGGCCCGGGAGGTCGGCACCGAGGGGCAGTTGGGCGGCCAGGCCGAGGTGCCCGGGGTGTCGGGCACCTGGAAGGACCTCACCGACTCCGTCAACGCCATGGCGGGCAACCTGACCGACCAGGTCCGCGACATCGCCGAGGTGGCCACGGCGGTGGCCCGGGGCGACCTGTCGCAGAAGATCACCGTGGACGTGCGTGGCGAGATCCTGGAGCTGAAGATCACCATCAACACGATGGTGGACCAGTTGTCGTCGTTCGCCGACGAGGTGACGCGGGTGGCCCGGGAGGTCGGCAGCGAGGGCCGTCTCGGCGGCCAGGCCGAGGTGCCCGGCGTGGCCGGCACCTGGCGCGACCTCACCGACTCGGTGAACTTCATGGCCGGCAACCTGACCAGCCAGGTCCGCAACATCGCCCAGGTCACCACGGCCGTGGCCCGGGGCGACCTGTCGCAGAAGATCACCGTCGACGCCCGGGGCGAGATCCTGGAGCTCAAGAGCACCATCAACACGATGGTGGACCAGCTGTCGTCGTTCGCCGACGAGGTGACCCGGGTGGCCCGCGAGGTCGGCACCGACGGGCGGCTCGGCGGTCAGGCCCAGGTCAGCGGCGTGGCCGGCACCTGGCGCGACCTCACCGACTCGGTCAACTCGATGGCGGTCAACCTCACCGACCAGGTGCGCAGCATCGCGCAGGTGGCCACGGCGGTGGCCCGGGGTGACCTGTCGCAGAAGATCACCGTCACGGCGCACGGCGAGATCCTGGAGCTGAAGAACACCATCAACACGATGGTGGACCAGCTGTCGTCGTTCGCCGACGAGGTGACGCGGGTGGCCCGCGAGGTGGGCACCGAGGGGCGCCTCGGCGGCCAGGCGGACGTCAAGGGCGTCTCCGGCACCTGGAAGGACCTCACCGAGTCGGTCAACGTCATGGCGGACAACCTCACCGCCCAGGTGCGCAGCATCGCCGAGGTGACCACCGCCGTGGCGAAGGGCGACCTGACGCAGAAGATCCGGGTCGACGCGCGCGGCGAGATCCTGGCGCTGAAGGAGACCATCAACACGATGGTCGACCAGCTCTCCGCGTTCGCCGACGAGGTGACCCGGGTGGCTCGTGAGGTGGGCACCGAGGGCCGCCTCGGCGGCCAGGCCCGGGTGTCCAACGTGGCCGGCACCTGGAAGGACCTCACCGACAACGTCAACGAGATGGCCAACAACCTCACCAACCAGGTGCGCTCGATCGCGCTGGTCGCCACCGCCGTCGCCCAGGGCGACCTGAGCCGGCAGATCACCGTGGAGGCCAAGGGCGAGGTGGCCGTGCTCGCCCAGACCATCAACACGATGGTCGGCACGCTCGGCGCGTTCGCCGACGAGGTGACCAGAGTGGCCCGCGAGGTGGGCACCGAGGGGCGCCTCGGCGGCCAGGCGCGGGTGCCGAACGTGGCCGGCACCTGGAAGGACCTCACCGACAACGTCAACTCGATGGCGAACAACCTCACCGGCCAGGTCCGCAACATCGCCCAGGTCACCACCGCCGTGGCCCAGGGCGACCTGACCAAGAAGATCGACGTCGACGCGCGCGGCGAGATCCTGGAGCTGAAGACCACCATCAACACGATGGTGGACCAGCTGTCGTCGTTCGCGGCCGAGGTGACGCGGGTGGCCCGGGAGGTCGGCAGCGAGGGCCGCCTCGGCGGCCAGGCCGAGGTCGAGGGCGTCTCCGGCACCTGGAAGCGGCTCACCGAGAACGTCAACGAGCTGGCCGGGAACCTCACCCGCCAGGTGCGCGCCATCGCCGAGGTGACCAGCGCCGTGGCCACCGGCGACCTGACCCGCTCCATCACCGTGGACGCCCCCGGCGAGGTCGGCGAGCTGAAGGACAACATCAACTCGATGGTGGAGTCGTTGCGCGAGACCACCCGCACCAACCAGGAACAGGACTGGCTCAAGACCAACCTGGCCCGCATCGCCGGCCTGATGCAGGGCCACCGCGACCTGGACGTGGTCGCCGGTCTGGTGATGAACGAGCTGGCCCCGCTGGTCTCCGCGCAGCTCGGCACGTTCCTGCTGGTGGACGACGGCCCCGACGGGACCGGCCTGCGGGTCGTCGGCGGGTACGGGCACGACACCTCCGGCCGCCGGTACGCCCTCGGCGACTCCCTCGTCGGGCAGGCCGCGGTGAGCAAGCGGGCCATCGTGGTGGACACCGTGCCGGCCGACTACGTCACCGTCTCCTCCAGCCTCGGCGCCGCCGCCCCGCTGCACCTGGTGGTGCTGCCGATCCTGTTCGAGGACCAGGTGCTCGGCGTCATCGAGCTGGCCAGCATGAGCCGCTTCACGGAGGTGCAGCGCGACTTCCTCGACCAGCTGACCGAGACCATCGGCGTCAACGTCAACACCATCGTCGCCAACGCCCGTACCGACGTGCTGCTCACCGAGTCGCAGCGCCTCGCCGCGGAGTTGCAGGCCCGCTCGGAGGAGTTGCAGGCCCGCTCCGAGGAGCTCCAGCGCTCCAACGCCGAGCTGGAGGACAAGGCGGCCCTGCTGGCCCGGCAGAACCACGACATCGAGACGAAGAACTCCGAGATCGAGCAGGCCCGGCAGGAGCTGGAGGCCCGCGCCCAGCAGCTCGCCCTCGCCTCCAAGTACAAATCGGAGTTCCTCGCGAACATGAGCCACGAGCTGCGTACGCCGCTGAACTCGCTGCTCATCCTCGCCCAGCTGCTCGCGCAGAACCCGAACCGCAACCTGACCGCCAAGCAGGTGGAGTACGCGACGGTCATCCACTCGGCCGGCACCGACCTGCTCCAGCTCATCAACGACATCCTCGACCTGTCCAAGGTGGAGGCCGGGAAGATGGACATCAACCCGGAGACCTTCGAGCTGGCCGCGCTGCGCGACTACGTCGACGCCACCTTCCGGCCGCTGACCACGCCCCGGGGCCTGGAGCTGGAGATCAGCACCGGGCCGGGCGTGCCGACCGAGCTGCACACCGACGAGCAGCGGCTGCGGCAGGTGCTGCGCAACCTGGTCTCCAACGCGGTCAAGTTCACCGAGAAGGGGCGGGTGCGGCTGCGCATCGAGCGGGCCGCACCGGGCGAGCTGCCGGAGGGGCTCGCCCAGACGGACGTCGTCCTCGCGTTCCGGGTGATCGACACCGGCATCGGCATCGCCGAGCAGCAGCTGACCGCGATCTTCGACGCCTTCCAGCAGGCCGACGGCACGACCAGCCGGCGGTACGGGGGCACGGGCCTCGGGCTGTCCATCAGCCGGGAGATCGCCCACCTGCTCGGCGGCCGGATCCAGGCGCGCAGCGTGCTCGGCCAGGGCAGCACGTTCACCCTCTACCTGCCCGTCGGGCCGGTGCCCGCGGGGACCGGCGAGGCGGCCGGCACGGACGACCGCCCGACCGGCGCGCCGCCGGTCGCGGGCCGTGCCGGCGCGCTGCCCTGGACGTCGCCGGCCACCCTGCCATGGACGCCGCCGGCCACCCTGCCATGGACGCCGCCGGCCACGCTGCCGCCGGCCGTGACCCTCCAGCCCGGCGAGGTCCGCCGGATGCTGGTGCTGGAGCGCCACGACAAGGGGCTGCTGACGCTGCTCGCCCAGGGCGTCGCGGCCGACCTGGGCAACGCCCACCCGCCGGTGGAGATCTCCACCGCGGTGGACGTGGCCTCGGCGGTCGAGGCGCTCGCCGCCGGGCGGCACCACGTCCTGGTGCTCCAGCTCGACCTGCCCGACGACGGCGGTACGAACCTGCTGAAGGCGCTGCACGACGATCCGGCGCTGCGCGCGGTGCCCGTGCTCGCGTACCACGGACACCCGCTGCCGGCCGGCTCGCAGGCCCTGGTGCAGGCGCTGACCCACGAGCGGCCGCTGGAGGTCCTGCGCAGCCTGGACGACCTGCGCGAGCGGATCGCCCTGCACCTCACGGCGGTGACGCCGGAGCGGGTGCTGCCGTTCGCCCCGGTGCTGCCCGACGTCCGTCCCGTCGCCGACGCCCTGCCCGGCGACCTGGCCGGGCGCAAGGTGCTGGTGGTGGACGACGACGCGCGCAACGTCTTCGCGCTGACCAACATCCTGGAGCTGCACGGGCTCGACGTGGTGTACGCGGAGAACGGCCGGCAGGGCATCGAGACGCTGATGCGCCACGACGACATCGACCTCGTGCTGATGGACGTGATGATGCCGGAGATGGACGGCTACGCCGCGACGGCGGCCATCCGCGCCATGCCCCGCTACGCCGACCTGCCGATCATCGCGGTGACCGCGAAGGCCATGCACGGCGACCGGGAGAAGAGCATCTCCTCCGGCGCCAGCGACTACGTCACGAAGCCGGTCGACGCCGCCGACCTGTTGCAGTGCATCCACCGCTGGCTGCACGGCTGAGGGCGTCCCGCCGCGCCCCCGGGCAGCTCCGCCCCCGGCCCCCGCCCCCGGCGGCGGGGGCGGGGCGAGTCGGATTTCGGCCCGTCGCCAATGCGACTCGCCGCATCCGCGCGGTGACGCCGGGTGCTCCCATGTCTCCCACTGGTCCGCACCGGGCGGGCCGAGGGAAACGGAGAGTGCGAGTGGGACCCAACCTGCTGCGCCGCGTCGCCACGGCGACCGTGGCGCTCAGCTGCGCCGTCATCGGGACGGTGGTGGCGGCGACGGGACCGGCGGCGGCCAGCCCGATCCGCAACAACACCCCCTGGTCGGTGCTGCTCTGCAAGTTCAGCGACAAGCCGGCCGAGCCGAAGACCCCGTCGTTCTTCGCCAACTTCCTCACCGACGCCGGCCTCGGCACCTCGGGAGTGGCGGACTACCTCGCCGACCAGTCCGGCGGGCGGGTCTCGCTGGCCGGCTCGAACGTGCGGGGTTGGTACACGATGCCGTACACCCTGGCGCAGTTCCAGTCGATCGACCGCGGCACCCGCATCCAGCGCTGCGTCGACACCGCCGCGGCCAACGGCTACACCGTCCCCGCCGGACACCGCACCGCCGTCATGCTCAACGACTGGGTCGACTCCGGGGCCGCCGGCGGGCGGGTGCTGCTCGACCCGGGCGCCTGGAACGTCGGCTTCGCCGCCCACGAGATGCTGCACGGCTACAACCTGGGGCACTCGTTCTCCAACGACACCACCTACCAGAACGCGCCGTGGTCCCAGCCGGGCGAGTACGACGACCCGTGGGACGAGATGAGCGCGATGCACATCTACGCCTTCACCACGGCGAACTACGGCACGAGCGCGGTCGGGCTCAACGCGTTCCACCGCGACGAGCTGGGCTGGCTGCCGAAGAACCGGGTGTTCACCATGGCCGCCGACGGGGTGGGCTCGCGCAGCATCACGTTGGCGCCGCTGGAGGTGCCCTCGGCGAGCGGCCCGCAACTGGTCCGGATCCCGTTCGACCCCGCCGACACGTTCCGCTACTACACCGTGGAGTTCCGCCGCAAGACCGGCTGGAGCGCCGGCATCCCGGCCGACACGGTCCTGCTGCACGAGGTCCGCAACGGCACGCCCACGCTGCTGCGTACCGGGCCCGGCGGCGGTCCGGCCCAGTCGCTCAACGCCAACGGGGTGCAGATCGGCGTGAACTGGATCTCGGGCAACTCCGCCTCGGTCACCGTCACCACGGACGTGGTGAACCGCTGCCTGCAGGGGTACGTCTGGCGGGAGGCCCGGCCGGGCGACATGGTCTGCGTCACCGGGGCCACCCGCAGCCAGGTGTGGGCGGACAACGCGGCGGCCCCGAGCCGCTGGACCAACGGCGCGTACGGCCCGCACACCTGCATCTCCGGCTACGTGTGGCGGGAGGCGTACGCCGGTGACGACGTCTGCGTGACCGGCGCCCAGCGCACCCAGGCCGCCTCGGACAACGCCGCCGCGGCGAGCCGCCGCAACCCGGCACGCCTGGTCGCCGGGCCGAACACCTGCGTCAGCGGGTACGTCTGGCGCGACGCCGACCAGTCCGACTACGTCTGCGTCACCGGGACGACCCGCTCCCAGGTGCTCGCGGACAACGCCGTCGCCACGAGCCGCTGGGTCAACGGCCCGTACGGCCCGCACACCTGCGTCGCCGGCTACGTGTGGCGCGAGGCGTTCCTCGGTGACGACGTCTGCGTCACCGGCACCCAGCGCAGCCAGGCCGCGGCGGACAACGTCGCCGGCCCGGGCCGGGTGCTGCGACCGGGCGGCTGAGCCGCCGACGCTCCCCGGGCGGGCGACCGCCCGGGGAGCGTCCCGCGTCTCAGGGCCGGCCGGCCTCGAACGTCTCCCGGTCGAGGAAGAGCAGCCGGGCCCGCTTGCCGTTGACGTCGACCAGCGGGCCGGCGACGAAACCGGTGCGCAGGAGCCGCTCGACCGCCTTGTCGTTGCGCGCGTCCGGCTCCATCACGACGCGCCGGTGTCTCGGGTCGGCGAAGACGAAGTCGAGGAACACGCGCAACAGGGTGCCGGTGAAGCCCCGCTCGACCGCGCCGGGCGGGCCGATCAGCAGGTGGGCCCCGTGGTCGCCGGGCTGGACCGGGTAGCACTCGCCGACCGGGTCGGCGGCCGGCTCGTAGGTCTGGAACAGCGCCACCGGTGTGCCGTCGCGGTGGGTCAGCCAGGCGTGGTGGGTGGGGAGCGAGTCCAGGTAGCGGTAGATTTCCTCGACCCGGTCGCGGCCGGCGTCGCGCATGCCCCAGAACCGGGCGCGTTCCTGGCTGACCCAGGCGTGGATCAGGTCGATGTCGGTGTCGGGGTCGACGGGTCGGATCGTCACCCGGCCGAAGCCGTCGACGTCCTGTCGGTAGGTGCTGGCGAGATCACGCATCGTGTGCCACCGTACGGTGATTCCGGTCGATGCGCGAGTAGGTCGGGCCGCAGCGCGGCGCGGGCCGGACGGCGGCCCGGGCCGCCGGCGCGAACGCCCGTCACCCGCCCACCTTCCCGCCGGCAGCGGTGACCGCCGGGGCGCTCGCGGCGGCCCGGCGGCGGGCGGCGGGGACCACCAGCGGGGTGCCGGTCTCCGGGTCGTCGATCACGCGGCAGGGGAGCCCGAAGACCTCCTCGACCAGCTCGGCGGTGACCACCTCCCGGGGCGCGCCGGCGGCGACCACCTCTCCCTCACGCATCGCGATCAGGTGCGTCGCGTAGCGGGCGGCGTGGTTGAGGTCGTGCAGCACCGCCACCAGCGTGCGGCCCTGCTCCTCGTGCAGCCGGGCGCAGAGGTCCAGGATCTCGATCTGGTGGGCGATGTCCAGGTAGGTGGTCGGCTCGTCGAGCAGCAGCAGGGGGGTCTGCTGGGCCAGCGCCATCGCGATCCACACCCGCTGCCGCTGCCCGCCGGAGAGCTCGTCGACGGCCCGGTCGGCCAGGTCGGCGACCCCGGTGGCGGCCATCGACTCGGTGACCACCCGCTCGTCCTCGCGCGACCACTGCCGCAGCAGCCCCTGGTGCGGGTACCGGCCGCGGGCGACGAGTTCGGCCACGCCGATGCCGTCCGGCGCGATGGACGTCTGCGGCAGCAGGCCGAGGGTGCGTGCCACGCTGCGGGCCGGCTGCCGGTGGATGTCCTCGCCGTCGAGCAGGACCGCCCCGGCGGCCGGCTTCAGCAGCCGGGACAGGGCCCGCAGCAGGGTGGACTTGCCGCAGGCGTTGGGGCCGATGATGACCGTGAAGGACCGGTCGGGCACGGCGACGCTCAGGTCCTGTGCGATGGTCCGCCGCTCGTAGGCGAGGGTCATCGCGGTGCCGCTCAGCCGGGACTGCATGCTCGGTGCTCCGTTCTCGTCGTGGGTGGCCCGCCGGCCCCGCCCGGTCACAGTCGGCCGGCCCGGCGCTCGGTGGCCAGCAGCCAGACCAGGTAGGCGCCGCCGAGCACGCCGGTGACCACACCGACCGGCAGCTGGTGCCCGGGGAAGGCCCGCAGCGCGAGCTGGTCGGCGGCGACCAGGAGGACCGCGCCGACGGCCGCCGAGGGCAGCAGGTTCGGCCCGGGGGCCCGGGTCAGCCGCCGCGCGAGGTGTGGCGCGGTGAGGGCCACGAAGTTCACCGGCCCGGCGGCGGCCGCCGCGAGGGAGACCAGCAGCACCGCCGCCGCCAGCACGACGAGGCGCAGCCGCTCCACGCGTACGCCGAGGGCGGCGGCGGTGTCGTCGCCCATCTCGACCAGCCGCATCGCCGGCCCGTAGCCGGCCAGCATGAGGGGCACCAGCACGCCCAGCGCGATCAGCAGCGGCAGCGCGTTCGACCAGCCGCGACCGTCGAGGCTGCCGGTGAGCCATAGCACGGCGCGGGCGGCATCCATCAGCGGGGCCCGGGTGAGCAGCCAGCCGTTGACCCCGGTGAG
Organism: Micromonospora sp. CNZ303; assembly: GCF_004345505.1. Lineage (NCBI taxonomy): Bacteria > Bacillati > Actinomycetota > Actinomycetes > Micromonosporales > Micromonosporaceae > Micromonospora > Micromonospora sp. CNZ303. The sequence goes on along the minus strand of NZ_SLVT01000006.1, from coordinate 310,053 downwards.
GATCGCCATGGTGCCGATGCCGACCAGGATCAGCCGGTACCCGTGCACGCCGCGCCGCCAGGACAGCGCGTAGACCAGCGCGCCGGTGACCAGCCCGCCGACCACCGCCGACGAGGCCAGCGCCACGCTGCTGCCGCCGAGCACCACCACGACGAGCGCCCCGGTGGCCGCGCCCTGGGTGAAGCCGAGCATGTCGGGGCTGCCGAGCGGGTTGCGTACGAGGGACTGGAAGACCGCGCCGGCCAACGCCAGCGCGGCGCCGACGCAGAGGGCGGTGACCACCCGGGGCAGCCGCAGCTCGGTGACGATGAACTCCTCGGCCGGGGTGCCCCGGCCGGTGAGGGCGCGCAGCACGTCGGCGGGGCTCATCGGGTAGTCGCCGCTGCCGATGGCGAGCACGCCCAGCGCCAGGGCCAGCAGCACGCAGGTGACGCCGACGGCGACGGCGCGGGGACGCAGCCGCAGGGACAGACGGCCGGTACGCAGGGTGATCACGGGTGGGCCACCCGTCCGCGCTGCACCAGCCAGAGGAAGAGCGGCCCGCCCGCCACGGCGGTCACGAGCCCGACCTGGAGCTCGCCGGGGCGGCTCAGCACCCGCCCGAGCACGTCGGCGCCGAGCAGCAGCACCGGTGCCAGCACCGCGCAGTACGGCAGCAGCCAGCGCAGGTCCGGCCCGGTGAGCGCGCGCACCAGGTGCGGCACCAGCAGCCCGACGAAGACGATCGGCCCGCAGGCGGCGGTGGCGGCGCCGCAGAGCAGCGTGATCGCCAGGATGACCGCGCCCCGGACCAGGGCCGGGCGGGCGCCGAGCGCGCGCGCCGCGTCGTCGCCCAGGGCGAGGGCGTTGAGCGGGCGGGCGACGGCCAGGGCGACCAGCAGGCCTGCCGCCATGAAGGGCGCGACCGTGCGGACGGTCGACGGTTCGGCGCTGGCCAGCGAGCCGACCGTCCAGAACCGCAGCCGCTCCAGCGAGGCCGTGTCCACCAGCATCACCGCGCTGACGTACGAGTAGAGGGTGGCGTTGAGCGCCGCGCCGGCCAGCGCCAGCCGGGCGGGGGTGGCCCCGCGCCCGCCGCCGACCGCGTACACGGCGGCGGTGACGGCGGCCGCGCCGAGCAGCGCGAACCACACCTGCCCGCCGACGCCGCCGATGCCGAACAGCAGCGCCCCGGTGGCCACCGCCGCCGCCGCGCCGGCGTTGATGCCGAGCAGGCCGGGGTCGGCGAGCGGGTTGCGGGTCAGCGCCTGCATGACCGCGCCGGCGACGCCGAGCGCCGCCCCGGCGAGCAGGCCGAGCAGCGTGCGCGGCAGCCGCATGCGGTGCACGACGGCGTACTCGGCGGCGTCGCGGTCCAGCAGGCCCTGCCACACGTCGGTGAGGGGGAGCTGTTTGGCGCCCACGGCGATGCTGAGCACCGCGACGGCCGCGAGCAGCAGCACCGACGCCGCGAGCCCGGCGGCCCGCAGGGCGGTCCGGCCGGGCCGGCGTACGGCCGGCGGTGCCGGCGGCGCGCCGACGCGGGGGGAGAGGGTGGCGGACAGTGTGGGCTCCGATTGGTGCGGAATTCCGAACGGGACTTGACAGCCGTTTAGGTTAGGTTAACCTAACCCCGCTGTCCATGGTCATTCGCCCGACCCTGATCGAAAGACACCGCCATGCCGCATCCCGTGTCCGCCCGCCGCCTCTCCCGCCGGGGCCTGCTCGCCGCCGGTGGCGCCGCCACCCTGGCAGCCCTGCTCGCCGGCTGCGGCGGGGACGAGGACTCCGCCACCCCCGCCGCCAAGGACTCCGGCGGGCCGTGGTCGTTCACGGACGACCGCAACGAGAAGGTCAGCGCCCCCGCCCGGCCGACCCGGGTGGTCGCCTTCACGGGGGTCGCCGCAGCGCTTGTCGACTTCGGGGTCGACAAGCAGATCGTCGGGGTGTTCGGCGAGACCAAGCGCTCCGACGGCAGCAAGGACCCGCAGGCCGGCGACCTCGACGTCGAGTCCGTGGAGATCCTCGGCAACGTCTGGGGCGAGTTCAACCTGGAGAAGTACGCCGCCCTGCGGCCCGAACTGCTCGTCACCCACATGTACGACCCGGGCGCCTTCTGGTACGTGCCGGACGAGAGCAAGAGCAAGATCCTCCCGCTCGCCCCCACCGTCACCGTGACCACCGCGCGGGTGCCGATGACCAAGCCGATCGAGCGGTACGCGCAGCTCGCCGAGTCCCTCGGCGCCGACCTGTCCGCGAAGAAGGTCACCGACGCCAAGGCCCGCTTCGAGGCCGCCGCCGAGTCGGTCCGCCAGGCGGTCAAGGACAACCCGGGCATCAAGGTGCTCGCCTGCTCCGGCAGCCCCGACCTGTTCTACGCCTCCAACCCCAAGGTCAGCACCGACCTGATGTACTTCGCCGAGCTGGGCGTCGACATCGTCGTCCCCACCAAGCTGGAGGCCGGCGACTACTTCGAGGCGCTGAGCTGGGAGAACGCCGGCAAGTTCCCGGCCGACCTGCTCCTGCTCGACAACCGCAGCACCGCCCTTCAGCCCAAGGACATGGCCGCGAAGCCGACCTGGCAGCAGCTGCCGGCGGTCAAGGCCAACCAGGTCGCCGCCTGGGACGCCGTGCCCCGCTTCTCGTACGCGGGTGCCGCGCCGCTGCTGGAGAACCTGGCCACCGCCATCAAGGGCGCGAAGAAGGTCACGTCGTGACCACCGCCGTAGCCGTCCAGTACCGCCTCTTCGCCGCGCAGGTCGTCGGCGCCCGCCGCGTCGGCGCCTCCCTGGTCCGGGTCACTCTCGGCGGGCCGGAGCTGGCCGACTTCGCCGGTGGCGGCCGGGACCAGAGCGTCTCGCTGTTCCTGCCGCACCCCGGTCAGCCCGAGCCGGTGCTTCCCGTCGGGGCGGGGGAGGACTGGTTCGGCGCCTACCGGGCCATGGACCCCGACGTGCGCGCGGTGATGCGCTCGTACACCATCCGGGAGCAGCGCCCCGAGGTGGCCGAGGTGGACATCGACTTCGTCAGCCACGGCGACACCGGCCCCGCCTCCCGCTGGGCCCGGCACGCCCTGCCGGGCGACCGGGTGGTGCTGCTCGGCCCGGCCGTGCACGACAACCGCAGTGTCTGCTTCCGGCCCCCGGTCGGCACGGACTCCGTCCTGCTGGTGGCCGACGAGACCGGGCTGCCGGCCGCCGCCGGGATCCTGGCCTGGCTGCCGCCGGGCACCCCGGTGCGGGCCTGGATCGAGGTCCCCGACGCGGGAGACATCCAGGAACTGCCCACCGAGGCGCGGGCCGAGGTGCGCTGGATCGTGCGCGGCGCCACCGCCCCCGGCAGCACCCTGCTGGCGGACGCGGTGCGTGCCGCCCGGCTGCCGGCCGGCAGCCCGTACGCCTGGATCGCCGGCGAGTCCTCGATGGTGCGCTCGGTGCGCCGGCACCTCGTCGGCGAGCGCGGCCTGGACCGCCGCCACGTCACCTTCTCCGGCTACTGGCGTCGGGGCGCCTCCGAGGAGGACCTGCGCGCCGAGGCCGTCGCCTCGGCCACCGTCTGACGATGCCCGCCGCGCGCCGCGTCCCGCCCCGATGGGACGCGGCGCGCGGCGTCCGGCCGGTCGCTCAGAACTCCCGGTACATCACGTGCAGGCCCACCCGGCCGAGGGTGGGATGCCGGAACGCGCCGGGCACCGTGCCCACCACGTCGAACCCCTCCCGCCGGTACAGCTGCACGGCGGTGGTGTTGCTCGCCACCACGGCGTTGAACTGCATGCCGGCGTACCCCCGCCCGCGGGCCCAGTCGACGGCGTGCCGGCACAGCGCGGTGCCGACGCCCCGCCCGCGCGCCGCGCGGGCCACCATGAAGCTCGCGGTGGCGACGTGCGCGCCCGGCCCGGGGCGGTTGGTGCCCATCTTCGCGGTGCCCAGCACCGCGTCGCCGTCGACCGCGACCACCGTCCGGCCGGGCGCGGCCTCCACCCACATGTCGTACGCCTGCTCGGCGGTCAGCTCCGGGTCGTAGGGGAAGGTCTCCCGCGCCCGGACCACCTCCTGGACGATTGGCCACACCTGGGCCCAGTCGGACTCGTGGAACTCGCGGATCCGCATCCGGCGGATGCTAGGGACGCCTCCGGTGCGGCGGCAAGGCGTTTACCGGCGGGGAGGGCGCGCCCGGCGGCCCCCGGTCGGCGGGGCGGACGTCCGCGCACTACCCGTCGACGAGCTGCTCCCGGAGGATGTCCGCGTGCCCGCAGTGCTGGGCGAGCTCACGCAGCACGTGCAGATACACCCACCGCAGCGGGAGCGGACCGCGCCGGTGCCCGGACAGGATGTCGTCCAGGCCCAGGGACGCCGTCGCGCGGCGCGACGCCTCGCAAGCTTCGCGGTGTGTGCGCTGGACGGTGGCGATCGTGTCGTCGTCGTCGAGGACGAACGACTCGTCCGGCGTGGCGGGGATGCCGATCTCCGCGCGCGAGCGGCACGTGACGGCCTCGTCGAACCAGACCTTCTCGACGAAGGTCGCGTGCTTCACGAGGCCCAGCAGCGTGGTCCGGGAGGCCACCAACGACCGGCGCGCCTGCTCCTCCGTCAGCCCGTCCAGGCAGCCGTTGAGCGCGCCGCGGTGCTCGTCGAGGAACGCCTCGAACTGGGCCCGGGCCGGCTGGGCGACGACCTGGTCGGCGAAGGTGGGCGGATAGGAAGGCATGGTGGGCAGCATTCCAGATCGGCGCCCGGGAGAGCGATTCCCTCGCACCCGGACGGACTGGCGGCGCTCTCCGCGGCCGGGTCTGTCGTCGGCCGGCGGCCGGCAGGCTAGTTTGCTCGGATGAGTCTCCTCGATGACGTCGCGAGGCGTGACGGTTGGCGGTGCTGGGTGTGCGACGAGCCGGTCGACGCCGACATGTCGGTGAACGATCCACGTGGTCCCAGCGTCGACAGCCGCACCGCCGACAGGAAGGCCAAGGTCGCCGAGCGACTCGCGCACCGGGCCTGCAACACCCGCAAGGGCGCGGTCAAGGTGGTCATCGCCTGGCCGGACCACCTGCACGTGGTGGAGCCCGCGCCACTGATCACCGTCGCCGAGCGGCTCGAACGCAAGGGTGGCCGCGAGCTGGTCGCCCGCTGCCCGAGCAGGAAGGACGCCCAGGAGGCGGCGGACTGGCTGGTCGACCGGTTCTCCCGGCTGGTGCCCGGACTGCCGGTGACCGCGAGCGTCGACGCCGGTGGCGGGCAGTATCTCGTCACCCTGGCCACCGGCCGTCGCTGACCGGTGACCAGAAAACCTGTCTTCTGATCAGAAGGGGGGTGCGTCCTCGCCCATCAACGCCAGCACGACGCCCCCCTTCCCGCTCTTGAGGCCCTGGACCACGACCTTGCCGGTGCTGCCGTCAGGAAGCTCCAACGTGAAGGTCTTCCCGACCGCGTTCTTGGGGCCGTTGCCGGCGCTGTTGGCGGGCCGGAAGTCACCTGCCCACGGCGGGGTCCCACCCCTGCGGGCGGGCTCGGCGAAAAGGGCGGCGGTGCCAGGGGTCCTGGTGCCGTCCGAGGAGAGAAGCACTGAGGCGCTGCGATAGGTAGCCATATGCGCCAAGGCTATCCCGGATGCCTCGCGGATGGTGTCCGCGGGCACGATCGGGGCCGCGATGGCGGCGGCGCTGCGGTTCCGCGATCTGGACCTGCTCGAATTTTCGGGATGGTGTCGGATCAGGGTGTAGCCGTTCGTGGAACCAGTGTGCGGCGGCGGCTGGGCCGCCGGACACGAGGAGCCGGGTAAGGCCCTCGTCCGGGACCGAGAGGAGACGACATGACGGAGTACCTGATCACCTTCAACGACGAGTGGGTGTCCGAACACACGGCGGAGCAGCTTCGCGAGAAGAGCAGGGCCGGCTGGGCCGTGATGGCGGACATGCAGGCCGAGGGCGTCCTGCTCTTCAGCAACGGGGGGCTCGACCGGTCCACCGCGGTGTGCAGCGTCGAAGCGGTCGACGGCAAGCCCGTCTTCACCGACGGCCCGTACGTCGAGACCAAGGAGCACCTCGGCGGCTTCGCCGTCGTGGACGTGCCTGACGACGAGGCGGCGCGATACTGGGCCGGCCGGCTCGCGACCGCGCTCGACTGGCCGCAGGAGGTGCACCGGTTCCGAGGCCCCGGGGCGCGCCCGGCGTAGCGGCTCCGGGAAGAAGTGAGCGTCATGCCCAGATACCTGCTGTCCGTCTACGGACCGGCCGAGCACACCGAGTTCGGCACCCATCCCTCCCAGGAGGCCGTGCCGCGGGCGTTCGCCGACACCGGCGCCTTCGACGAGAGGCTCCGGCGGGACGGTCACCTCGTCTTCACCGACGGTCTGGCGCCCGCGACGACCGCCACCACCGTCGAGGGGCAGGGCGAGAGGCCGGTTCTCACCGACGGGCCCTACCTGGAGACGAGGGAGCACCTCGACGGCTTCTGGGTCATCGAGGCGGCCGACCTCGACGTGGCCCTGGCCCTCGCCGCCGAGGGCTCGAGAGCGTGCCACGGTACGGTCGAGGTGCGTCCCTTCCGAACCGGGGAATCCCTCCGAGCGCTGCGGGAGCCATGACCGAGCTCACCGTCGAACAGGCGATCACCCGTGCCCACCACGAGGAGTGGTCGCGGGTGGTCGCCGGCCTCGCGCGCCGTTTCGGCGATCTCGACGTCGCCGAGGAGTCGACGGCCGAGGCGTTCGTGGCGGCCGCGGAGCGGTGGCCGCGCGAGGGCGTACCGTCCAATCCCGGCGGGTGGCTCGCCACCACCGCGACCCGCAAGGCGATCGACCGGCTCCGTCGCGAGTCACAGCGCGACGCCAAACACCAGGCGGCCCGGATCATGTACGACGACACCCCTGCTGAGCCGACCGGCCCGGTCGAGGACGACCGGCTCAGGCTGATCTTCACCTGCTGCCACCCCGCGCTCGCGTCGGAGGCCCGGGTGGCGCTCACCCTGCGCCTGCTCGGCGGCCTCACCGTGCCCGAGATCGCCCGCGCCTTCCTGGTGCGGGAGACCACCATGGCGCAACGGATCACCCGCGCCAAGGCGAAGATCAAGGCTGCGCACATCCCCTACCGGGTGCCCTCGGCCGACGACATCCGCGAACGGCTCGCCGGCGTGCTCGCGGTCGTCTACCTCGTCTTCAACGAAGGCTATCTCGCCAGCGAGGGGAACGACCCGGTGCGCGTCGACCTCACCGAGGAGGCGATCCGTCTCGGCCGCCTGCTCCGGACCCTCCTTCCGGACGACGGCGAGGTGGCCGGCCTGCTCGCCCTGATGCTCCTCACCGACGCCCGGCGGCCGGCGCGCGTGTCCCGCACCGGGGAACTGGTGACCCTCGCCGAGCAGGACCGCGGTGCCTGGGACCGCACCCTCATCGCCGAGGGCAACGCCCTTCTCCGCGAGCGGATCGAGGCGGTGGCGACCGGCGGCGGCCCACCCGGGCGCTACCAGCTGCAGGCCGCGATCAACGCGGTCCACACCGACGCCCCGTCCGCCCGGGACACCGACTGGTCCACCATCGTCGCCCTCTACGGGCGCATGTCGCTGCTCGACCCCTCACCGATCGTGCGGCTCAACCGGGCGGTCGCGGTCGCCGAGGTCGACGGCCCCGGGGTCGGCCTCGCCGAGATCGACCGGCTCGCCGAGGCCCTCGACGGCTACCACGCCTTCCACGCCGCGCGTGCCGACCTGCTGCGGCGACTCGGGCGCGGTGGCGAGTCGCGGACCGCGTACGACCGGGCCATCGGTCTCGCCGGCAACCCTGCGGAGCGGGCCTACCTCACCCGCCGCCGCGACCAGCTCGCCGGCTGACACTACGTGGAGCCAGCGCGTCGACTGGAGCGCGGCAGGGGGCGGTGGTGGCTCGACGTCCGTGGCAGGATCGCGCTTTCGATCCCTGCCGCGATGCCGAGGAGACAGCCTGGTGAAGGCCGACCACTACGACAGTTTCGCCGAGCGCTACAGCGCGGACAACGAGTCCAACCTGATCAACGGCTACTACGAGCGGCCCGCGATGATCGGGCTCGCCGGGGACGTGACCGGCCGGCGGATCCTCGATGCCGGCTGCGGTTCGGGTCCCTTGTCCGCGGCGCTTCGCGAGCGAGGGGCCATGGTGACCGGCTTCGACTCCAGCCGCGCGATGGTCGAGCTGGCCCGACGGCGGCTGGGCGGGGACGCCACGCTGCTGGTGGCCGACCTCAGCGGGCCGCTTCCCTTCGCCGACGGCGCGTTCGACGACGTCGTCGCTTCCCTGGTCCTGCACTACCTGGAGGACTGGACCGCGCCCCTGGCCGAGCTGCGACGAGTCCTGAGGCCGGGGGGTCGCCTCATCCTGTCCGTGAACCACCCGATGGTCTACCCGGCGGTGCACCCGGACGCCGACTACTTCGCCCTCGCACGGTGGTCGGAGGAGTACACCTTCGACGGGCACACCGCGGAGCTGACCTACTGGCACCGGCCGCTGCACGCGATGACGGCTGCGTTCACCGACGCGGGCTTCCGCCTCTCGGTCGTCAGCGAACCCCCCATGTCTCCCGAGACCCCGCGCGAGATCCTGCCGCCACATCTCGTGGACCGCACCACGTTCGTCTGCTTCATCTTCTTCGTCCTCGAAGCGCACTGAGTCCGGGCCGGTCCGCCGCCGCACGCCACCGCCGGCCTTCCCCTCCCGGGCCGGCGCCGACGGTGCCACACGCGCGGTCGGCGGCTCACCCGAGGCGCACGTGGGCCGGCCGTTCGGGCCGGGCGCTGCCGCTGCCGGCGCCGTCGAGCGTCGTGCCGACCGGAACGGCGGGCCGGGCCGGTACGACGGGCGCGTCCCGGCCGGTGCCCCGGTGGCCGTCCCCGTCGTGGCTCGACTCCTCGTGGTAGTCCTGCTCCACGTTGACCGACCACACGTCGTGCCGGGTGCCGCAGGCGATGTTCTCGGCGGTGAGCATGGCCGTCAGCATCGAGTGGTCCTGGTTGTTGTAGCGGTGCATGCCGTTGCGGCCCACCGGGTGGACGTTGGGCACCTCGCGCGCCAGCCAGTCCCGGATCACGTCGACGTTGTGCTGGTAGCGCTCGTCGTAGACCGGGTACGCCTTCGGCATCCGCACCACGTACCCGGCCTCGACCACCCCCGGCCGGACCAGGCCGAGCCGCTCCAGCTCGGCCGTCGCCGCGGCGACCAGCTCGGCGTCCGGCGTACGCCAGGTCTCGTCGTCCTCGAACACGAAGTACTCCAGACCGAGGCAGGTGCGGCCGTCCTTGACCAGGTGCGGCGACCAGGAGCCGAAGTTCTGGATCCGGCCGACCCGCACCGCCGGGTCGTGCACGTAGATCCAGTTGTCCGGGAACGAGAACTCCTCCGGCACCACCAGCGCGACGGTCAGGAAGTCCCGGTACCGCAGGTCGGCCGCGGCGGCCAGCACCTCCGGCGGGGGCGCCGGGCGCAGCGCGGCGACCAGCTCGGAGATCGGCATCGAGGAGACGACGTGCTCCGCCGGCTCGGTACGCTGCCCGCCTGCCCCGTTGACGGTCACGGCGACGGCCCGGCGGCGCTCCGGGGCCCGGTGCACGGCGGTCACCCAGGTGCCGGTGTCCACCCGGCCCCCGCGCCGGCGCACCTCCTCGGCGCAGCGTTCCCACATCATGCCCGGGCCGAGCTTCGGGTACTGGAACTCCTCGATCAGGCTGGTCACGTCCTTGCGGTTGCGTCTGGGCAGCACCGCGTTGCGGACCGCCTTGGCCAGCGACAGGTTCTTGATCCGCTGCGCGGCCCAGTCGGCCTGCAACCGGTCGGCCGGCATCCCCCAGACCTTCTCGGTGTACGTCTTGAAGAACATCGAGTAGAGCCGCCAGCCGAACCGGGCCGAGACCCAGCCCTCGAAGTGCGACTGGTCCTTCGGCGGGCGCAGCCGGGCCCGCGCGTACGAGCCCATGCACAGCACGGCCTCCCGCACGCCGAGGTTGCGCAGGGCGTTCGCCGCGCTCAGCGGGTAGTCGAACAGGGCTCCCCGGTAGTAGATCCGGCTCATCCGGGGCCGCAGCAGGAAGTCCTCGTCGGGCAGGATCTCGTGCCAGAACTCCTCGACCCGGGCCACCTTCGTGAAGAACCGGTGCCCGCCGATGTCGAAGCGCCAGCCGTCCCGCTCGACGGTACGGCTGATCCCGCCCACCACCTCGTCGGCCTCGAACACCCGGACCGCGCTGTCGCGCCGGAGCAACTCGTACGCCGCGGTCAGGCCCGCCGGCCCAGCGCCGATGACCACCGTGCCGTGCTCTTCGCCCATGCCCGTCGCCCCCTGCTTTCTCCCGGAGGCGGCCCGCTTACCCGGCACCGGCCCGAACTCACCCCGGATTGCCGTCCGCTCCCGGGACACCCCGACGGGCGGAGCGCCCGGGACGCCCCGCGACGCGCCTGGCGCCCGGTTCCGCGCCGGGATCGCGCCCACGTGTCAACGGCCCCGGAACGGGGATGTGGCACCGGTCGGGCCGCCGGACCGGGAGACGCGTGATGGACAGTGGGCGGGCCGTCTCGGACCGGCGGTGGCGCGCGCTGCCCGCCCGGCTGGCCGGGCGCGGGCACGACGTGCGGCGGGCGGCGTCGCGGGCCGCGGGCCGGGTGCCGACGCCGTGGCTGTTCGTCCTCGCCGTCTTTTTCGGTACGAAGATCGTGCTCAGCGCCCTCGGGGTGCTCGCGCTGAGCGCCTTCGACGACGTGCCCTGGGCCCCGCCGCCGGACGAGACGATGATGCGCGAGCAGCAGCGGGCGGTCTCCGGGCACCGCGCGGTCGCGCTCTGGTTCGCCTGGGACTCCTTCCTCTACGACCGCCTGGCGCAGCTCCCGCTCGACGAGCCGTGGCCCGACTTCGGCTTTCCCCTGCTCTACCCGTTCCTGGCCCGTCCGCTGGCCCCGCTGCTGGGCGGGGACACCGCGCTGGCGTTGCTGCTCGTCGCGAACGTCGCGTTCCTGCTGATGCTCTTCTACGCCCACCGGCTGGGCGAGCGGCTGCTCGGCGACGACGCCTCCGCCCGCCGGTTCGTCCGCTACCTTGTGCTGCTGCCCGCCGGGTTCCTGTTCCAGGCGGCGCTGACCGAGTCGCTGTTCCTCTGCCTCGCGCTCGCCGCCTTCCACTACGCCGAGCGGCGGCGCTGGCTGCTCGTGGGCGTCGTCGGCTTCTTCCTGGCGACGAGCCGCTCGGTCGGGTTCCTCGTCGTGCTCCCGCTGGCCCTGGTGCTGCTACGGCAGCACGGCTACCGGCTGGGCCCGCGCGCGTGGTGGGCGTACGTGCGGGTCGGCTGGCCGCTGGCGCTGGTGCCCGCCGGCTGGCTGGCGTTCATGGCGTTCTGCCGGTGGCAGAGCGGCGACTGGTTCGCCTATAAGCACGCCCAGGAGACGGGGTGGGGCATCCGGGTGCAGAACCCGCTGGCGGTGCTGTGGCAAGGCCTGACCGGCAGCCCGCCCCGCGACGCCCTGCGGGTGTGGGTCGCGGTGCTGGTGCTGGCGGTCCTGCTCGCGGGCGCCCGCCGACTCGGGCTGCCCTATCTCGTGTACGGGCTGACCATGGTCCTGGTGCCGCTGTCGATGGGCCCGCCGGTGTACAAGAGCCTGCTGCGTTATCTGCTGGCCGTCTTCCCGGTCGCCCTCGTGCTGGCCCGCTGGGCCCGGCAGGCGGGCACCGACGCCTGGCTGACCGCCGCCCTGGCACTGCTCCAGGGCGCGCTCTTCGTCACCTGGCTCGCCTACTGGACCCACTTCATCATCTGAGCCCGCCTACGCCTCCCGCCCGCGCGCCGGGGCGTCCGGCGTACGGGCGGCGACCGCGCGCACCAGCTCCTCGGAGAGCGCCGTCGAGACCAGCGCCAGCCGGCTCGCGTCGGCCTGCACGTCGGCCTGCGCGACCGCCACGCTCTGCGACTCCAGGGCCGGATCGACCTCCCGCGTCGCCGTCGCCCCCGAGCTGAAGCGCCGCAGCGCCACCAGGACCGCCGCGGCCTCACCGGCGGCGTCGGCGCGCTCGCGGCTCCAGCCGGCTGCCACCGCCTGCTGCCGGGCGGCGCCCGCCACGGACTCGTCGAGCGGGCCCAACGCACGCAGGCCGTCGCTGATCTCGACGCAGCGGCGGTAGAGCCGTTCGCCCAGGCGCCACGCCCACCGGGGGTCGACCTCCGGCCGGCGCGGGGGATGCAGGGCGATGGTCGGCATCGCCCGGTACAGCAGGTACCACAACGCGTGCAGGTCGCGGTGCGTGGCGTACCGGCGCGGCCAGGCGCGGACGCCGTCGACCGCCTTGCGTGCCGTCGCCAGCACGAAGCTGACCCCGATCAGCGACACCGACAGCATGATCAGCGTCTGTGTCGCGGCCGGCTCGGGCCACGGCGGCGCCACCCCGGCCAGCTTGAGGCAGATGAACAGGGCCTTGTGCGCGACGAATCCCGCACCGAAGGCCGCGCCGGCACTGAGCAGCCGCATGCTGGTCCTCAGCCGGGCGCCGGCGTAGCGCGCGTAGCCGGCGGACACCCGCAGGATGTCCACGACCGTCACCCCGAGGCAGGTCAGGAACGCGAGCATGTAGACGCCGACCGGTGGCAGGTCGCCGTAGCGCTCGGCGAAGTGCAGGGGCTCGGACCCGGGGAAGTCGGCCCACGAGAACGCCGCGACCATCACGCCGAACGCGACGGCGAGGAACACGCCCCGCCGCGCCATCAGCCGGCGTGCCCGCCCCGGGTCGCCCAGGTGCAGGAAGAGGAACTGGATCGCCGCCGCGGCAAGCAGCGCCGAGCCGTGCTCCACCAGCTTGGCGAGATTGGCCACGCCCGACACGCGGTCGAGCAGGCTGTGCACCGGCGCCCACCCGGCGGTGACGGCCACCCCCATCCCCAGGCAGATCCCCGCGCTCGCCAGGATCCTCGGGTTGGCCGGATCCCGACCCAACGCCCTGAGCTTCACCAGGAACGCCACCGTGGCGACGCTGGCGGCGACCAGATGACCGACCGTGACGAGCACCGGGTCTCCCGCCTAGTCCGTCAACGTCGCGGCGATGCGGTGCATGACGGCGGCCGTGACGCCGCCCAGCTCGTCGAAGGCCACGTCCTCGCCGCCGCCGTCGAGCCGCGCCCCCAGGTATGTCGCCAGCAGCTCCGCGTCGTGCTCCTGCTGCTCGTCGAACGTGGCGGGGGAGCGGGCGAGCACCCCGTGCTCCGCCGCCGTCTCACCCGTTCCGCCGGAGGGCACCGCCCGCGCGGTGTGCCGCAGGGCGATGTGCATCAGCTCGTGCAGGATCGTCTGGACACGCAGCACGGGCGGCGCGTCGCGACTGAACAGGACGTAGTCGGTCCCGGACGTCGCCACCCACAGCCCGCAGGGCCCGGCCTGCCCGTCGACGCTCATCGCGGCGAGCTGGATGCGCCGACCGCGCGTGGTCTCGAGCGCGGACACCAGGCCCCGCACCGTCAGGGGCGACGGCAGGTCCACGTCGAGCTGGCGCAACAACCGCTGTCTCCGACGCCGTCGGTGCCACATCGCCCGCCATCACTCTCCCCGCCGGGCCGCCAGCCCGAGAGACCCCCGTGTCGTGTCACCGCCCGCCGCGTCCACCCCGGACGGTCGACGCCCGTGCCGGCCGCGACGGCGCGGGTGCGGGCAGCATAGCCAAGCGCGACGACACTGTGACGCCCGAGCGGGGCGGAACGTGACAGCTCACGCCCGCGGTGTGCCCGCCGCCCGGGGCGGTCGGCAGAATGTGGACCGTGCACGACGTCATCGACCGCCCCGACCGCCGCACCGGCCGGCTGCTCGCCCGCGCCGCCACCGAGGTCTTCGCCCCGGCGTTGCTGGCCGCGCTGATGCCCGTCGTCGTGGGCCTGCACGCCGCGTCGCCCGTCGGGGTGGGCCTCGCCTGGGCCCTGGTCGGCTCCCTGTTCTGCTCGATCATCCCCAACAGCCTGATCTGGTGGGGCGTCCGCCGGGGCCGGCTGACCGACCACCACATCAGGCGACGGGAACAGCGCCGGCGGCCACTGGCGTACGGGCTGCTGTCCGTGCTGGTGGGCCTCGCCGTGATGATCGGGTTCGGGGCCCCGCGCCCCGTGCTGGCGATGGTCGTCGTCATGTTCGCCCTCGGCCTCGCCGTGACCGTGGTCAACCTGGTGTGGAAGCTCAGCATCCACGCGGCCGTGGCGGCGGGCGCGGCGGCCGTGCTCGTGATCGAGTTCGGACCGGCGCTGCTCGCCTCGGCGCCCGTGGTGGCGCTGGTCGGCTGGTCGCGGGTGCGCCTGCGCGACCACACCGTCGGTCAGGTGGCCGCCGGCACCGTCGTGGGGACGCTCATCGCCGCCCCCACGTTCCTGCTGCTGCGGTGAACGGAGGCGGGAGCCCGCCCTACGTCCGGCCGCGCCCCGTGGTCTTGTTGCGTGCCTCCAGCGCCGCGACCTGCTCCACGATGGCGCGTAGGCTCGCCCTGGGCGCCCCCGGCGGCATCCGGCGGGCCAGGACGGTGATCGTCTCCAGGTCGGGGTCGCCCTCGCCGTCTGCGGCCACGGTGTCGAAGAAGTAGCCCGGGGGCACCCGGAAGAAGTTGGCGAGCTGCTGGATCGCCGACCGGGTGGGATTGTCCCGCTCGCCGCTCAGCAGGTAGTTGACGTAGCTCGTCGAGAGCCCCGTGGCCCTGGCGACCTCCTCTGGCGAGAAGGGCCTGTCGCTGCCGGGCCGGCGATGCGTCTCGAACAGGTGCCGCAGCCGGTCGGCGAAGGACGTCGATCCGCTGGCCTTGCCGCCGTCGGCCATGACCACCCCTCCCGATCCGACCCGAGTGCGCCCACCATAGTGGTTGGGCCGGGCTGTGCCGCCACAATGGTTGCGGGCCGTGGCGGACCGTGCTTGACTGACCACGCCGACCACTGTTGTGGCAGTGACACCGTAGCGGACAACCATAGTGTGTGATAGGACACCCGCACCAGCGGGTGTTGACTCCGCGTCGGCGCGTCGGCCGACGACCGCCAGGTGCGGCACAGGGGGACGGAAACGGGGGATGCGCAAGCCGCTCAGGGCGCGCACTCACCGCACGCCGAGAAGCAGCCGGCAGGGGGGAACCGCAGCCGGTACGGCCGCGCGCATCTGGGGGGCCGTCCTCCGAGCGACCTGGCGCCAGGTGGCCCCGGGTGCCATGCCCGGGGCCACCGACGACGGTGTCCACCGTGGCCGGGGCGTCCCGGTGACGGGAGGCGCGTCAGCCGGCTGACGCGCCGGATCCCCCCGCCCGTGGGCGGACCGGGCTGACCTCGGGGGCCGGCCCGGTGCTGTCGCGGCGCACCACCTCGGCGGGCAGCACCTCGACGCGGGGCGCCGCGGCCCCCGGGTCGAGCGCCAGCGACATCGCGCGGGCCCCCATCTCGACCAGCGGCAGCCGGACGGTGGTCAGCGCCGGGGTGACGTCCCGGGCGATCGGCATGTCGTCGAAGCCGATGACCGACACCTGCCGGGGCACCGCCACCGACCGGGAGCGCAGCAGCGCCAGCGCGCCGATCGCCATCGAGTCGTTGAGCGCCACGACGGCGGTCAGCTCGGGGTCGGCGTCGAGCAGCGCGGCCGTGGCCGCGACGCCGCCGTCGCGGTCGAACTCGGCGTGCCGGACGCGGTGCCCGGGCAGGCTCAGCCCGTGCGCGGCGAGGGACTCCCGCAGGCCGGTGAGCCGGTCAGTGGTGGTGGTGAGCACGGCCGGCCCGGCCACCACCCCGATCGCCCGGTGACCGAGCTCGTACAGCTCCTCGCCGATCAACCTGCCGCCGGCGCGGTTGTCCGGCATCACCGCGTCGCCGGAGTGCTCGTGCCGGCCGATGACCGCGACCCGACCGCCGGTCGCCTCGTACGCGGCGAGCTTCTCGTTGAGCAGCCGGGTGAAGGTGGCGTCGTGGTAGCCCGAGCCGGCCAGGATGATCGCGGCGACCTGCTGGCCGCGCAGCAGCTCGACGTACTCCAGCTCGCGGTCCGGGTCGCGGTAGCTGTTGCAGATCATCAGCAGCCGGCCCTGGTCGGTGGCGACCCGTTGCAGGCCCCGGGTGATCTCGGCGAAGTACGGGTCGGAGACGTCGTGCACGATGACGCCCACCGCCACGCGGTGCGAGCGGGCCAGCAGTTGGGCGTGCGCGTTCGGCACGTACTGGAGTTCGGCGACGGCGCGCAGCACGCGCTCGCGGAGCTCCTCGGTGACGGGCTTGCTGCTGCCGTTGATCACCCGGGAGGCGGTCGCGGGCGAGACCCCGGCCCGCCGGGCCACGTCGGACAGGGTCGCCACTGCCGCCCCCTCGGTCGTTTCTCGACGGCCGCGCCCCGGTGCCGGCCACCCGTCACCGTACCGCAGCGAAAGCGCTTCCCCGCCCCGGCGCCCGCCCGCGTGGCCCGGCGGGCGGCGCCGGCCGCGAGACGGGCCGGACAGCCCCTTGCCTGAGGAGGGAGGCGTTCCCTACGCTGCCCAGGAAAGCGCTTGCCTGAGATCAGCCGCCGGGGGCCTCCCGGCGGCGGCGCAGGCGTGGAACAGGTCGCCCGCCGCCGTCCCGGTCGGAGGCGCCCGCGGAGGGAAGGAACACCATGACCCGCAGGTCGATAGGCATCATCGTCAACGGCGTCACCGGCCGGATGGGCTACCGGCAGCACCTGGTGCGCTCCCTGCTCGCCATCCGCGAGCAGGGCGGCGTGCCCCTGGCCGACGGCACGTCGATCTGGCCCGAGCCCGTCCTGGTCGGGCGCAGCGAGACCAAGCTCCGCGAGATCGCCGAGCGGCACGGGCTGACCGACTGGACCACCGACCTGAGCGCGGCGCTGGCCCGCGACGACGTCGAGATCTACTTCGACGCCCAGGTCACCCAGCAGCGGGAAAAGGCGATCCGCCGGGCGCTGGACGCCGGCAAGCACATCTACACCGAGAAGCCGCTGGCCGAGGACACCGAGGGCGCCCTCGACCTGGCCCGGGCGGCGCGCGCCGCGGGCGTGCGTACCGGGGTGGTGCAGGACAAGCTGTTCCTGCCCGGGCTGCGCAAGCTCAAGCGGCTCATCGACGGCGGCTTCTTCGGCCGGATCCTGTCGGTGCGTGGGGAGTTCGGCTACTGGGTGTTCGAGGGCGACTGGCAGCCGGCCCAGCGCCCGTCCTGGAACTACCGCAGCGAGGACGGCGGCGGCATCGTCGTGGACATGTTCCCGCACTGGCAGTACGTGCTGGAAGAGCTCTTCGGCCGGGTGCGTACGGTCTCCTGCCTCACCGCCACGCACGTGCCGCAGCGGGTCGACGAGGCGGGCCGCACCTACCCGGCGACCGCCGACGACGCCGCGTACGGCATCTTCGAGCTCGACGGCGGCGTGGTCGCGCAGCTCAACTCCTCGTGGTGCGTCCGGGTGCACCGCGACGAGCTGGTCGAGTTCCAGGTCGACGGCACCGAGGGCAGCGCCGTGGCCGGGCTGCGTAGCTGCCGGGTGCAGCACCGGGCGGTCACCCCGAAGCCGGTGTGGAACCCCGACCTGCCGGTCACCGAGCCCTTCCGGTCGCAGTGGACGGAGGTGCCGGACAACGAGGAGTTCGACAACGGCTTCAAGGTGCAGTGGGAGGCGTTCCTGCGGCACGTCGTCGCCAACGAGCCGTTCCCGTGGGACTTCCTGGCCGGGGCGCGCGGCGTGCAGCTCGCCGAGCTGGGCCTGCGGTCGGCGCGCGAGGGCGCCCGCCTGGACATCCCGGAGCTGGACCTGTGAGCGCGAGCGCGAGGAATGAGGTGGTGCTGCCGGGTGGGCGGCGGTACCGGTTGGCCGGGGGTGCCGGCTTTTCGCGCCCTGCCGGGCCGCCGAGCAGCCGGATCGCGTACGCCGCCGCGCACGTGGTGGCCGATCCGACGGCCGAGAACGTCCCCGGCGCCCCGGCCGTGCTGGACTGGGACCGCACCCTGGCCTTCCGGCACCACCTGTGGTCGTACGGCTTCGGGGTGGCCGAGGCGATGGACACCGCGCAGCGCGGCATGGGTCTGGACTACCCGGCCACCCGCGAGCTGATCCGGCGCAGCGCCGCCGAGGCCCGCGCGGTCGGCGGGCGGATCGTCGCCGGGGTCGGCACCGACCAGCTCCCGCCCGGCCCGGCCACCCTGACCGAGGTCGCCCGCGCCTACCGCGAGCAGCTCGACGACGTGCGGGCCGCAGGGGCCCGTCCGGTGCTGATGTGCAGCCGCCACCTGGCCGCCGCCGCCCGCAGCCGGGAGGACTACCTGGGGGTGTACGACGAGCTGCTGAGCGTCGTCGAGGAGCCGGTGGTGCTGCACTGGCTCGGCCCGATGTTCGACCCGGCGCTCGCGGGCTACTGGGGGTCGGCCGATCTCGACGAGGCCGCCGACGCCGTGGTGGAACTGATCAAGGCCCACGACAGCCGGGTGGACGGCATCAAGGTCTCCCTGCTGGACGCCGGCCGCGAGGTGGCGTTGCGCCGCCGGCTGCCCGCCGGGGTGCGCCTCTACACCGGCGATGACTTCCACTACCCGGAGCTGATCCGGGGCGACGAGAGCGGCCACTCCGACGCGCTGCTCGGGGTGTTCGCCGCGATCGCGCCGGCCGCCGCCGCCGCGCTGGCCGCGCTGGACCGGGGGGACCTGGCGACGTACGACGCGATCTTCGCCCCGACCGTGCCCCTGGCCCGGCACATCTTCGCGGCGCCCACCTGGCACTACAAGACGGGCATCGTCTTCCTGGCCTGGCTGACCGGGCACCAGGACCACTTCACGATGGTCGGCGGTGCGCAGTTCGGCCGCTCGCCGGCGCACCTGGCCACCCTGCTCACCCTCGCCGACGCCGCCGGGCTGCTGCCCGACGCGGACCTGGCCGCCGCCCGCGCCCGGGCGCTGTTCACGGTGGCGGGAGTTGACCAGTGAGCGCGAGGAGTGAGCCGGGTCTGCGAGCCCCGCAGTCGCGAACGGAAGGCGGACCAGTGAGTGGGCTGGAACGGTTCTCGTTCAACCAGGCCACGTCGCAGCACTGGCCGCTGCCCGAGGTGGTCGCCGGCTGCGTCGCCGCCGGCGTGCCGGGGATCGGGCTCTGGCGGGAACCGGTTGCCGAGTACGGGCTGGCCCGCGCCGCGAAGCTGGTCCGCGACGCCGGCCTCGAGGTCACGTCCCTGTGCCGGGGCGGCTTCTTCACCGCCGACGGCTGGCGGGAGGAGAACCTGCGCGCCATCGAGGAGGCCGCCACCCTCGGCACCCCGGTCCTGGTGCTGGTCTCCGGCGGGTTGCCGGCGGGCAGCCGGGACATCGACGGCGCCCGCCGGCAGGTCGCCGACGCCATCGCCGAGCTGGCCCCGCACGCCGCCGCGGCGGGGGTGACGCTGGCGATCGAGCCGCTGCACCCGATGTTCAGCGCCGACCGCTGCGTGGTGTCCACCCTCGGCCAGGCGCTCGACATCGCCGAACGGTTCGACCCGGACGTGGTCGGGGTCGTCGTCGACGCGTACCACGTGTGGTGGGACGACACGGTGTACGCACAGATCGCCCGGGCGGGGGCGCGGATCGCCGCGTTCCAGGTGTGCGACTGGGTCACCCCGCTGCCCGAGGGGGTGCTGCTCGGCCGGGCGCTGCCCGGTGACGGCTGCATCGAGCTGCGCCGGCTGCGGGAGGCCGTGGACAAGGCCGGCTACACCGGGCCGGTCGAGGTGGAGGTCTTCTCCGCCGAGGTGTGGGCCCGGCCCGGCCGGGAGGTCCTGGACGCGTCGGTCGCGGGCTACCTGCGCCACGTCGCCTGACGACGGGTCCCGGCCGGTCGGGCGGCCGGTCGGGCGGCCGGCCGGGATCCGGGCGAGGATGAGGGGGTGACCGACCGACGGGTGCACCTCGACGACCTCGGCGCGTGGCTGATCAAGGGCAACGCGGACCGGGTCGACCTGGCCGGCCGCTTCGCCCGTGATCCGCGGGTGACGGGCTGGTGCGTACGCCCCGGCTACCGGGCCCGGCTGATGCGCGCCGGTCAGCCGGTGGTCCTCTGGGCCAGTGGTAGCCGGGGCCGGCTCGCGTACGGCGTTTGGGGCGTGGGGCTGGTGGCCGCCGCCGCGGTGCCGGGGGAGCCGGGCGCGGCCTGGACGGTGCCGTTGGACCTGACGGTCCTCGCCGAGGCGCACCGGGTGCCCCGGGAGTCCTTCCGGGGCGACGCGCGGCTGGCCGGCGCGGAGGTGCTCCGGCAGCCGCAGGGGGCCAATCCGTCCTTCCTCACGGTGGCCGAGTTCGCCGCGCTGCGCGAGCACCTGCCGCCGCGCTGACGGCGGGGCCCCGGCCGGCTCGACCCGGACCGTCGGCGTCGGATCCGCAGCGGGCGGCGAGTGCGGTGACCCGGACGTGGGCCGGGCGGCCCGCCGTCTTCACCCAGCCCCGCCGGCTCTCTATGATCGGTGAAAACTGTCGCCAGGCAGCCGGTCACGAGCCGGCAAAAAGCTACAGGGAAGGGTGGGCATGGCGCTGTCCGCGACCGTCCTCGCCGAGCTGCGCGGGATCGTCGGCCCGTCGCACGTGCACGACGCGGCCGGCGACCTCGTGGCGTACGCGCGGGACGCGACGCCGCTGTTCTCGCACCGCCCGGACGCGGTGGTCTTCCCGGCCGACACCGCCGAGGTCGCCGCGGTGCTGGCACTCGCCACCCGGCACCGGGTGCCCGTGGTGCCCCGCGGCGCGGGCTCCAACCTGTGCGCCGCCACGGTGCCGCTGCGCGGCGGGATCGTGCTGGTGCTGACCCGGCTCAACGCCATCCTGGAGGTCAGCGCGGACGAGCTGCTCGCCCGGACGCAACCGGGCGTGACCAGCGCCGCCCTCGCCGACGCCGCCGCCGCACAGGGCCTGCTCTGGGCGCCCGACCCCGGCAGCCGGACCGTCGCCACGGTCGGCGGCACCATCGCCACCTGCGCGGGCGGGCTGCGCGGCCTGAAGTACGGCGTGACCCGCAACTACGTGCTGGGCCTGGAGGCGGTGCTGCCCACCGGCGAGGTGATCCGCACCGGCGGCCGGCTGTGGAAGGACGTCGCCGGCTACGACCTGACCCGGCTGCTCACCGGCTCCGAGGGCACCCTCGCCGTGATCACCGAGGCGACCGTGGCCCTGCTGCCCGCCCCGGCGTCGGCGAACACCGGGGTCGCGTACTTCCCCACGCTGGCCGACGCGGGGGAGGCGGTCGCCCGGGTGATCCGGGCCGGGGTGGTGCCGGCGACGCTGGAGTTCCTCGACCGGGCCTGCATCGACGCCGTGGAGGACTTCGCCCACCTGGGGCTGCGTACCGACGCCGGCGCCCTGCTGCTCTTCGGCGACGACGGACCGCCCGACCTCGTCGCCGCCCACCTGGACCGGATCGGCGCCGCCTGCGTCGAGGCCGGCGCGGTGGAGGTCACCACCGCCCGCGAGGTCGCCCAGGCCGAGGCGCTGCTGGCCGCCCGGCGCTGCGCGCTGCCGGCGCTGTCCCGCCGGGGCGGGGTGACCATCCTGGAGGACGCGACCGTGCCCCGGCCACGCATCGCCGAGATGGTCGACCGGATCGACGCCATCGCCGCCCGGCACGACGTCGCCATCGCCACCTTCGGCCACGCCGGCGACGGCAACCTGCACCCCACCTGCGTGCTCGACTCGGCCGAGGACCACGACGCGGTACGCCGGGCCGAGGCGGCCTTCGCCGACGTCTTCGCCGCCGCCATCGACCTCGGCGGCACGATCACCGGCGAGCACGGGGTGGGGGCGGCGAAACTGCCGTTCCTCGCCGCCCGCCTCGGCGAGGACCAGCTCGCCCTGCTGCGCCGGATCAAGAGCGCCTTCGACCCGGCGGGCATCCTCAACCCCGGAAAGCTGGGCTCATGACCGGCGACGTGTTCGACCCGGAGCAGCTGTCCCGCTGCATCTCCTGCGGGTTCTGCCTGCCGGCCTGCCCCACGTACGCGATGACCGGCGACGAGGCGTCCTCGCCGCGCGGCCGGATCACGCTGATGCGGGCGTTGCAGGACGGCACCCTGCCCCCGGACGACGACACCCTCGCCGAGCAGTCCTCGTTCTGCCTGGGCTGCCGGGCCTGCGAGCCGGTCTGCCCGGCCGGGGTGGAGTACGGCAGCCTGCTGGAGCAGTGGCGGGTGCACCAGTGGCGGGGCTGGCGGCGACCGCTGGTGGCCCGGGCGCTGATGCTCTTCGTCGAGCAACGCTGGCTGCTGCGGCTGTCCGGCCTCGTCCGCCGCGCCGCCCGCGGCCGGGCCGCCACTGCGCCGGAGCCGGGCGCGCAGCTGATGTTGGGCTGCGTCGAGCGCGGGCTCTACCCGGCGGTCAGCCGGGCGGCGCACGCGCTCGCCCCCGAGCTGACCGTGCCCGCCGCGCAGGGCTGCTGCGGCGCGCTGCACGCCCACAACGGCGACCTGGCCGGCGGCGAGCGGCTGGCCGAGCGCCTCGGCGCGGACCTGCCCGGCACGATCGTCACGACCTCCGGCGGCTGCGCCGCGCACCTGGCCGCCGTGCTCGGCCGGGACCGGGTGCGCGAGCTGTCCACCTGGCTCGCCGACCGGCCCGCCGGGGCGGAGCTGCGGGTGGCCGGGCGGCGGGCCCGGGTCACCCTCCAGGACTCCTGCCACCTGCGCAACGGCCTCGGCGTCTTCGCCGAGCCCCGGACGCTGCTGCGCCAGGTCGCCGACTACGTCGAGCTGCCGTCGGCGGCCGCCTGCTGCGGGGCGGCCGGCACGTACTCGCTGCTGCGGCCGAAGGACTCCAGGCGGATCCTGGACGCGAAGCTCGACGAGATCGAGGCCGCCGGCGTCGACCTGGTGGTGGCCGTCAACCCGGGCTGCCTGCGGCAACTACGCACGGGCCTGCGCCGGCGCCGGTCCGCCGTGCGGGCCGTGCACCTGGCGGAACTGCTCACCCGCGTCGAGTCACCCTCGTGACACTCCGGTCAGGTAGGTTGCCGGCCAGCCGGTACGCCGTCACCCGCTTCCGGGCCCACCTCAGCGCCGCGCACCCCTCGTCCCGGCACTGCCGGGCACGGTCCGTCCGTCCAGTGCTGCGATAACCGCTGCAGCGGCACGAACCTCAGCAGTCAGCGTCGCAGCCGCTCGCGGTTCGCGCTGATCGCGGCAGAAGCGGATGCCTCGGTATCTGGTGGTGATGCCGGTGACGGATCACAATGAGCCGGTCGGCGAGGAAAATCGGGCAGGGAGCAAGCGGTGGAGCAATTTGCAGTCGTGGTCAGCGCCGGCTCGTTCAGTTCAGATGACGGTGGTGCGATCCGGTTCCCACACCGGTGGACCCCTGGGGGCGTCACGGTCGAGGCGGACTTCACCGGGGCCCACCTGTTGCACCTCGCTGCGGCTGGATGCGTCCTGAACGACATATACCGGGAGGCAGGCGAACTTGGCATCCGCATCGACGGGGTACGTGTATCGGCTGAGGGTGGTTTCGACACGCAGACGTGGATATCGAGCGGCATCACCTATCAGGTCGAGCTGAGCTCACCCGCGTCCGTCGAGGAACTTGCCTTGCTGCTGGATCGTGTCGACGATGTCGCCGAGATCCCGCGGGCGATTCGAGCCGGGACCACGGTACGGAGAAGCTGACTTGCCCCTTTTTCCGCGAAGCTCACACCGATCGACCCACCCGGTGAGCAAACCGATGGCGCTGGCTTCACCATCCGCGAAGCGTCGACACCCGATCAGCGGCATGAGCAAGCACCTGATCGAGCGCGCGTTCACACGGTCCCTCGATGCGAGCCTGGCATGCCGGAGAAGTTGTTTGTCCACCCAGGCCTGTCGGTGCCCGGGAAGGCAACGCCTGGGCGTGACCGAGCCAGGTGCACGCGATGTTCTCGGCGCATCCGGACGCCGGGCGCCCGGCGCCGACGGCACCTGGGTGACGAGCGCTTCGCGGCATGAGAGTGCACCGCAGACAAACGCCGCGAGCCAAGCGAACGACCGCTCCGCCGCCGTGCGGGAGGCGCGTCCCCGGGTCGCATGCCCTCCCCGGATTGCCTTTTACAAACGTGCGGTTGTTGCGGCGTGTCTGCTCGTGGATGACGGCTGGTTACGCGAACGGCGCCCGAACACTACGATTCTAGGCCCGGCTCGACAAGCGCGAGCCCGGCCGCCGAGCACCTACTTGGTGTCGATGGTAAAGGTGCCGGAACTGTCAGTGGCCTGCTTCTCCAAGGCCTGCCAGGGCGCCGCGTCCAGACCGAGGACGTCGAGCAGGTAGGCGGAGATGGCGTCCGCGACGAGCGCGATGCGGGCGGGGTCCTCGTCGGTGGTCTCCTTCACGGCCTCTCCGGCGATCCCGCCCAGGGTGTGCTCGCCGTCGGCAATGCTGAGCAGCCGCTTCGGGGCCGGGCTGAGGTGGTAGGCGTCGGTGAACCAGTCGGGGCCGCGGGTGGACATGGCGGACTGGTCCTTGCCCCCCGCGACCACCAGGGCCGGGATAGTCATGGTGGAGTAACCCGGGCGCATGAACGGCAGGTGCTCCACCGCGAACGGGGTCAGGCTGTCGCCGGTTCCGGTCGCGGCAATGAGCGCGCCGGCCTTGACCGCAGGGTGGGAGAAGTTCTCATCCGGGGTGCCGGCGGCGTCGAGGACGCGTGCACCGAGCAGCGCTCCAGTGGTCTGCGCGCCCCAGGAGTGCCCGACGATCGCGATGCGATTGTGGTCCGCGCGTGCGGGCAGGCCGTTGACCTGGTCGAGGATGTCGCCGAGGTGGTCCAGGATGGCGTGCAGGTCCGCGATGCGCACGCGCCAGATGCTGGCGAAGCGGGGGTCGTCGAAGCCGATGCGGTTACGGCGGGAGTCGAGGTGGGTGGGCTGCACGACGACGAACCCGGCGGCCGCCCACCGTTCCGCGAGGGGCGCGTAGCCGTCCATCGACCAGGCATTGCCGTGGGAGAAGACGATGATGGGCAACTTGTCGCCGTCGATGGGCGCTGTGACCTTGACCTGAAGCGGGACGCTGCGGCCGGTGGTGGGCACGGTGAGTGGCTTTACCGAGACGAGCTGGCGGTCGAGTGGTGTAGAGGGCATGAGTGTCTCCGCGACTGGTCGTGGGTTTGCTAGCTTTGACGGAACGTCGTTCCGCAACCCTAGCGGAACAATGTTCCGCGAACAAGGAGGGTGCGTTGTCCGATACACTCGGTGTGCGCCAGGCAGGTGCACGCCGCAGCCGCGAGGCGGTGCTGACGGCGGCGGCCGCGGCCTTCGTCGAGCAGGGTGTGCAGGCCCCCGTCCGCGACATCGCCGGTCGTGCAGGTGTGGGAGTCGGAACGGTCTACCGGCATTTCCCGACCAGGGCGGATTTGGTGAGTGCCGTTTATCGTCACCAGGTCGACGACTGCACGGCTCTGGCCGCGCAGCTGCGGCAGCAGCCGATCCCGGCCGTCGACGCTCTAGATCGGTGGGTCGCGGCCTTTGTGGACTTTCTGGTGACCAAACATGGTCTCAGCGTCGCCTTGGGCTCGGAGGACCCGAGCCTGGCCAATCTCCACGCGCTGGTACTCGACGAGCTCGTCCCAGCGTGCGAGACGCTGCTGGCGGCGAGCCAGGAGGCCGGGGAGATCGACCGGCAAATCACCGCGTACACGCTGCTGCGAGGCATCGGTAACCTGTGCATCCTCGGGCCGGACTACGACAGGGACGACGCGAGGCAGATGGTCGCCCGCCTCCTGGCCGGGTGCCGCACACGTGGCTCCACCATTTCCGGACCCGACGCGGCGCGAGCTGCACAGCGCCCGGATTTCTGCTAGGTAAATGCCGTCTGAAATCCGGATCCGCAGCGCCATCTGCGTCCGCCGCCACGAACTCTCATCGGCATGAGCGGACTTCTGATCATCTGATTCGAGCGAGGAGTTTGGTGAAGCGCTTTACCTTCTCACGCAGGCGGTCGGCGATGTGCAGCCCGTCGGCTTCACGCAGGTAGCGAGACGAGCCGGAAGGCGCCACCACCGCACCATGGGTGGCAGCGCCTTCCGCCCGCCGGACGCGTGTGTCCCGCTGCGCCACTTCTTGCCAGTGCGGGAGTCGGATCTCGAAATCCATCGCATCCCTCTGACCTGGGATGCTGCGACGATCCTTGGAGCTGGAGTGAAAGAGCCCAGGCCGTTCGCTGCGTGAGGGCTGTATCTCCGCGATCCGCGCCCGCCAGCCGTCGATCCGCCGTACGTGGAGACCGCGCTACTCCGTGCGGATGCCGTCCGGGCGGGTGAGCCGCCACAGCACCGGCAGGCTGAGCCCGGTGACCAGCAGCACCACGGCCGCCCCGAGGCCGGTGGAGATGCCCAGCGCCGGCCAGGCGACCGTCACCGGCGTCTGCACCATGCGCAGCAGCACCGCGCCGAGGCCGAGGCCGAACACCACCGCCAGGGCGAGCCCGATCACCACCGGCACGGCGCTCTGCCACAGCACCGACCAGCTCAGCGTGGAGCGTCGGGTGCCCACCGCGACCAGCATCGCCAGCAGCCGGCGGCGCTCCCGCAGCTGCTCCAGCACCCCGACCAGCATGCTGGCCCCGATCAGCAGCAGGGTGACCACCGCGCCGACGTAGAGGCCGCGCTGGACGTTGACGAACTGGCTGGCCTGGCGGTTCTCGGTCAGCGTGAGCACCGAGGCGTACGGGTCGACGCCGGCGGCGGCGTTGCGGACGTGCTCCACCGCGTCCGGCCGGTCGGGCGCGAGCCGCAGGTACGCCTCGGCGCGCAACGGCCCCAGCCGGGCGGCGTCGACCGCGCCGGGAGTGGCCAGCACCCCGCCCTGCCGGTAGCCGGACGGGTCGATGCGCACCGGCGCCTCCCGGGCGGTGGACGGCACCCGCCAGGGCACCCCGTCGGCGACCGTGACCGCGCTGCCCGCACCGAAACCGGCCGGCTCGCCCTCCGCGTCCGGGACCAGGAACACGTCGCCGTCGGCGCACCGGTCGAGCCGGGCGAACTCGGCCAGCGTCCCGCAGTCGCCGATCCGCAGCGTGCCGTAGGCTTCGCCGGCCTTGACCGTGGTGGCCAGAGTGGCGTTGCTCGCGGTCACCCCGGGCGCGCCGGCCAGGCGGGCCAGGCCCGCCGCCGCGTCCGACTGCGGGGCGAACTGCACCTGCACCTGGGCCCGGGAGGTGTCCTGACCGGTGTCGAAGGTGAACCGGCCGGCGACGCCCGCGAAGAGCATCTGCAACCCGATGGTGCCCGCCACGGCGACCGCGATGCCGTTGACCAGCCGCGCGGAGGCGGCGCTGTCGAGCTGGAGGCGGCGCACCGCGAGCTGCCACGCGACCGGGCCGCCGCGCAGCCGGCGTACGACCAGGTCGGTGAGCCAGGGGAGCAGGGTGACCACGCCGACCAGCAGGAGCACGGCGCCGGCCGCGGTCTGCCGCTCGCCGCCCAGCGGCGCGACCCCGGCCGCGCCGGCCAGCAGCAGCCCGAGCCCGGCGGCCGGCAGCAGCAGCCGCCACACCAGCCGCCGACGCACCGGCGTGGCCCGCCGGGTCACCCCGAGCGGCTCGACCAGCACGGCGCGCATCGACACCAGCGTCACCACGACGGCGAGCGCCGGCACCGCCAGCGCGACGGCGGCCACCAGCGGCAGCGGCGGGCGCACGTCGGCGGCGTACACGCTGAGGTCCATGAGGGTGACCAGCGGCACCACCTGCCGGCCGAGCGCGAAGAGCACGCCGCCGGCCGCGACGCCGAGCAGGGCGCCGGCGGCGGCCTCCCCGGCGGCGATCCGGCGGACCATCGCGGCGTCGGCGCCGACCAGGCGCAGCGCGGCCAGCCGCCGGTCGCGCCGCTCACCGCCGAACCGCACGGCCGCGCCCAGGAACACCGCGATGGGCAGCAGCAGGACCACGAAGATGACGACCACCAGCACCACCAGCACCGGGTCGAAGGCCTCGCCGGGCAGCCCGCCGCCGAACGCGTCCAGCCGGGTGGCGTCGTCGGCGGCGAGGGTGCCGCTGCCCAGGTAGTAGGCCAGCTCGTGGGGGCCGGCCAGCCCCTCGTCGGCGATGACGCCGGTGACCGTGGCCCCGCCGAGGCGGGGGGCGAACAGCGCGCCGTCGGCGGAGCCGAGCAGGTCGCGCAGGGCGGGGGAGACCAGCACCTCGCCGGCGCGGGGCAGCGCGGCCACCCCGGGCGGCGCCGGCGCGGCCGGCCCCTCGGGCCGCAGCACCCGGCCGCGCACCGGCTGCCCCCGGAACTCGGTGTCGGTCTGGCGGATCAGCAGGGTGTCCGCGGCGGCCGGGATCTTCTCGCCCATCCGCAGGTCATCGCGGGCGTCGCCGCGCGCCTGCCGGGCGTCCAGCGCGCCGGGCACCGCGGCGGCGAGCAGCAGCATCGCCACCCCCACCCCCACGCCGACCGCCGTGAGCACCGCCCGCAGCCAGCCGTCCCGGCCGCCCGTGAACGCCATCCGGGCGCCCATGACCAGGTCGGCCGCGCGGTCGCGCAGCCGCGTCACGCCGCGACCTCCAGGTCCCGGGTGCGGCCGTCGCGGACCACGACCTCGCGATCGGAGTACGCGGCGACCCGCGCCTCGTGGGTCACCAGCACCACGGCCGCGCCGGTGTCCCGGGCGGCGGCGGTGAGCAGCCGCATGACCCGCTCCCCGTTGAGTGAGTCGAGCGCGCCGGTCGGCTCGTCGGCGAAGACCACCCGTGGCCGGGTGACCAGTGCCCGGGCGACCGCCACCCGCTGCCCCTGCCCGCCGGAGACCTCGCCGGGCCGCTTGCCGGCCACCTCGGCGACCTCCAGGCGGTCCAGCCACTCGGCGGCCCGCCGCTCCGCCTCGCGCCGGCCGACCCGGCCCAGCCGCAGTGGCAGCGCGACGTTCTCCAGGCAGGTCAGCTCCGGTACGAGCTGGCCGAACTGGAAGACGAAGCCGAACTCCTCGCGGCGCAGCGCGCTGCGCTCGGCGTCGCTCAGGGTGGCGAGGTCACGGCCGGCGTAGCGGACCCGGCCGGAGTCGGGCCGGGTGATGCCGGCGAGGCAGTGCAGCAGCGTGGACTTGCCGGAGCCCGACGAGCCCATCACGGCCAGCACCTCGCCCGGGTGGACGCGCATGCTCGCCCCGGCGAGCGCCCGGGTCGGGCCGAACGAGCGGTGCAGGTCCTCGGCGAGCAGCAGCGGGGCGCTCACGACCGCACCGTCGCGGCCAGCTCGTCGAGGCGGGCGGCGGTCAGCTCCAGCCAGCGCAGGTCGGCCTCCAGGTGGAACAGCGCGTGGTCGCAGACCAGTTGCTCGGCGAGGTCGCCGTCGCGCTTGCGGCGGGTCAGCTCGCGCATCATCCGCAGGTGCTCGGCGCGCTGCACGTCGAGCACGTCGGCGGCGGGGCGGCCGGTCAGCAGGGCCAGCACCACCTTGGTGTAGAGGGTGCTCTGCAGGTACGGCTCGGGTTTCTCGGCCCGGGTCAGCCACTGCGCCACGTCGGTGACGCCCGCCTCGGTGATCGCGTACCGCTTGCGTTCCGGGCCCTCGCCGGGCTCCACCGCCTCCACCTCGACGAGGCCGCCGCGCAGCAGCCGGGACAGGGTGGCGTAGACCTGCCCGTACGCGAGCGGGCGGGCGTGCCCGAAGCGCTCGTCGTAGAGGCGTTTGATGTCGTAGCCGTGGCGGGGGGTGGCCTCGAGGAGGCCGAGGAAGGTCTGTCCGATCGACATGCCGGCGACTATACACACCGCGTATACCCGGAGCGTATAGCGGTACATTGCCCGCTCAACCGTCTCCATCGGAGGTCACCGTGTTCGCCCTGTCCCTGACCGAGGACGCGGAACTGCGTCCCCTGGAGCCCTGGCGGGCCGAGGAGTTCCTCGCCCACCTCGACCGGGCCCGTACGCACATCGCGCCCTGGGTGTCGCCCTCGTTCCTGGTCGACGACCTGGCCGGTGCCCGGGCCGTGCTCCAGCGCTACGCGGAGCTGTGGGCGCGCGACGCCGGCGGCATCTGGGGCATCTGGCGGCGGGGTGAGCTGGTGGGCGGGGTCATGCTGGTCTCGTTCGACGCCGCCAGGGGCGTCTGCGAGGCGGGCTGCTGGCTGGAGCCGGCCGGGGAGGGCCACGGGCTGGTCAGCCGGGCGGTCGGCCGGCTCGTCGACTGGGCGGTGCGGGAGCGCGGCATCCACCGGGTCGAGTGGCGCACCAAGCCGGACAACACCCGCAGCATCGCCACCGCCCGGCGGCTGGGCATGCGCCTCGACGGGACGCTGCGCCAGGTCTACCCCGGCCCGTCCGGACGGGTCGACATCGAGGTGTGGTCGGTGCTGGCGCCCGAGTGGCGCGGCGTCCGGTCAGACGCAGGCGAGCACCGCGTCGAGTGAACGGGGCACCCGGTCCGGCTCCAGCGCCGCCACGAGCAGCCGCGCGTACGCGCTCTTGCGGCCGGACCGGGTGCCGAGGAACCGGCGCAGCTGCGCCTCGACGGCCCGGCCCCGCTGCGCCGGCTGCCGCTGGAACAGGTCGAACGAGCGCAGCTCGCCCTCGGCGGCGAGCACCGCCCGCACCCCGACGACGCCGACCGCCCGGATCAGCTCGTCCTCCAGGTCGGCCACGCAGACGTGGAACCCGAGGGCCGCCATGCCGGCCGGGGACAGGTCGGCGCCGAAGCCGCAGCGTTCCAGCCCGCGCCGGAAGTAGCCCTCCTCGGCCTCGTCGTAGAGGCCGGCCAACCGCAGTCCCCGGCCGCCTGGGCCGAGTCGGTCGAGGAAGTGGCCGATGTTCGTCGCGCCGCCCATGGCCACCACCCGGACGCCCTCGGCGTCGAGGTCCCGGCTGCGGCGTGCGGCGAGGGTCTCCAGGGCGACCCGGTCGCTCGGCCCCTCGACGAGCACCACCGTCCGCGCGTCGGTCCCGGGCGCCAGGTCACCGATGCTCCGCACTCCGCCTCCCCGTCCCCGATGCCGCTGTGCCCGCCCGGGCAGCGTGGACCGGGCCGGCCCTCCGACGCAACCGGATTGCGGGCGGCAGGGAATCGCCGGCGGCCGGCGGTCGTGCCGCCGCCCGGGCCGGGTGGCCCGGACGGCGGCGCCAGCGTCAGGGCAGCGACTTCAGGAACGGGCCGTGGCTCAGGCGGAACTCCCAGGCGTAGAACCGGTCCCAGTTGATCGACCAGGTCATCAGGCCCCGGAAGTTGGGGTTGGTGCCGCTGCGCGGGGTGTACGGGCCGCAGCCCTGCCCCTTCACCAGGCAGGTCAGCGCCGCCTGCACCCCGGCCGGGGCGAGGTAGCCGTTGCCGGCGCTGGGGGAGGAGGGCGCGCCGAAGGCCACCTGGTCCTCGCGCAGCGGCGGGAAGACGCGGTCGGCGTTGCCGGCGACGGGGAAGCCGGCGAGCAGCATGTCGGTCATCGCGACGTGGAAGTCCGCGCTGCCCATGGTGTGGTACTGGTTGTCGAGCCCCATGATCGGCCCCGAGTTGTAGTCCTGCACGTGCAGCACCGTGATGTCGTTACGCAGCGCGTGGATCACCGGCAGGTACGACCCGGCGCGCGGATCCTGCCCGCCCCACGGGCCCGAACCGTAGTACTGGTAGCCGAGCTGGACGAAGAACGTCTCCGGCGCCATGGTGAGGACGAAGCCCGCCCCGTACCGCTGCTTGAGGGTGCGGATCGCGGAGATCAGGTTGACGATCACCGGCGTGGTCGGGTTGCGGAAGTCGGTGTCCCCGGTGTTCAGGTAGAGCGAGTGGCCCTCGAAGTCGATGTCGAGCCCGTTGAGGCCGTACCGGTCGATGATGGCCGCCACCGACCGGACGAAGGTGTCCCGGGCGGCGGTCGTGGTGAGCTGGACCTGGCCGTTCTGCCCGCCGATGGAGAGCAGCACCTTCTTGCCCTGCGCCTGCTTGGCGCGGATCGCGGCGATGAACTCGGCCTCGGTCTCGACGCCCGGGCACTCGGCCGCCGGGCAGAGCTGGAACCGGATGTCGCCCGAGGTGACCGTGGTGGGTTCGCCGAAGGCGAGGTTGATGATGTCCCAGTCGGCGGGCACGTCGGCCATCCGCAGGTAGCCCGAGCCGTTGGCGAAGCTGGCGTGCAGGTAACCGATCAGCGCGTGCCGGGGCAGCCCACCCGTCGGTGGCGGCGTGGTCGGTGGCGGTGTGGTCGGCGGAGGCGTGGTGGGCGGTGGGGTGGTCGGCGGCGCCGTGGTGGGCGGGGCGGTCGTCGGCGGGGCCGTGGTCGGCGGGGTGGTGGGCGTGCCGCCCGAGCAGGGCACGCCGTTGAGCGTGCAGTTGGTGGGGGAACCGGAGCCGGTGGCCAGGAAGCCGAACGACACCGAGGCACCGGGGGCCACGGTGCCGTTCCAGGAGCGGTTGGTGAAGGTGTGCCGCTGGCCGACGCTGCTGACCGTGGCGTCCCAGTAGGAGCCGAGCGTGGTGCCCGTCGGCAGGGTGAAGGCCACCTGCCAGCCGGTGATGGTGCTCGGGCCGCCGTTGGTGACGGTGTAGCGACCCTCCCATCCGGTGCCCCAGTCGGCGGTCTTGACGAAGGTGGCGGTCGGGCCGGCGGCCTGGGCCGGCGCGGCGAGGGTCAGCGTGGTGGCGGTGACGGTGGCGAGGGCCGCGACGGCGGCCAGCAGCAGGTTTCGGGCAGGGCGACGCATCCGGACCTCCCGGGTACGAGGGCCGTCGGATCGACGGATGCACAATTATTAGGATTGTTAACTGTAGTTGTCCAGGCGTACGTGTAAGGAAGGGCCCTTCCTTACACTTCGGGTCAGCGCCTGGCCTCGCGACGCTTCAGGGTGCGCTCGTAGTCCTGGAACCGCGCCTTGGCGATGACCGAGCGGTCCGCCGCGCGGAGCACCAGCCCCTCGGAGCGGCCGGCCGGACCGTCCAGGGCCACCAGGGTCCGGGGCAGGTGACCGGTCAGGAACGTGTGCATGCCCTCGATGTCGCGGGGCAGTTCCTCGGCGGGGACGGTGGCCAGCCGGGGCACCGTCGCCAGGCCCGACGCGTCGGCCCGCCCGACGAGGACCGCCTCGCCGAGGAAGCGCTGGCCGCCGCCGTCGCGCCAGGCCGAGATCCGCTGTGTCGGCCAGTCGAGCATCGGCGTGGGGTCGTCCAGCACTGCCACGTCGAAGAGCCGGTGCCCCACCCGGCGTTCGGCCGTGTACTGCCTGGAGGCGGCGGTGACCTTGCCGCCGTACACCTTCAGGTAGAAGACCGTGATCCGGTCGGCCGCCGCCGCGACAGTCAGCCGCTCGGCCACGTCGCGCAGGGCGTCCACGATGCCCAGCGCCGGGTTGCCGATCAGGTCGCCGCGCGCGTACAGCAGCTCCTCGCGGCTGCCGATCAGGTACGCGCCGCCGGGCAGCACGACGATCCGGGCGTTCGTCCCGTCGACCTTCTCGGTGAGGGTGACCGGCCCGGTGAACGCCACGCACTCCGCCAGCAGCCCGCCGTTGCCGGGGTCCAGGGCGTGGTAGGTGGGGATCGACGGGTACTTGGTCAGCGAGTTGATCCTCCGCAGGTCGACCGTCCGGACGTCGAGGCGGGACACGGCAGCTCCTTCACGTGGCGGGGTGCGCCGCGCCGGTTCGCGGTGCGGCGCCGGGCCGGCAGCGTATCCGCCGCGAGGGCCCCGGCTCGCGCCAGTTTCCGGTCCGCGCGTCCATCCTGGACCGTCGGCGTGCGGAAATGTCGTACCCGGGGGCGACCATCCATCCATGGCTGTCCCCGCTCTCACCCCGCACACCGACCAGCCCCGCTCGGTGCCGCTTCGCGAGGCGCGCACCCGGCTCACCCAGCTCGTCGCGCTGGCCGAGTTGACCGACACCGTCACCGTCGTCACCCGCGACGGCGATCCCCGCCCGGTGGCCGCGATCGTCCCGGCGGCCGCCGCCCGCAGCGCCGCCCAGGCGCGGGCCGACGGGGACCGCCTCGCCGCCGTCACCGCCGGCTGGGCCCGGCGCCTCGACGAGGCGCACCGGCGCAGCGCCAACCGGCACGCCGCCGAGCTGCGCGCGGTCACCGCCGCCCTCGCCGAGGTCTGGGCCGAGCTCGACCGCCGGGTCACCCCGGGCAGTGACCCCGGTCTCGCCCGCCTCCGGGCCGCCCACGCCGACCTGCTGGCCGCCGGCCCCGCCGCCTGACCCGCCCGGCTCCGCGCCGCGTCCGGCGCCGCTCGCGTCCGCGCCGTCCCGGGCTCCGCGCCGTCCCGGGCTCCGCGCCGTCCCGGGCTCCGCGCCGTCCCGGGCTCCGCGCAACCTCCGGCCTCAGCGGCGCGCGGCTGCCTGGCCGGGACCCGGTGCGCCGCGTCGACCGCGCCCCGACGCCGCCGCGGGCAGCGCTCGCGCGGGCCGCCGGCCCCGGGGCCGCAGGGCGTCAGCCGGCGGGGTACGCGTGGGTCTGCGCCGCCTTCACCGCGGCCCAGACCGGCTGGCCGGGGACCAGTCGCAGCTGCGCGGCGGCGGCCGGCGTGACGTCCGCCGACACCCCGATCGGCCCGTCGAGCTGCACCCGCAGGTCGTCGCCGTGCCGCTGCACGCCGGCCACCGTCGCCGCCCAGGTGTTGCGCGGGCTGCCCTCGGGGCGCGACGGGTGCAGGGCCACCGCCGAGGGCCGGAAGGCGACGAAGACCTCCCCGTCGAGCCGGTCGGCGACGGTGAGGGTCAGCCCGTCGGCGACCCGGACCCGGTGCCCGTCGGCGTGGCCCCGGTGCAGGTTCAGCCCGACGAGCCGGGCCACGTAGTCGGTGCGCGGCCGCGCCGTGACGGTCGCGGCGTCCCCCTCCTGCACCACCCGGCCCTCCTCGACGACCACGAGCCGGTCGGCCAGCACCAACGCGTCCAGCGGATCGTGGGTGACCAGCAGGGTGGCCCCCGGGTGCGCGGCGAGGTGCCGGTGCAGCTCGGCCCGGGTGTCCAGCCGGGTGCGCGCGTCGAGCGCGGCGAGCGGCTCGTCCAGCAGCAGCAGCGCCGGCTCGACGGCGAGCGCGCGGGCCAGGGCGACCCGCTGCGCCTGCCCGCCGGAGAGGTGCCGGGGCCGCCGGTGGGCGTGCTCGGCCAGGCCGACCCGCGCGAGCCAGTCGTGGGCCGTCCGGCGGGCGGCGCGCCGGTCCGCGCCGTGGCGTCGGGGCCCGAAGGCCACGTTCTCCAGCGCGCTCAGGTGCGGGAAGAGCAGGTAGTCCTGGAAGACCACGCCGATCGGCCGGCGCTCGGTCGGCGTCCAGGCGCGGCGCTGCGGCCGGTCCAGGTCGACGCCATCGAGGGTGAGGTGCCCGGCGGTCAACGGGAGCAGGCCGGCGAGCGCGCGCAGCGCGGTGGTCTTGCCCGCCCCGTTGGGGCCGAGCAGCGCGACCACCTCGCCGGTGGCGACCCGCAGCGCGACGTCGAGGCGGAAGTCGTCCCGCTCCACCACGAGGCGCGCGTCGAGCAGGGGCGCGCTCACGGGCTGGTGATCCAGCGGTCGCGCAGCCCGGCGAGGATGGCCACCGAGACGGTGAGCAGCACGAGGCTGAGCACCACGGCGGCCTGCACGTCCGTCTCCAGCGCCAGGTAGACCGCCAGCGGCATGGTCTGCGTACGCCCCGGATAGTTGCCGGCGAAGGTGATGGTGGCGCCGAACTCGCCGAGCGCCCGGGCCCAGCACAGCACCGCCCCGGCCGCCAGACCAGGAGCCACCAGGGGCAGGGTGACGTGGGTGAACGTCGTCCAGCGGCCGGCGCCGAGGGTCGCCGCCGCCTCCTCGTACCGGCCGTCGGCGCCGCGCAGCGCCCCCTCCACGGCGATCACCAGGAACGGCATCGCCACGAACGCCTCCGCCAGCACCACCCCGGCGGTGGTGAACGGCAGGGTGATCCCGAAGGTCGCGTCGAGCCAGCCGCCGAGCAGGCCGCGCCGGCCGAAGACCAGCAGCAGCGCCACCCCGCCGACGACGGGCGGCAGCACCAGCGGCACGGTGACGAGGGCGCGTACCAGGCGTCGGCCGGGAAACTCGACGCGGGCCAGCAGCCAGGCCAGCGGCACCCCGAGCAGCAGGCAGAGCAGCGTGGCCAGCGTGGCGGTCAGCAGGGACAGCCGCAGCGCGGTGAGCACGCCCGGCGCGGCGAGCCGCTGCGGCAGGTCGGCCCACGGCGTACGGGCCACCAGTCCGACCAGCGGCAGGACGAGGAAGACCAGGCTCAGCACGGCCGGCAGCAGCAGCGCCACGGGCACCCCGGGGCCCCGCCGGCGCAAGCGCCCGCCGTGGGTACGGGTCACGGCGCCTGGAACCCCGCCTCGGTGAGCACCGCGCGCCCCCGCTCCGCGCGGACGTACGCGACGAAGGCGCGCGCGCCGTCGGGGTTGGGCGCGTCGCGCAGCGCGACGATCGGGTAGTCGTTGACGGCGCGGGCGGACTCGCCGAACTCGACGGCCGTCACGTCGGCCGCGGCGGCCAGGGCGTCCGTGCGGTAGACGAGGGCCGCGTCGACCTCGCCGAGCCGCACCTTGGACAGCGCGCCCCGCACGTCCTGCTCAAGGGTGACCGGGGTGAGCGCGACCGAGGCGGCGTCGAGCGCCGTCCGCGCCGCCGCCCCGCAGGGCACCTGCTCCGCGCAGAGCGCGACCTTCACGCCCGGCCGGGCCAGGTCGGCCAGCCCGGCGACGCCCCGCGGGTTGCCCCTCGGCACGGCGAGGACGAGCTGGTTGCGGACGAAGACCACCGGGTCGCCGTCGGCGTTGCCGGCCCCGGCGACGGTGGCCATGTTGCGTGTCGCCGCCGAGGCGAACACGTCGGCCGGGGCGCCCTGGTTGATCTGGGCGGCCAGCGCGGCGCTGCCGGCGAAGTTGAGGACCACGGTCGTGCCCGGGTGGGCCGCCTCGAAGTCCCGGCCGATCCGGGTGAACGACTCGGTCAGCGAGGCCGCGGCGAACACGGTCACCGTGCCGTCCGTCGACCCGCCACCGGCGGTGGTGCCCGCGCCGCACCCGGCCAGGGCCACCAGTGCGGTGATCACCGCCGCGACCGTCCGCGCCCGCCCCGCCGCGCTCACGATCCCTGCCTCCCCCGGGAGGCCCCGGACGGGGAGGCGCGTTCCACCACCACCGTGGTCGACTTGATCACCGCGACGGCCAGCGACCCGACGCGCAGATCCAGCTCGTCGACCGCCTCCCGGCTCATCAGCGAGACGATCCGGAACGGCCCGGCCTGGATGTCGACCTGCGCCATCACGGTGTCCTTGACGACGTTGACCACGATGCCGCGCAGCCGGTTGCGGGCCGAGGAGGCGTCCGACCGGTCGTCGGGCTCGGCGGCCTGCCCCCGGGCGAACGCGGCCAGCTCGACCCCGTCGATGACCCGGTGCCCGTGCTCGTCGCGGCCGGCGGCGAGCCGCCCGGCGTCGACCCACCGGCGCACGGTGTCGGCGCTGACGCCGAGCAGCTCGGCGGCCTCCCCGATGCGGAACGTCGTCACCCGCCCAGCCTAGCGCCCGGCAGATGCAAGGATGGGAGCGGGTAATCCGTCGCGTATGCGGCCCGGTCAGGCCCCCTCTCCTCGTGTTCGCGGCAGGCGCCGCCGCGACACGACCGGCCGTCCGGATGCTGTCGTGACCTGGCCGGATGGACCACAATGGAGGGCTCGGACGGGGGGACGGCGACCGGGAGGGCCGAGTTGGGTCAGGACGACGAGGACAGCGGCAACCCGCCGGCGCCGGAATCCGTGGAGGCCGCCACCGCCCGCCGGTCGAGGGCCCGGCAGGTGCGTCTGGCGGCCCTGCTGCTCCTGCTGGTGGTGATCGTGGCGGCCACGGTGCGGGTGATCGTGGCGACCGGCCCGCCCACCTGGGACGAGCTGCGCGAGCGGGCGGGGCTGACCAACCGGGACAGGCTGGTCATCGGGGTCAAGGACGACCAGCCGGGCGTGGCGCAGAAGCTGGAGAACGGCGCGTTCGAGGGCTTCGACATCGAGATCGCGTACATGATCGCCGAGGACCTGGGGTTCGACGCGCCGGAGGTGACGCTGCTGGCGATCGAGAGCGAGGACCGGGCCCGCCGGCAGGCGCGCGACGCCGGCGGCAGCTTCGTCACCGTCGACCTGGTGGTCGCCTCCTACAGCATCACCGAACAGCGCCAGGGGCAGGGCGTGGTCTTCTCCTTCCCCTACCTGGAGACGGAGCAGTCGGTGGTGACGCGCGCGTCCGACAGCCGCAAGGTCGCCAGCCTGCGCGACCTCGACCGGGCGACGGTCTGCACGTTGGGCACGTCCACCTCGGAGCGGCGCCTGCGGGACGCGGGCGCGAGTCCGATCGGCCGCAACCGGATCAGCGAGTGCATCCAGGCGCTCTATGACGGTGATGTCGACGCGGTCACCACCGACGCGGCCATCCTGGCCGGCTTCGTGGGCCCCCGCCCGCCGGGCGAGCTGCCGCCGGCGGTGAAGCTGCGGGGGCGCCAGGAGTTGCAGCACTGGGACATCGGCGAGGAGGCGGCGGAGAAGTGGGGCGTGAACACCGGCCCCAATCCGGCGATGCGGGACCTGGTCAACCTCTCCCTGCAACAGTCGGCGGAGGGGCCCGACGGCTACCGGTGGAAGGCGGCGTTCGACCGTTACCTGGCCTCGGAGCAGCAGTACAGCAACCTGCAGCAGGTGGCGGTCGGCCGGCAGCCGGAGCCCGAGGAGAAGGTGGAGGTGCGGCAGTGGCCGTGGGAGAGATGGGCCCTGCCGTCTCCGAGCCGGCCGCGATCCGGCGCGCCGACCGTCGCCCGGGCACCAAGCAGGCGCAACAGGCGCAGCAGTGGCTGCTGACGCTGCTGCCGGCGTTCCCGGTGCTGCTGCTGGTGCTGCGGCTCTGGCGGCTCAGCCGGCAGGACATGCCCACGATGCTGCTGCTGGTGCAGTACGTCAGCCCGCTCGGGCTGCTCAGCGCCCTGCTGATCGCGCTGGTGTGGGCGTTCCCGCTGGTGGTGCTGGTGCTGACCGTCCTCGGCCGGCTGCTCCAGGTCAGCGCGCCTGACCGGTTCGACCCGGACCGCTCGCTGCTCGCGTACGGCACCGTGCGTACCCCCGGTTGGGTGCTGGTGGCGGCGATCGCGCTGGCGGCGCTCACCTGGCAGCTGCGGTTCCTGCCGCTGCTGATGATGCTCGCCCTCTGGCTGCTGGCGCTGCGGACCCGGCTCCGCTATCCGGACCGGCCCCGCCTGCTGCTGGTCACCACCCTGGTGCTGCCGGTCGTGGCGGCGACCGCGAGCTACGCCTGGCTGGCGCCCGCCGTGCCGGCCGCGATCGGCGACGGCGAACTGGCCACGGCCCTGCTGCTGGTCGTGCCCCCGCTGGGAGCCGTGGTGCTCACCGGCCCGGTGCCGCGTCCGGTCGCCCCGGCGCTGACCCACAGCCTCGCCTACGCGGTGGCGGCGGTGGTGCCGCTGGTGACGGGGGTGGTCTTCCTGCGGGTGCCGCTGCTGCCCGCGGTCGCCGTCGAGGTCGGGCCGGAGGCGGGCCCGGTGCGGGAGGTGGTACGCGGCCAGGCGGTCACGGTGACCGACCGGATGACGATCGTGCTCGACGGGCGGGGCGAGGTGCGCTTCCTGCCCAACGACCAGGTACGCGGGCAGCTCCTCTGCCCCGACCCGGGGCGGATCCCGGTCACCCGCGTGGACGTGTACGGCTGGCACGTGGAGGAGACGGCGCTGGACTGGATGATCCCCCGGCAACCGGTGGGGCGGGCGGACCCGCGCTGCCTCGGCCGGGTGCCGGCCGGAGGCCCCGCCGAACCGTCCGCGCCGCCGTCGCCCGGGCCCGCCGGGTCGTCCGTGCCACCGTCCTCCGGCCCCCGCTGACGGCCGGCCGGCGGGCGGGGGAGGCGACGGAGGCGGTCAGCCCCGCCGCGCGGTGCGGCCCTTGAGGTGGCGGCCCAGCTCCCGGGCGATCTCCCGCTCGG
The DNA here is from genome assembly GCF_004345505.1 of Micromonospora sp. CNZ303. Lineage (NCBI taxonomy): Bacteria > Bacillati > Actinomycetota > Actinomycetes > Micromonosporales > Micromonosporaceae > Micromonospora > Micromonospora sp. CNZ303. The sequence continues at coordinate 270,254 of NZ_SLVT01000006.1, read as the reverse complement.
CGTCGCGCTCGGCGAGCGCCTGTCGCTTGTCGTACGACTTCCTGCCCTTGGCCAGGGCCAGCTCGACCTTCGCCCAGCCACCCGAGAAGTACATCGACAGGGGCACCAGGGTCAGGCCGCCCTCGCGGGTCCGCTCCAGGATCCGGGCGATCTCGACGCGGCGCAGCAGCAGCTTGCGGGTGCGCCGGGGCGCGTGGTTGGTCCAGCTGCCGAAGCCGTACTCGGCGATGTGCAGCCCGTAGAGCATCAGCTCGCCGTCGCGCTCCTGGGCGAAGGCGTCGACCAGCGACGCCCGACCCTCGCGCAGCGACTTGACCTCGGTGCCGGCCAGCACGATGCCCGCCTCGTAGGTCTTCAGGATCGAGTAGTCGTGCCGCGCCTTCTTGTTGGAGGCGATCAGCCTGCGCTCGTTCTGCCGGGCCGCGTTCACCCGGCCGAGGATATCGGCTGCCGGCCGGGACTGGCCGGCCCGGCGCCGGTGCGGCGGCCGGGTCCGGCCGAATCCGATGGCGCCGCCGGTGCCCGGCGGGGGAGACTCCGCCAATGGATCACCGGGCGATGGTGCGGCTCAGCAAGCGGATGTCCCTGGCGTTGCGGCACGAGCCCGCCCGGTTCGGCCTCGCGCCCGACCGGGCCGGCTGGGTGCCGGTCGACGACCTGCTCGCCGCGCTCGGGATCGACCGCGCCGACCTGGACGCCGTGGTGGCCGGCAACGACAAGCAGCGCTTCGCCGTGGAACGCGGTGCCGACGGCGTCGAGCGGATCCGGGCCAACCAGGGGCACTCGATCCCGGTCGACCTGGAGTTGGCGCCCAGCCCGCCGCCGGCGCGGCTCTACCACGGCACCAGCCGCGTCGCGCTCGACTCGATCCGGTCCACCGGCCTGCACCGGGCCGGCCGGCACCACGTCCACCTGTCGCCGGACCTGGCGACCGCCCGACGGGTCGGTGCCCGCCGGCCGGGCGAGCTGGTGGTGCTGACCGTGGACGCGGCGGCGATGGCCCGCGACGGGCACGCCTTCTATCGCAGCGCCAACGGCGTCTGGCTCACCGACGCGGTGCCCGCCCGGTACCTGGCCGACTGAGCCGTCCGGCTCAACCCGCGCGCCGGGCGAGGAACTCGGCGAGCACCCGGGTGTGGGTGGAGAAGGCCAGCTCCGTCGGCTCGGTGAGCACCAGCCACTCGGTGGCCTCCTCGGTCGGCGCCGACGGCGGCAGCGCCTCGGCCGGCCGCTCGGGCAGCTCGCCGAAGACCATGATCGTGCCGCCGACCGGGGCGCCGTGCACCGCGAGGAGCCGGGCGTCGGCGGCGTCGGCGCGCAGGCCGGTCTCCTCCCACAACTCCCGGACCAGCGCCTCCTGCCACTCCTCGCCGTACTCGATGAAGCCACCCGGCAGCGCGAGCTGGCCGCGGGCGGGCTCGATGTCGCGGCGGACGACCACCACCCCGAGGCCGCCGGCCGTGCGGACCGGCAGCACCGCCACCGCGACGGGCAGCGGGTTGCGCCAGACGGTCGCACCGCAGGCCGCGCAGACCCGCGGCCAGCCGGCCGCCGCCGGATAGGCGGCGCCGCAGAAGGAGCAGTGGGAGTACGCCACGGCGGTCATGCCGCAGCACGTTACCCGGCGCACCGGGGGCCGCCGCGAGCCGCCGTCCGGGGCGTGCGGCGGCGGCTCCCGGCGGTCACGGGCGGCCCGTGCGAAGTGCGTCCCGGGCCGTCATGAGGGCGAAGCCGAGCAGGTTCGCGCCCTGCCAGCGCGCCGGATCGTCCGCGCGCGGGTCGTCGGCGGCCAGGCCGATGCCCCAGACGCGGTCGAGCGGGCTGGCCTCCACGAGCACCCGTTCGCCGGTGCCGAGCAGGTACGCCCGCAGGTCGTCGTGCTGGTCGAACTTGGCGACGCTGCCCGCCACCACGATGTCGAAGCGCCGGGCCTCCCAGGTCGCCTGGTCGAAGCCCCGCACCTCGCGGCCGAGCGACTTGGCGCGTTGGGGGTGCCCGGCCGCGAGGATCCGGTCGGCGACCGCCGCGTCGCCGAACAACATCGCCTTGTGCCACATCATCCAGTGCTCGGCGGTGGCGTACGTCCGCTCGCCCTCGGTGAACGGGGCCGGCCACCATTGGCTCAGGCAGCCGGGCCCGACGCTGCCGTCACGCTGCGGTCGGTGACCCCAGAAGTGCAGGTAGCGGATCTTCTCGCCGGCGTGGACGGCGGCGACGAGCTCGGTGACGGATCGCGGCGACATGGCGGCGAGTCTGCCCGAGGGGTCCGACGGAACGCGCGCGCTTTTCCGGCCGGCCGCCGGCGTGGGCGTCGGAGCCACCGCGCCGGGCGGTCGGGTGCACGGGCGGCCGGTGCCGCCGCGCCGGGCGGGGCGGTCAGGCCGGCGGCGCCCCGGTGTAGAAGGCCGTGGTGCGCTCCGCGGCGCCCCGGGCGGCCTCGGCGTCGGTGCCGTCGGCGACGCTCGCCTCGCCCCACCGCTCGCTGCTCGCCGTGACGAACTGCCGGCCCTGCTCGGACACCGACCAGGCCTCGCCCTCCTCCGGCGTGACCCCGCTGCCGTCGGCGGCCAGGTACGACGCCAGGCCGAGCAGCGCCAGGTCCCAGCCGACCCCGACCGCGCCCGGGCCGAACTGGTCCCAGCGCTCCTGGTCGACGTGCGCGACGTGCTCCAGCTCGAACCGGGTCCGGTCGTCCCCGACCGGCGTCAGCCGCACCTCGATCCAGCTCACCTCGCCGCCGAACTCCCAGGTGGCGGCGAAGCCCTTCGGCGGGTCGCAGCGCTCGATCGTGCCGCCGGCGTTGCCCTCCAGCTGGTAGCGGCCGTCCAGCCGCAGGTCTCCGGAGATCGGCATGAACCAGCGGAGGATCCGTTCCGCGTTGGTGCAGGCGTCCCAGAGGTCCTCCAGCGGCGCGTCGTACGTCTGGCTGATGGTCATCACCCGGGCCTCGCCGGCCTCCAGCACCCGCCGGCCGAGCTGGCGGCGTACGGCGTTGATCTGCTCGGTCGCGTCGATCATCGGTCTCTCCCGTGGTCGGTCGTGTCGTCTGTCGTGGGCGGCTGCTCGCGCAGCCGCCGTTCGCGCTTGCCTCGGGCCAGCTCGGTGGCGAGGGCGTGCAGGGGCGGCGTCCAGAACCGGCGGAAGTTGTCGAGCCAGCGGTCGACCTCCCGCAGCGGCCGGGGATCGACGGCGTAGAGACGTCGGGTCCCCTCCGCCCGCACGGTGGCGAAGCCGTTGTCCCGCAGCACCTTCAGGTGCTGGGAGACGGCCGGCTGGGAGATCCCGAACTCCCGCCGGATCACGTCGCACAGCCCGCCGGCGGTCGTCTCGCCGTCGGTGAGCAGTTCGAGGATGCGGCGCCGCACCGGGTCACCGAGTACGTCGAAGGCGTGCACGGAACCCTTTATATCAGTCACCCCTTATTTAAGCGACCCATGATGGGTCGGTGTGTCGCCGACGCCTTCGCGAAGCGTCGGGGATACGACTCTCCACGGGTCGGTGCGAAGATCGGCACGACGCTACCCTGGCATCGACGGACATATACTTTCCGTACGATCGTGGAACCCGTGAGCGGAGGCGGGCGTGCCACTCTTCTTCCTGAGCTACGCCCATGAGGACAACCGCAACGGCCAGGTGCAGGAGTTCTTCGGCGATCTCAGCGAGGCGGTGGCCCGGCTGGCCGGCGTGGGCTGGGACCAGGCGGGATTCGTCGACGGGCAGATGCCGCTCGGCGCGACCTGGTCGCAGGAGCTCGCCGACGCCCTCGCCACCAGTTCCTGCCTGGTGGCGCTGACCTCCCCCCGCTACGTGGTCAGTGACTACTGCGGGCGCGAGTTCCGGGTCTTCGCCGACCGGGTCGACGCGCACGAGCGGGAGTTCCGTCGCCGTCCCCCCGCCGTGCTGCCGATCCGCTGGATCCCCTGCGACCGGGTGCCCGAGGCGCTGACCGGCTTCCAGCACAAGAACTTCCCGGCCGGCGCCGTGTACGCCCAGGACGGCCTGCTCACCCTCAAGCAGCGCCGCCGGCACCACGACGAATACCAGGACTTCGTCGACGCGCTGGCCAAGCACATCGTGCAGACCGACCGCGAGCACCGCCTGCTCCGGCCCGCCCGACGGCCGGTGCTCGCCCAGGTCACCAGCGCCTTCGAGACCACCCGCCGGCGGCCGGCACCCGGCTCGTCCGCCGCCCGGTCGCCCCGCTCGACAAGCGCCCGGCACGTCTGGTTCGTCCTGGCCGCCGGCAGCGCGGCGGAACTGGCCGGCACCCGCAGCGGGGCGGAGGAGCGCTACGGCGCGCTGGCCCGGGACTGGCGGCCGTACCGCCCCGAGCTGGAGGCGCCGATCGGCAGCTACGCCGGGGCGGTCGCGACCACCAAGAGCTACGGCTGGACGGTCGAGGACGCCGTCGACCTCGCCGAGGTGCGGGAGTGGGCCCGGGCGCACAACCAGATCGTCGTGCTCGTGGTGGACGTCTGGTCGGCCGGCCTGCCGCGCTACGAGCTGAGCCTCGTCGGCTACGACCGCGACCCCGACAGCACCACCCCGGTGCTGGTGCCCTGGACGGCCGCCGACGACGCGGCGGCCGACGGCAACCAGCGGCTGTGGGAGACCCTGGCGCGCGTGCTGTCGCACCACGTGGTGCGCAACGATCCCGCGATGTGGCGACCGGAGATCGCCACCGCCGGCCGCTTCCACGCCGAGCTGGAGGACGCGCTGGTCGTGGCCCAGAGCCGCATCTACCGTACGGGCACGGTCTACCAGGAGCCGCCGTCGGACGGCCCGGTGCACCGCCCGATCCTCGAAGGTCCCTGATGGAGGCGGTCAGCCGATGGCGGTGAACGACGCGGCACGCGGGCAGATCGTCACGTTCTACTCGTACAAGGGCGGCACGGGACGCACGATGGCGCTGGCCAACGTGGCCTGGATCCTGGCCAGCCAGGGGCTCCAGGTGCTCGTGGTGGACTGGGACCTGGAGTCGCCCGGCCTGCACCGCTACTTCCATCCGTTCCTGCGCGACTCCGAGCTGCGCGCCACCCCCGGGGTCATCGAGATGATCTGGGATTACTCGATGGCCACGATGCAGCGCAACCCCGGCGACGACCCGCAGGAACTGCTCGCCGGGCACGCCAAGATCCAGCGGCGGGCGGTCTCGCTGAACTGGGAGTTCCCGCACGGAGGCGTGATCGATTTCGTGGCGGCCGGCCAGCAGGACTCGGCGTACTCGCGGCTGGTGAGCACCTTCGACTGGTCGAACTTCTACGAACGCCAGGGCGGGGCGGCCTTCTTCGACGCGGTCCGCGCGCAGATGCGCGCCGAGTACGACATCGTGCTGATCGACAGCCGTACGGGCCTGAGCGACGTCGCCGGCATCTGCACCGTGCAACTGCCCGACACCGTCGTCAACTGCTTCACCATGTCGACCCAGAGCATCCGGGGCGCGTCGGCCGTGGCCCGCTCGATCCGCGCCCAGCGCCCGGACGACCCGCCGCTGCTGGTGCCCGTGCCGACCCGGGTGGAGGACGCCGAGCTGCGCAAGCTGGAGACCGGCCGGGACCTGGTCCGGGCCGAGTTCGCGTCGTTCCTCGACCACCTCTCCGACGCCGCGCGGGCCCGCTACTGGAACACCATCGAGGTGCCCTACCGCGCGTTCTACGCCTACGAGGAGATCCTCGCCGCGTTCGGCGACCGTCCGGAGCAGGCGGGCACCCTGCTGGCGGCGTACGAGCAGCTCGCGTCGGTGGTGACCGGCGGCCGGGTCACCCGGCTGGAGCCGATGCCGGAGGAGGAACGGCGCCGCTCGCTGACCGCGTTCGAGCGGTCCCGGCTCACCGCCGAGCAGACCGTGCTGGTCGGCTACGCCTCGGTGGACCGGCTCTGGGCGGAGTGGATCAGCGACCAGCTCGAGGAGGCCGGGCTGCGGGTGGACCGCCGCGCGGTCGACGTGCCGGTGCGCGCGGGTGGCCGCACCGAGTTCGACCGGGCGCTCGCCGCCGCCAGCCGGGTGCTGGTCGTGCTGACCCGGCACTTCGCGGCCACGCCGCTGGCGGGGGAGGCGTGGAAGGCCGCCGCCAGCCGGGACCAGGTCGCCGGCACCGGCGTGCTCGTGCCGCTGCGGGTAGACGAGTCCCGGCTCGCCCTGCCCTACACCGACCGCACCCCGGTCGACCTCAGCGACGTCGACGCCGGCACCGCCCGGACCCTGCTGCTCGAGGAGGTGGGCGCACCCGCGCACGCGGTGACCGGGCGGGCGGTCGGCCGGTTCCCCGGATCGTTCCCGGCGGTGTGGAACGTGCGCCAGCACGGCACCACCTTCGTCGGCCGGGCGGCGCAGCTGGAGGCGCTGCGCGACCGGCTGACCGCCTCGCCCGCCTCCGGCGTGCAGGTGGTCCACGGTCTCGGCGGGGTCGGCAAGACCCAGCTCGCCGCCGAGTACGCGCTCCGCTTCGCCCGCGACTACGACGTGGTCTGGTGGATCCCCGCCGACAGCGAGGAACGGATCCGGGGCGGGCTGGCCGACCTCGCCGAGGCGATGGGGCTCGGCGCCGGCGGTGGTGGCGAGGCGGTCCGGCGGGTGCTCGACGCGCTGCGCCGGGGCGGCCCCGGCCGGCGCTGGCTGATCGTCATGGACAACGCCGACGAGCCGTCGCGGGCCACCCGGGCGCTGCTGCCGCAGGGCCCCGGGCACGTCCTGCTCACCACGCGCGACCAGACCTGGAGCGAGTACGCGGGCGCCACCGAGCTGACCGTCTTCGACCGGACGGAGAGCGTCCAGCTGCTGCGCGACCGCGTCCGCGGCCTCACCGAGGAGGAGGCGACCCAGGTCGCGGAGAAGCTCGGCGACCTGCCGCTGGCGGTGGAACAGGGCGCCGCCTACCTGCGGGCCACGGCGCTGCCGGTGCAGCAGTACCTCGCCTCGCTGGACACCCCCGGCCTGCTGCGCATCCTCGAGGGCCGGCAGTCGGCCGGATACTCCAAGACGCTCGCCGCGACCTGGCTGGTGACGCTGCGGCAGCTGCGGCAGGAGAAGCCCGCCGCCGCGCGCCTGCTGGAGCTGTGCTCGTACTACGCGCCGGAGCCGATCCCGGTCGCGATGCTCACCGGCGAGCGGTTCGCCGTCTTCATGGCCCCGTTCGACCCCACCCTCACCGACCCGATCCTGCAGGGGCTGGTCACCGCCGAGCTGGGCCGCTACGGCCTCGCCCAGGTCGACGCGGAGAACAACACCGTGCGCATCCACCGGCTGGTGCAGCTCGTCATCAAGGACCAGCTCGACGACCCCGCCGAGACCCGCCGCCAGGCCCAGTCGCTGCTCGCCGCCGCCAGCCCCCGCGATCCGGACAAGCCGGCCAACTGGCCGCGCTACGCCGAGCTGTGGCCGCACGTACGTCCCTCGGCGCTGCACGAGTCGACGGCCGAGGAGGCCCGCCAGCTCGTCGCCGACACGGTGCGTTACCTCTACCGGCGCGGGGACTACGAGTCCGCGCGCTCGCTGGCCGAGGACGCGTTGGAGCGCTGGCGCGACACCGACGACGACGACCCCACCAACCTGCGGATGCGGTTCCACCTGGCCAACGTGCTGCGCGCGCAGAGCCTCTTCGACCGGGCCTTCGAGATCGACCAGGACGTCTACGACCGGCAGCGGCGGATCTTCGGTGAGCACCACCTCTACACCCTCATGACCGCCCGCAGCCTCGGGGCCGACCTGCGCGCCCAGGGCCGCTACCACGACGCCGAGCAGCGCGACCGGCGCACCCTGGAGCTGAGCGTCCGCAGCTTCGGCGAGGACAGCGGCCGTACGCTGACCGCCGAGAACAACCTCGCCGTCTCGCTGCGGCTCGTCGGCCACTTCCGCGAGGCGGCCCAGCTCGACCAGCACATCTACGAGCGGCGCCGGGAACGCTTCGGCGACGAGGACCCGTCCACCCTCGCCTCCGCCAGCAACTACGGTCGGGGGCTGCGCGACACCGGGGAGCTGTGGCGCTCGCACAGCGTCCTGCAACGCACCTCCGCCAACCAGCAGAAGATCATCGGCCCCGACCACCCGGAGACCCTGCGTACCGCCAAGGAGCTGGCGCTGACCCTGCGCCAGCTCGGCCGCTTCGCCGACGCGCACCGGGTGCTGGAGCGCACGGTGGTGCGCTACCAGCGCACCCTCGGCGGCGAGCACGCCGACACCCTCTCCTGCGAGATGGCGCTGGCGACCACCTGGTCGGCGGTGGGCGACAACCCGACCGCGCTGCGGATGGCGCGGCGGCTGCGCGACGCGTACACCGAGGTCCTCGGCGCCGACCACGCCATCACCCTGGCCTGCCTCAACAACCTCGGCGTGTTCCTACGCAAGGGTGGCGACCACCCCCAGGCGCTCGACCTCGCCCAGCGGGTCCGCGACCAGCTTCTCGCCAGCCTCGGCGAGCGGCACCCGCACACCCTGCTCGCCACGCTCAACCTCGCCAACGACCTGTACGCGCTCGGCGAGCGCGACGCCGCCCTGCTGCTGGACACCACCGCCTACGTCGAGCTGATCCGGGCCCTCGGCGCCGAGCACCCGGACAGCGTCTCGGCGGCGCTCAACCTCGCGGTCAGCAGGATCGCCACCGAGAGCGAGGCCGACGCCGGCCGCGCCCTCTACGACGACGCGTTCGGCCAGCTCGTGCAGCTGTTCGGCGGCGACAACCCGCGGGTGGTCCAGGCCCGCCAGCGCGACCGGTTCAACGGCTACATCGAGCCCGCCCTGCTCTGAGAGCGCGTTTGGGATGTGCGCTGGTCGAGCGTGTCGCACAGTGGGTCCGGTCGATGAGTCGGGTCCGGTCGGTAGGCGGATGTGGATCGAGTGCGGCGGTACCCGTCTGACCTGACCGATGCCGAGTGGGAGATCATCGAGCCGATGCTGCCGTCGCCGCAGTGGATGGGCAGGCCGGAGAAGCATCCTCGTCGGGCGATCGTCGACAGCATCCTGTACGTGGTGCGGACCGGGTGCGCGTGGCGGTATCTGCCGGTCGACTTCCCGCCCTGGCAGACCGTGTCCTCCCGCCCACCGTCGGCTGGCCCGCGACTACGAAACCCGCCCGGCCACCTCGGAGTCCATGATTCGCTGGGGCCGCCATCGCCGGCATGCTCGGCCGCCTGACCCGAGGCGGACCCGCCACCCGCCAACAACGCCGCACCTTCAACACACCCGACTGACAGGCATATGGACCGCTCTCTAAGCGGACGCTGCCTCTGGTTGCGCGACCCAGCCGGCGATGAGCGCCAGCCCAGAGTGGCGGTGCCTGGCGACGAACCCGAATGGCCGGTCCAGCAGCAGCCGCACCTGCAGCAGGCGCTTCGACGGTGGCGCGCCCTTGTACTGGATCCCGATCGCGGTCGCCACGACCGCCTCGAACCCTTCCGCGGTGAACGACGTGGTGAGGTCTTGCGCTGCCGCGCCGACGCCCAACGGGAGGTCACTCAGGCCCGGCAGTTGCTGCTCGCTCAGGTCCGACACCGCACGCAGCCCGAACACCTCGGCGTGCGCGAGCAGGTCGTGCGACGAGCTCACGGTGAACCGGGGCAGGCTTACCAGCAGCCCAGGGCTGTCGTCGTGCGTCCAGCCGAGGTCCACGGACACGCCCGGCGCCGTGTCGCCCTGCGCGAGCTGTGAGCCGCGCCGGGTCGGCGCCGCCGATCGGGTGTCAAGTGCGGCGGCGAGGACCGCGGTGGCCGGGGCGTCGGGCAGGCCGATGGCCAGGTCGACGTCGATGCCGTCGGTGCCCTCGACGGTCAGGACGGTGACCTGTCCGGCCGGGGTGTCGTACACGGCGAGCAGGTCACGGTTGGTGGTGCTGCGGTGCAGGCCCCAGAGGGCCTGTCCGGTCCAGGGTCCGTCCTCGGCGGTCAGCACGCCGTCGTCGAACGGCTGGACCCACGTGGTCCGGGCGACCAGCACCGACGCGAGCATCAACATCGTCAGCGGATCGATCGTGACGGGCATCCGGTCGAGCGCGCCGTCGGTCTCCCCGCGCACCCAGCGGTCGAGCACTTCCTGGTCGTAGAGCACCCTGACGGTGCGGGCCGGCAGGCTGTCTCGCCACGAGGCTTTCAGGTTCAGCTCGGGGCGGGCCCAGACGCCGATCGCGGCCCGCAGGCCGGGTGTCGATCGCAGCAGCGCGACCAGCGCCGCCGCAGTGGAGGCGGCGTCCTCGGCAGACACTCCCGTCGCCGCCGTCAACTCGTCGCGGCCCGCACCGTCGGCGGCCGGAGCCAGATAGGCCAGCAGCGGCCACACCCCGGCCCCGGACACCGCAGCCGAGGCTTCGGAGCCGAGCGTGTCCACCCACCGCCGCGTCAGCGCGTTCACGCCCGCCACCGCTTTGTCGATCACGACGACACCATGCGCCTTGACGGCAGCGAGTGCAGCTCTCCGCTGCGCTGCTTCCTCAAATTCGCTGACCGTGACGCCACGCGCCCGCAGCTGCGCAACCTGGTGCGCAGGCAGCACGGCGAGTGGGGTGACGTTCAGCTCACGCAGGTTGCGCAGCGCCTCCACGCCCGCCAGCGACCGGATGCGGAACTCGTCGGACTCGCCGTCGAACTGCTGCCACACCAGGTGCGCCGTGTCGTGACCACCACCCATGAACCAGCCGAGGGAGTGGACGGTGTCGAGCGCCGCCTGGGGTATCGCGACCGTCATCAGCCGGGCCAGGTTGCCTTCGTCGAACTCGAACTCGTCGAAGAAGTACGTCGGCGGCAGCTCGACCGAGTCCGTCAATGCATCGAGCACTGCCAGTTTCAGTATCGGATCACTGAATGGCGCCGCCGCCTCGACCGGGTCAGGCAGGAAGTTGTCCAGCTGGACTCCGCGCGCGGCCAGCGCCACGAGCACCTCGTGGCCCGCTGGGTGAAGCACGGCCGCACAGCCGATGCGCACCCGCTTGAGCTGATCGCAGGCCAGCAGCGGGGTCAGGTCCGCGTCCGGCGGCACACCGACCCACAGCAGCTCCAGCTCAGGCAGCGCGGTGAGCGGTCCGAGATCACTGACCTCGGATTCGCGCAGGTTCAAGGTGCGCAGGCTAGAAAAGCCCTCGATGCCGGCCAGCGACCGGATGGTGCCGTCGGTGCCGTCCGGCAGCGCATCCCACAGATCCGCCGCGTCGGTCCAGGACGCCTGATCCGCGTCCGCCGAGACTTCCAACGCGAGCACCTCGGCATACCGGGCTTTGAGCTCCTCGACCGGACGTTCGCGGATCTCGGCGACCGCGTCGTTGAGATAGTCGGCCTCAAGCAATGCCAAGCGCAGGCAGGGATCCACGCAGGAAACCTACCCCCGATCCGGCACGTGTTCGCCGACTCCGGTCGTGCCGGCCGTCTGGTCGACTGGACCCGCGACACGCTGCGCACCACTCTGGAGATCGTGCGAAAACCCGCCGACCAGAACGGGTTCGTCGTGCACCGCCGCCGTTGCGTCGTGGAGAGGACCCTGGCCTGGCTGACCGCCCACCGCCGGCTGGCCCGCGACTACGAAACCCTCCCTGCCACCTCGGAAGCCATGATTCGCTGGGCCGCCATCGCCGGCATGCTCAGCCGCCTCACCCGAAGCGGACCCGCCACCCGCCAACAACGCCGCACCTTCAACACACCCGACTGACCCACATGTGAAACGCCTTCTGAGCGCCCGGTCTGGTCTCACCGCCGGTCGGGCCCGAGCGCCCGCCCTGCGCCGAGCGTCGCCCTGGTCCGAGCGCTCGCCCTGCGCCGAATCCGGCCGGGAGGGCGCGCTAGTCGGGGCCGGCGGCCAGCCAGGTCGCGACCGCCAGCGGGTCGGCGCCGGGCAGCCGCCGGCACAGCGCCCGGACCAGGTCGGGGCGGGTGGTCAGCACCCGTGCGGCGGCGGTACGCCCCAGCCGCCCGGCGGCCAGCGCGACGCCGACCAGCGCGTCGGCGTCCCCGGGGTCCCCGGCGAGCCGGCGGCGGTATCCGGCCAGGGCGCCGACGGCGTCCCCCGCCGCGTACGCCCGGTCGGCCTGGTCCACCCGCCCCGGCGCGTCCGCCTCGCCGCTGCCCGTGCCGCGGTGCTCCGTCGTCGCCAGCAGCAGCCGCCGCCGCACCGCCGCCTCCGCGCCGGTGTCCCCGGTCGACGCGGGCCGGGCCGGGCCGGGCACGACGGCGGGTGCGGCGATCGGCGGCGGGGGCCGACCCCGCCGCCACGCGTGCGCCACCTCCGCCACGCCGTCGTCGTCGGGGACCAGGTTGGCCAGCGCCCAGCGCACCGCCCCGCCGTCCGCGACGTCGCGCGCCGCCGCCTCGACCCGCGCGTCGCCGGTGGGCTGCCAGCCGCGCAGGGTGCCGGCCATGCCCGCCACGAAGGCCCGCCCGTCGTCGGTCAGCTCCGTGCTGCCGGCGAGCTGCGCGACGGCTCGCGCGGTCTGCACCCGCCAGTACGCGTACTCGAACGCGCAGCGGACGTCCTCGTGCTGTCGGCAGCGCCACACGTCGGCCACCCCGAGATGGGCGTACGCGCCCTGCAACAGCGCGCCGACGGGGCGGGGATCTGACCGCCACGGCGCCCGGTGGCGGGCCGGGCCGCCCGGCGTGTGCAGCGGCAGCAGGTCCAGCAGCGCGCCCAGCTTGGTGTGCTGCACCTCGTGCACCAGCAGCAGCGCGAGCGTCTGCGGGTCGGCCGGCACGGAGAGCGCGATGGCACCCAGTGCGGCGCGGCTGGTGGCGCTGACCGGGTGCCCGGACGGCGGCGGCGTGAGCGGCACCACCGTACGCAGCAGCGTGGCCAGCCCCCGGGCGTGCGCCGGCAGCCGGTCGGCCAGCCAGTGCCACGCCTGCCCGGCCAGCCGGTCGAGCCGCTCCGCCGTGGCGTCGTCCAGGCGGCTCGTCGGCGGCCGGTGGTAGCGGCTCCGGTGCGGATCCTGGTCGTCGACGAGCACCCCGGTCGGGGGCGCGTGCGGGCCCGGGGTGAGCCGGCGGCTCGGCAACCACCCGCGTGCCGGGGCGTGACCGTCGCCCGACCCGTCGGTGGCGTGCACGGCATCGGCCGGCCCGTGCACCGACAACCCCGGCGGCGGTCGCCCGTCGCCGGCCGACCGGGGGTCGTAGCGCCGTCCCGTGCCACGCACGAGCGCGGTGCCGGCGCCGAGCCCGACCGCGCCACCCACCGTGGGCAGCAGCAGCGCACCCTGCGGGCAGGGCACGGCGAGTGTGAAGGGAAGGCCCGCGCGCAGGGCGGCGGCCCCCGCCAGCCCGGCCAGGTAGGCCGCGTCGGGGCGGCCGTGCAGGGCGTCCGTGGCCCAGCCGGTGACCGGCGGGTGGGCCAGGACGTGGGCGACGGCCGCCGGATCCGCCCGCTCGGCGAGGGTGAGCAGGGCGAGGCACCGCGCGGCCGGCGAACCGGTCCCGCCCGCGCGGGCGGCGGCGACGGTCAGCAGCCGCCGCCGCCCGAGCTGACCGGCGCGCAGCACCTCGAGCGTGGCGTCGTCACCGTGGCCCGCGGCGAGGCCGGCGAGCTGGGCGGGGGAGAGCACCACCGACTCACCGCCGCCGGGCCGGGGCGGCGTCGGGCGGCGCGGCCAGGGCGCGGCGGCGCAGGGCGTCGACGTCCGCCGCCACCACCCGCCGTACGTGGTCGATCAGCCGGTAGAGGTCGGGGCAGTAGACCGACGGGTGCGCGAAGCCGGCGCCGGCGCGGAAACGGTGCGCGTACAGGCCGCCACCGCAGGCGCTGAGCACGGGGCAGGCCCGGCAGGCGGCGGCCAGGGCGACCGGGCCGGTCGGCCGGCCCGCCAGCGACGGGTGCCGCAGCGCCTCGTCGAAGGAGTGGCGGAAGACGTCGAGGCCGGTACGCATCGACGCGTCGTCGGTCGTCTTCAGGGTGTCGGTGCCCTCGATGGTGCCGTCGGTCTCGATCGTCATGACGTCCGGCTCGGCGAACCCCACCGCAAGGGTGCCGCTGCGGCCGCCGAGCACCAGCGCGATCAGCGACTCGAACAACCGGATCCCCGTGCGGCGGGGCGTCGTGGCGTACCAACGGTCGAAGACGGCCACCAGCCAGTCGCCGTACGGGGTGTCGGTGCCGCCCGGCCGGCGCCCGGGCGGGGGAGTGCTCCAGTTGCCGTGCGGCAGCAGCAGGTCCAGGCGGGGCGGGTCGAACGCGAGCAGCGACTCGTAGACGCCCACCGGGTCGTTGGCCAGGTCGACCGTGCAGAGCAGCCCCGCCCAGCGGGACCGGTGCCGTGGGCGGCCGAGCAGCCGCAGCGCGGCGGCCACGTCGGCGAAACTGCCCCGTCCGTCGGGGTAGCGGCGGTGCCGGTCGTTGGCGGCCCGACCGCCGTCGAGGCTCACCCCGACGTCGATGTCGTGGCGGTGGCACAGCGCCAGGAACTCCTCGTCCAGCAGCACGCCGTTGGTCTGCACGCCGACGTCGAGCGCCGCGCCGGGGGGCAGTGCCGCCCGCAGGGTGCGTACGGTCCGGTCGAGGGCCGCCGGACCGGCCAGCAGCGGCTCGCCGCCGTGCAGCACGACGCGTACCCGGTCGGGGCCGTGCCGTGCCAGGTGCTCGCCGAGGCGCCGCGCGACCTGGGCCACGGTGCCCGGCGCGATCACCCGGGGCCGCTCCCGCCACCGCTGGTCGGCGCTGCGGTAGACGTAGCAGTGGTCGCACGCCAGGTTGCAGCGGCTGTGCACCTTGAGCACGAGCTGCCGGACCCGGGCCGGCGGCGCCGCGCCGGGCCCGCAGGAGCCCGCCGCCGGCGCCGAAAGGTCGTGCCGGGTCGGCGGACGGGTGTGGTCAGGGTGGGGCGGGGCGGCCGACGTCGGGGCGTCGGCGGACACGTCAGAAGCTCGACTCGAACGCCGACACGTCGAGCTGCCGGCCCGGCTCGTCGCCGGCCACGAGCGTGGCCAGCACGTGGGCCAGCACGCCGTCGCCGGCGCCGGCGAGCAGGTCGGCCAGCGGTACGTCCCCCAGCCGCACCAGGGCGGCTCCCGCGTCCACCGACGGTGGCGGCAGTTCGGTCTCAGCCACGGTGGACCGTCCGGCGACCGTGTGGCCTGCCGCGCGTCATCGCTGCGCTCACCCCGCCTTTTCTACACCATCGGGCGCCTGCCCCGACGGCCCGACACCGCACCCCGGGGCGGGCGTCGGCGGCACCCCGACGGCCCTGGCCGACCGACCCGCCGCCGGTGTCTCCGGCGCCGGGGACGCGTCCGGCGGCGCGCGGTGACAGGTGGTGGTGGACCCGGGTGGCACCGGCACTGCCCGGGACCGCGATGACCGGTGACATCCCGCCTCCCGTCGGCGTCGGTGTCCGAAGCATAGGGGCGCGTGGCCTCCGCAGCGACCACCGTCCGTAAACCCGACTCAGGGTCTGTCGTACCCGTGGTCCATGATCCTTGTCGTCACAGCGACGCCGGCGACCCCTCCGGCGTGCGGATGGTCATGGGCGGCGCCGGGAGCGGCGGACGGGAGGTCGGACAGTGGCTGACGCGGAACGGACCGCGTGGCGACGGCGCAGCACGGTGCGGGTGGTGCCGCCCGCGCGGCCCCGCAAGCTGGCCAAGGTGCCCTTCCTGGAGTTGGCCGACGGGCGGTTGCAGGGCGTGGTCTCCAGCGGGTCGGACGTCGACCGGGTCTACGTCTCGTCGATCGCCTCCGGCACCCACGCCTACCACTGCAGCACCAACAACAACCGCCCCTGCGGCGGGCTACGCGGCGCGCCGTGCAAGCACCTGCACGCCCTGGCCGACGAGGCACTGCTCCAGTACGGCGCCGACCGCGTCGCCCGCTACCTGCGGGTCGACGTCGGCGCGGGGGTGGACACCGCCCGGGAGCTGCTGGCCGCCCTCGCCGGGCGGCACGAGCCGACCCCCGCCGCCGTCGTGTTCAGTCGCTTCCTGCGCCACCTGTCCTACCTGGAACTGCCCGGCAGCGCGGTCCCCCTGCCCGAGCTGCACTGGTTCCCGGCCACCGGGGCGGGCCGCTGATGCTCGGCACGCAGCTCACCGTCCTGCGCGACGGCACCCCGACCGGCCTGACCGACGCCCTCGACCTGGTCGCCGGCCTCGACGACGCCCTGCTGCGCGGCCTCGCCCGGGTGGGTGAGGCCGACGCCGCCGCGCTGGCCGCCCTGGCCGGCGCGCTGAGCGCCACCCCGCTCGGCGACCGGCTCGCCGAGGCGGTGGCCAAGGTGACCGCCGGTTCGGTGGCCGAGGAACACCTGCTCGCCCTCGCCGGCGCCCGGTGCGCGCTGCTCGGCGCCGCCCACGACGCGCTGCTCGGGCAGCTCGACACCGCGCTGGGCCGGGTCCGCGCCCCCTGGGCTGCCGGCCCGGTCGAGTCCCCGGGCGCCGGGTCCGCGGCCCGCGCCGGAGCCCGCGCCTGGCTGCACGAGGTGGCGGTGACCGGGTGGGGCGGCGTCGACCACGAGCTGGTGGCCGCCGCGGGAGCGCCGGTCGAGGCCGCCCTCGCCGAGCCCGGCCTGCGCCGGCTGGCGGTGCTGCTCGACGGGCTCGCCGCCGAGCTGCGCGCCTGCGTGCCGGTCGCCACGATGGCGCAGCCGCCGCTGCGGCGCTGGGCCGACCTCTGGGCCCGAGGCGTGCTGCTCGCCCAGGATGCGGCGGCCGAGTCCGTCCCGACCGCCGTCGAGGAGGTCTCCGGGCGGCTGCTCGTGCTCGGCGTCGACGTGCACGAGCACGACACCGCCGTGCAGGCGCAGGTGCACGCGATCCTCGAACCGGCCGACGGCGGGCCGCCGCGGCTGGTCCGCTGCGCGGTCGGCGCGGTCAAGGTGGAGACGATCGTCGGGCCCGCGCTGTGGCGGCTGCTGGACGCCCATCCCGTGCTGCTGGCCGCGCTGGCCGAGCGGCGCAGCCTCACGGTCACCGGGCTGCCGCTGCACGGGACGGACCTGCTCTGGCGCGACGACCGGGTGCGACCCGGCGAGCCGGCCGACCCGTTCGCCACCGCCCGGGTCCTGTTGCCGACGGCCGTCGCGGCGGCGCCGGCGCCCCTGGAGCGGCACCCCGTCGGGATCGCCGAGCCCGTGCTGGTGGAGGGCTACACCGTGCGCGACGACGACGGCACGACGACCCTCGACATCGGCGGCCAGTCGATCGCCGTCGAGGTCGACCGGCTGCCGTCCTGCGGCCCGCTCACCCCCGAGCTGGTGGCCGCCTCGTCCGCGTGCCTCGGCCTGATCCGGTGGGACGACGGGCGGTGGTCGCTGCAACCCCTGGCGGTGCGGGCCACCGTCAAACGCCAGCCGGTCGAGGCGCACACCGGCGACTGGGCGGGCGGGGTCACCGACCCGAAGGTCGCCAAGGCCGAGGCCAAGGCGGGCGACGCCGTGGCGGTGCTGCGCGAGCGCGCGGGACGGTTGCTGCGCCGATGAACGACGACTCCCCGACCCCCGCGGACCTCGCCGACGCCAACCGGCGCCAGGTGCTCTACTGGCGGCTGCTGGCCCGGCTCTTCGACCCCGACGAGCAGCCCACCCTGGAGTCGGCCAGCATGGCGGTCGTCGAGGACCTCGGGCTGCCGGCCGCCCTGCTGGACCCGGCGGTGTCGGTGGACACCGTCGTCCAGCGCTTCCCGGCCGTCGCCGCCGAGCTGCGCGGCCTGCTCCGACCGACCCCCGACGCTCCCGCCGCCGCAACGTCCGAGCCCGCCGAGTCCGCCGAGCCCGCCGCTGGGCCCACCCAGCCCGCCGAACCCAGCGAGCCCGCCGGATCCGCCGCCGGGCCCACCCCGCCCGCCGCCGAGCCCGCCGCCGGGCCTGGCGACCACGGGCCGTCGTCCGCGCCCGGCGCCGCCGAGGTACGCCGCGCCGCGCTGGTGTCGAAGCTGCTGCTCAACGTGTTCGCCACCGGCCACGGGGCGGTCGACGCCGGCCAGCTGGCCCGGTGGCAGTCCGACGCCGGCTGGTTCGAGCAGGCCCTCGGGATGGAGCCCGGCGGGCTGCGCCGGCAGGGCGGCGGCGACGGTCTCGGCGGGGTGCTGGCCGGCATCGAGGGCGACCTGGTCCGCCGGATGCACCTGCGGGAGGTGCTGGCCGACCCGGTGCTGGCCAGCCGGCTGACGCCCAGCATGTCGCTGATCGAGCAGCTGCTGCGGGACAAGGCCAACCTCTCCGGGGTGGCCCTGGCCAACGCCAAGGCGCTCATCCGCCGGTTCGTCGACGAGGTCGCCGAGGTGCTGCGTACCCAGGTCGCGCAGACCAGCGTCGGCGTCGTCGACCGGTCCGTGCCGCCGAAGCGGGTCTACCGCAACCTCGACCTCGACCGCACCATCTGGCAGAACCTGACCAACTGGAGCCCCGAGGACGAGCGCCTCTACGTCGACCGGCTCTACTACCGGCAGACCGCCCGCCGGGTCACGCCGGCCCGGCTGATCGTGGTGGTGGACCAGTCGGGCTCGATGGTCGACTCGATGGTCAACTGCACGATCCTCGCGTCGATCTTCGCCGGCCTGCCCAAGGTGGACGTGCACCTGATCGCGTACGACACGCGGGCGCTGGACCTCACGCCGTGGGTGCACGACCCGTTCGAGGTGCTGCTGCGCACCAAGCTGGGCGGCGGCAACGACGGCCCGGTCGCGATGGCGCTGGCCCGCCCCAAGATCGTCGAGCCGAAGAACACGGTCATGGTGTGGATCTCGGACTTCTACGAGTTCAACCGCTCCCAGCCGCTGTTCGACGGCATCGAGGCGGTGCACCGCTCCGGGGTGCGGTTCATCCCGGTCGGCTCGGTCAACAGCTCGGGCCAGCAGAGCGTCAACCCCTGGTTCCGGCAACGCTTCAAGGACCTGGGCACGCCGGTCATCTCCGGTCACATCCGCAAACTCGTCTTCGAGCTCAAGAGCTTCCTCACCTAGGAGAACAACCCCTCATGTCCGAGATGCTCCGTGCCCCCGCCGAGGTCAAGTACGCCGAGGAACTCGACTTCCTGGAGTCGGTCGACACCGATCCGAAGCCGTTCTCGTGGCGGTTGAGCCCGCGGATGGTCCGCCTGTTCATCCTCGGCTCGGAACGGGCCGACGGGCTCGACCGGGAGATCCCGCAGAAGTGGTTCGGCGACCGCACGTTCGTCGAACGCAGCATCGTGACCCTGGCGTCGGACCGGGGCCTGCTGCTGATCGGCGACCCGGGCACCGGCAAGAGTTGGCTGGCCGAGCTGCTGGCCGCCGCCGTCTGCCGCAACTCGACCCTGGTGGTCCAGGGCACCGCCGGCACCACCGAGGACCACATCAAGTACTCGTGGAACGTCTCCATGGTCATCGCGCGGGGCCAGTCCCGGGAGTCGATGATCCCGTCGCCCATCATGACGGCGATGGAGCAGGGCACCGTCGGCCGGTTCGAGGAGCTGACCCGCTCCACCAGCGACGTGCAGGACGCGTTGATCTCGATCCTGTCGGAGAAGTACGTCTCCATCCCGGAGCTGAACCACGACAACATCGTCTTCGCCAAGCCCGGCTTCTCGATCATCGCCACCGCGAACAGCCGGGACCGGGGCGTGAACGACCTCTCCTCCGCGCTCAAGCGGCGGTTCAACTTCGTCCGGATCCCCGTGGTGACCAACAAGCGCAGCGAGGCCGAGATCGTCCGCTTCCGCACCGAGGAACTGCTGCGCCGCCACCAGATCACGCTGGACGTGCCGCCCACCCTGCTCGACATCCTGTTGCAGAGCTTCGCCGACCTGCGCGCCGCCGCCACCTCGGCGACCAGCGACGACGAGAAGCTGGAGTCGGCGCTGTCCACCGCCGAACAGATCGGCGTCCTGGAGGACGCCATCCTGCACAGTCAGTTCTTCGGCGACCGCACCCTGCGCGCCGCGACGCTGGCGGGGTCGCTGGTCGGCTCGCTGGCCCGGCGCAGCCCCGAGGACCTGGCGATCCTCAACAAGTACCTGCACGGGGTGGTCGAGCCGCGCGCCAAGCAGGACGGCGGCTGGGAGGGCTTCCTCGACGGTGGCCGCCAGGCGATCGCCGCCCTGTCGTGACCGCGCCCACCACCGCCGGGCCGTTCGGCGCGCTGCGCGAGCAGCTCACGGCCGCCGCCGGCGCCTTCGCCGGCAGCTTGGGCGCCGTCGCGGAGATCCTCGCCGGCATCGTCGACGACGTCGACCGCGCCCTCGGCGAGGAACTGGAGATCTTCCCGGTCTGCCACCACTCTCCGGCGTCCGCGCTGGCCATGGTCCGCAGGCTGCGCGCGAAGCAGCCGAAGGTGATCTACCTGGAGCTGTGCGAGGACCTCCAGCCGCTGCTGGGCGAGCTGCGCAACTGCAGCCTCCCGGTGGCCGTGCAGGCCTTCGCCTCGGAGCTGGACGGCTTCCCGGCCGACTGGGGGCCGCTCAGCGTGGTCGCGCCGATCACCGAGGCCAGCGCGGAATACCAGGCCATCGCGTACGCGCTGGAGACGCCGGGCGTCGAGCTGGTGCTGGTGGACCGCTCCACCGACCACGTCTTTCAGTGGTCGCCGCGCCGCCCGGCCGACGCCGCCGACGAGGCCCCGGCCGGCGGGGACGTGGAGGCCGCCGCGCCGGCGGGGGAGGAGGCTGCCCTGCACGGCGACGCGGTCGGGGTCGAGATCGGCGACCTGCGGCCCCGCTTCGCGGAGCTGGAGGCATACCTCCTGCACCACGGCAAGGTCCGGCACTGGTCGGAGTGGTGGGACCAGTACGTCGAGCAGCCGCTGGCCGACGCCGACCACGACACCTACCGGCAGGTGATGGTGCTGATCGGCAGCCTGTTCCGGCGGCTGCGCCCGGCCGGGGCGGAGCGGCAGGACCGCGACGAGGACCGCGAGCGCTACATGTGGACTCGGATGCGGCAGCACCTCGCCGCCTCCGGGGCCGACCCCGCCGACTGCCTCTACGTCTGCGGCGCGTTCCACGCCGCCAGCCGGGTGGAGCAGTTCGGGCTGCGGGCCGACGCCCCCTTCGAGATCGGCCCGCGCACCGGCACCCGGTGGCACTACGGGCTCATCCCGTCCAGCCACTCCGCCATCGAGGCGCAGTTCGGCCTCGCGCCCGGCTCGGTGTCGATCGCCTCCGCCACCTGGACGAAGGCGGTCGCCCGCACCAAGCTGAGCCCGTTCCGGCTGGAGGGGCAGCGCGGCGGCCGGACCCGCACCGGCGGCCGCCGCCGCGCCACCCCGGCGCCCGGGCCCGCCGCCGGAGTCGCCGACCGGCTCTCCGACTACCTGGCGCAGCCGCCGGCGACGCAGGGCCTGGACGAGGCGGAGCTGCGCGGCTGGTGCGTCGACATCGTCCGGCTGGCCCGGCGCAACGGCTACCTGGCCAGCACCGCCGACGCGATCGCCGTCTTCGAGACCTCGATCCTCCTCGCCGGCCTGCGCAACCGCGCGCGCCCCACGCCGTACGACTTCGCCGACGCGGCGGTCACCTGCATCGAGAAGGACGTCGTCCCGGGCCGCCGGGACGTCCGCCGGCTCTGCGAGATCCTGTTCGGCGGCGACCGGGTCGGTCAGGTGGGCTACGAGGCCCTTCCGCCGCTCGCGCGCGACGTCCACGACCGGCTCGCCCCGCTCGGGCTGGACCTGGAGAAGCGCACGATCCAGCGGGCCCTGGTGGACCTGCGGGCCAACCCCGAGCTGGTGCCCTGCTCGGATCTGCTGTGGCGGCTGCGGCACCTGCTGCCCCGCGACGCGGTCCGGCCCATCATGGGCGAGCGCCGGCTGGGGCAGCGCTCGATCCAGGAGAGCTGGGACCTGGCCCTCGGCCGCAGCCAGCGGGCGCTGATCGAGCTGGGCTACGAGGGGGTGACCGTCGAGCAGGTGCTGGAGCAGCGCCTGCGCCGCGTCGTGCGGGGCCCGGAGGCGACGGCCTCGGTCGCGCTGGAGGCCGTGGAGGACGCCATCCGGCTGCTCGACAGCCCGCGCCTGGTCGACGAGCTCGGAGCCCGGGCGGTGGAGCTGCTCGCCGCCGAACGCACCGTCGACGACGCCCCCGAGGTGCTGCGCCGGATCCGGCGGCTGCTGGCCCACCACCGCGCCACCGGGCCGCTGCCGACCTGGTGCGAGGCGTTCGTGACCACCGGGTACGCGCACTACTGCACCCTGCTGCCCACCGCGTTCCTCGACGAGGAGAGCGGCGTGCGTCAGGTCGGCGCCATGCTGGGCTTCCTGTTCGGCATGGAGAGCCTGGCGCTCTCCCTGGGCTGCGACCGGTCCCAGCTCGAACTCGCCGTCGCGCAGTCGCATCCGGAAACGCCGGCCAAGGTGGCGCTGCTCTGGGCCGCCCGGCACCAGTTGGGCCTGCTGCCCCTGGCCGAGTTGCGCGAGCGGTGCGCCTCGCTGCTCGCCAACCCGCTGGTGGTGCCCGCCTTCCCGCAGTACCTCAGCGGCTTCGTGCAGGCCCTGGAGCCGGTGCCGGGGCTCGCGCCGTTCGTCGTGGAGGTGATGTCGTCCGCGTTCGCCCGGCTGCCCGACCCGGTCCTGCTGCCGTGGCTGCCCACCCTGATCACCACGCTGCGCGAGCACGGCGCGGAGCTGGTGCCGCTGCTGGTGCGGGAGGCGGGGCGTACGTTCCCCGGCTCGCTGGCCGCGCTGGACGCCTGGGTGCCGCCGTGGTCGGCCTCGGCGCCGTCGTCGACGCCAGCGGTCCCCGCCGCCGTGTCCGGGCCGGTCGCCGCCCTGCTGGCGGCCAACCCGCAGAGCGTGGACGCCGTCGCCGCGCTGCTCGGTTGCGACGGCGGCTGGCGCGAGCTGGACGCCGCCACCGCCGCCGTTCCCGCCGGCCTGACCACGCTGCTGGCGGCGCATCCGGAGACCGTCGACGCCGTGGCCGACCTGCTGGCGGCCACCCCGCGCTGACCGGCGCCGGCCGTCGGCGGAGCAGTTTCCGGCGGGTTGTCGATCCTGGCCCGCTCCGTTCGTGTGGAGGATGAGAGGCCGGCGGCGCCGCCGGCCGCCGACGCGAGGAGGGGCCATGAAGCAGTACCTGCTCAGCATCCACCAGCCCGACGGTGACGGGCTGCCGGACCCGGAGTTCCTGGCCGGGGTGATGCGCGAGTTGGGTGCCATCCGGGAGGAACTGGAGGCGTCCGGCTGCTGGGTGTTCGGCCAGGGGCTGCACGCGCCCGAGACGGCGACCGTGCTGCGGCCGTCCGGCGGCGAGGTGCTGGTCACTGACGGGCCGTTCGTCGAGGGCAAGGAACACCTCGGCGGGATCACCATCCTCCGGGCGGCCGACCTCGACGCCGCGCTGGCGTGGGGCCGCCGGTACGCGCTGGCCACCACCCTGCCGATCGAGGTGCGCCCCTTCCAGGGCGAGAGCTGACCGTGCCCGACGTGGAGGCTGTGTTCCGCGCGGAGTACGGCCGTGCGGTCGCCGTCCTGGTCCGCCTCCTCGGCGACATCGACCTCGCCGAGGAGGCGGTGCAGGAGGCGTTCACCGTGGCGGCGGCGCGGTGGCCCGAGACCGGGCCGCCGCCAAGCCCGGCCGGCTGGATCATCACCACCGCCCGCCACCGGGCGATCGACCGGCTGCGGCGGGAGGCCTCCCGCGCCGACCGGCACGCCCAGGCCGCCCTGCTGCACGCCCGCGACGTGCCGGCGGAGGAGGGACCCGTGCGCGACGACCGGCTCCGCCTCATCTTCACCTGCTGCCATCCGGCGCTCGGCCCCGCCGCCCGGGTCGCGTTGACCCTGCGGCTGCTGGGCGGCCTGGGCACCGCCGAGATCGCCCGGGCGTTCCTGGTGCCGGAGGCGACCATGGCCCAGCGGATCGTCCGGGCCAAGGCCAAGATCCGCGACGCCGGGATCCCGTACCGGGTGCCCGGCGACGCCGACCTGCCGGACCGGCTCCCCGCCGTGCTGGCCGTGCTCTACCTGATCTTCACCGAGGGGCACACCGCCAGCTCCGGCGACCGGCTGGTCCGCGCCGACCTGTGCGCCGAGGCGATCCGGCTCGGCCGGCTGCTGGTGTGGCTCATGCCGGACGAGCCCGAGGCGCTGGGGCTGCTGGCGCTGATGCTGCTCACCGAGGCGCGCCGCCCCGCCCGCACCACGGCCGACGGCGCGCTGGTGCCGCTGCCCGAGCAGGACCGCCGCCGGTGGGACGCCGGGCTCGTCGGCGAGGGGCAGGCCCTGGTGCGCCGCTGCCTGCGCCGCGACCGGCCGGGGCCGTACCAGATCCAGGCCGCGATCGCCGCCGTGCACAGCGACGCGCCCGACGCCGCCGGCACCGACTGGGCGCAGATCCTCCGGCTGTACGACCAGCTCACCGCGTACGCCCCGGGGCCGGTGGTGGCGCTGAACCGGGCCGTCGCGCTCGCCGAGGTGGCCGGGCCGGCAGCGGGGCTGGCGGCCGTCGAGCGGCTCGACCTGGCCGGGTACCACGTGTTCCACGCCGTCCGGGCGGACCTGCTGCGGCGGCTCGGCCTGGCGGGGGAGGCGGCGCGGGCCTATCGGACGGCCGCCGAGCTGACGGACAACGCGGCCGAACGCGCCTTCCTGGACAGCCGGGCGACCTCGATGCTGACGGGCGGGTGACGCCCGCGCCCCGCGCGTTTGTCCAGCCAATGGGCCGGGAACTCGGGTCGTCCGGCAGCGCGGCGCCCGGCGCGCCGCCCGACGAACGGACGCGAGCGCCCATGACGTACCGTCCGGCACTTGCCACCGCTTCCGACCAGACCACGCTGACGCTCGGGGTCGAGGAGGAGTACCTCCTGCTCGACCCGCGGACCGGGGAGAGCCTGCCGGTCGCCGACCGGGTGCTCACCGCCCTGTCCGGCAGCGCGCGGGAGCAGAGCCGGCAGGAGTTCCGGCACAGCATGGTGGAGATGGTCACGCCCGTCACCGCCGACCTGGCCGAGCTGCGCGCGCACCTGGTGGCGCTGCGCCGCTCCGTCGGCGACGCGGCCGAGGCCGCCGGGGCCCGGCTCGTCGCGGTCGGTGCCACGCCCGTGCACGAGCCGCACCGGACGGTGCCGGACAAACCGCGCTACCACGCCATGTCCCGGCGGTTCGGGCCGGTGGCGCACGACCCCGCCGTCTGCGGCTGCCACGTGCACGTCGGGATGCCCGACCGTGAACTGGCCATCCAGGTCTGCAACCACCTGCGCCCCTGGCTGCCGGTGGTGCAGGCGATCACCGCCAACTCGCCGCTGCACGACGGCCGCGACACCGGGCACGCCAGTTGGCGCTCCATGCAGCTGGAACGCTGGCCCAGCATCGGGCCGACCCCGCACTTCGAGTCGGTCGCCGACTACGACGCGACGGTGGCGGAGCTGATCGACGCCGGGATCATGCTCGACGCGGCGATGGTCTACTGGTACGCGCGCCCGTCGGCCGCGTACCCCACGGTGGAGGTGCGGGTGGGCGACGTCTGCCCGGCGGTGGACGACACCGTGCTGGTCGCCGGGCTGGTCCGCGCGCTCGTCGCGGCGATGGCCGACGACGCCCGCGCCGGGGTCCCCGCCCGACGGATCCGGGACTGCCTGGTCTCCGCCGCGCACTGGCGGGCCGCCCACGACGGGCTGGAGGGCGACCTGATCGACCTTCGTGCCGGCGTCGCCCGTCCCGCCTGGGACCTGGTCGGCGAGCTCGTCGACACGGTCGCGCCGGCCCTGGCCCGCCACGGCGACCTCGACTACGTACGCGACCAGCTCATCCGGCTGCGGCGCGACGGCAACGGCGCCACCCGGCAGCGCCGCGTCATGGCGCGTACCGACAACGACGTGCGCGCCGTCCTGGACCACCTGGCCGCCGAGACCCGCGCCGGCTGAGCCGCCCCGCCCCGCCGTTCCGCAGCCGTGCAGGGTGTACCGGACGCCCGGCCGGGTAGCCGACGACCGTGACCTTCTCGATCGCCGCACGGTGCCCGCGTACCGGCCAACTCGGGGTGGGGGCCCTGACGGCGAGGCCCGCGGTCGGCAAGCTTGTCGCCCACGTCCGTTCCGGCGTCGGCGCGGTCGCGACCCAGGCCACCCCGAACCCGTTCCTGGCCTACGACGGCCTGCCCCTGCTCGGAGAGGATTGCTCGCCGCAGGACGTCTTGACCGGCCTGCTGGCCAAGGACCCGGGCCGGGAGGTGCGGCAGGTCGGCATGGTCGACCGCTGGGGGCGCTCGCACGCCTTCACCGGCGCCCGCACGAAGGACTGGACGGGACACCGCACCGGCCCCGGCTACGCGGTGCAGGGCAACCGCCTGGTGGGCCCGCAGACCCTCGCGGAGATCGTCGGGGTGTTCGAGGACAGCCGGGAACTCGACTTGGCGGAGCGGCTCGTGCTGGCCATCGAGGCCGGGGAGGGGGCGGGCGGCGACCGGCAGGGCGCCCGGTCGGCGACCGTGACGGTGAGCGGCGATGAGCCGTACCCACTGTGGGACGTGCGGGTCGACGACGCCGAGGATCCGGCGCGGGAGCTGCGCCGGCTGCACGGCGTCTTCCGGGAGGAGGTGCTGCCGGCGATCCGAGGGATGCCCACCCGCGAGGACCCCATGGGCGAGGCCGCCCGGCAGGCGCTCGGGTGACCACGCCGTCTGCCGGACTCACACAGCAGCGGTGGTAAGGAACACCCCGCGCCGCCGGTCGCGCGCCGGAAGCCCTCAGCGGATGTCGTGGGACTGGAGCCAGAGTTCCAGCAGGCCGAGCTGCCACAGCTTGTTGCTGCCGGCGGCGGCCTGCGCCCGGTCCGGCTCGGCGAGCAGTTCGGCGACGTACTCGCGGCGGAACAGGCCGCGCTCGCGGGCGGCGGGTGCGGCGAGGGCCTCGGCGACGAGCTGCCGCACCGGCCCGTCGACGTTGCGCAGCGCCGGCACCGGGAAGTAGCCCTTCGGCCGGTCGACCACCTCGACGGGCAGCACCTGGCGGGCCACCTCCTTGAGTACGCCCTTGCCGCCGTCGGCGACCTTGTGCTCGGGTGGGCAGGCCGCCGCCAGGGCCACCAGGTCCTGGTCCAGGAACGGGGTGCGCACCTCCAGCCCCCACGCCATGCTCATGCTGTCCACCCGCTTGACCGGGTCGTCGGGGAGCATCAGATGGGTGTCCAGGCGCAGCACCGCGTCCAGCGCCGTCTGCGCGCCCGGCGCGGCCAGGTCCGCCGCGAGCAGCTCGCGGCTGGCGTCGCGGTCGCAGGCGTACGCCGGGTCCACCACCCGGCTCAGCTCGGCGTGGTCCCGGTCGAAGAACGCGTCGGCGAAGGTGGCCGCCGCGTCGTCGCGGGGCACCCGCGTGAGGGGCTGGTGGTAGCCGTAGCCGGCGAAGACCTCGTCGGCGCCCTGGCCGGACTGGGCCACCTTGACGTGCCGGGCGACCTGCTCGGAGAGCAGATGGAAGGCGACCACGTCGTGGCTGCCCATCGGCTCGGTCATCGCGTGCACGGTCCGCCGTACCGCCGGGACCAGGTCGTCGTCGGCGAGCCGGATGCGGTGGTGGTCGGTACCGAACGTGCGGGCGACCAGGTCGGAGTAGTGGAACTCGTCGCCGGCCTCGCCGCCGCGGCTGTCGAAGCCGATGCTGAACGTCTGGAGGTCCCGCTGCCCCGCCTCGGCCAGCAGCGCCACGATCATGCTGGAGTCCAGGCCGCCGGAGAGCAGCACGCCGACGGGGACGTCGGCGACGAGCCGCCGCCGTACCGCCTCGCGCAGCGCCTCCCCGACGGCGGCCCGCCAGTCCCCGGCGTCCATGCCGGCGTGGGCGGGGTCCCGGGCGTAGTCGGGCCGCCAGTAGACGTGCTGGCGGCTGCGCCCGTCGGCCTCGACGACGCGCACGGTGGCCGGGGGGAGCTTGCGGATGCCGCGCAGGACGGTGCGGGGCGCCGGCACGATGGAGTGCCAGGAGAGGTAGTGGTGCAGCGCCACCGGGTCGATCGAGGTGTCCACGTCGCCGGCGCGCAGCAGCGCCGGCAGGGTGGAGGCGAACCGCAGCCGGCCGGGTGATTCGGCGAGGTAGAGCGGCTTGATGCCGAGCCGGTCGCGGGCCAGCACGAGCCGGCGTCGCCGGCGGTCCACCAGCACGACGGCGAACATGCCGACCAGGTGGTCGACGAAGTGCTCGCCCCACTGCGCGTACGCCACCAGGACGACCTCGGTGTCGCTGGTGGAGTGGAACGTGTGCCCCGCGTCGCGAAGCTCCTCGCGCAGCTGGGGATAGTTGTAGACGCAGCCGTTGAAGATCAGCGCCAGCCCCAGGTCGTCGCGGACCATCGGCTGGGAGCCGGCCTCGGTGAGGTCGATGATGGTGAGCCGGCGGTGCCCGAGGACCACCCAGCCGTCGTCGAAGAGGCCCTCCCCGTCGGGGCCCCGGGAGCGCATCGCCTCGGTCATCCGGGTCACCGCGCCCGCGTCCGGCGTCGATCCGTCGAACCTCGCCTCGCCACTGATGCCGCACATCGTCAGCGGTCACCGTGCTTCCGGGACATCCGACCCACCGTGATCACTCCTGTCGGCGTCGCAGGTGTGCCGGGCCGCCCGCGCGGGGTGACCCGGTCCCGTCGGCAGGACGGGTGGCTGGGCTACCCGCCGCCGGGGACGGCAAACCCCGGTGGCGCGGGCGCCGGGCGGTCAGTCGCGCAGCGTACGCAGGATGCGGGCGAGCTGTTCCCGGTCGGCGGGTGCGAGGCGGCCGAACAGCTCCTCGGCGGCGGCCCGGCGGGCGGCGTGGATGGCGGCGCCGGCGCGCGTGCCCTCCCCGGTCGGCGCGACCAGGGTGGCGCGCCGGTCCGCCGGATCGGGCCGGCGCCGCACGAGCCCGCGCGCCTCGAGGTCGTCCACGACCTCGGTGGCCGAGCGCGGGGC
The DNA here is from genome assembly GCF_004345505.1 of Micromonospora sp. CNZ303. Taxonomy (NCBI): domain Bacteria; kingdom Bacillati; phylum Actinomycetota; class Actinomycetes; order Micromonosporales; family Micromonosporaceae; genus Micromonospora; species Micromonospora sp. CNZ303. The sequence goes on along the minus strand of NZ_SLVT01000006.1, from coordinate 241,514 downwards.
GATGCGCAGGTGCTCGGCGAGCGCGCTGAGCCGCAGCGCGCCGTGCCGCATCAGCACGCCGAGCGCCCGGGACTGCCCGGGCGTGACGTCCCAGGGCGCGAGCGCCTCGCGGGTGCGGTGGCGCAGCCTCCGGGTCACCGCCCAGAACGCCTCGGCGAGGCCGTCCCCGGCGTCGTCCGTGTCTGCCGTCACGGGGAATACGGTAGCAGCAGGAGCTGTTGTTCCCTCATGTTGAGGCAACCTCAGCATTTCCTACGTGAGGAAGTACCCCCTTGGAACCCGTCCCCTCCGGCCGCGATCGCGGCCCCCGCAAGGTCAGCGCCGCCGAGAAGGCGCAGGCCCGCCAGGTGTCCCTGCGGCGCATCGGCGCGCTCTTCGCCCGGCACCGGGCGGCGCTCGCCACCGTCACCGCGATCATCGTGGTCTCCTCGGTGCTCGCCATGGCCTCGCCCTTCCTGCTGCGCGCCGTGATCGACCGGGCCCTGCCCGAGCGCGACCTGCCGCTGCTGGTCTGGCTGGTGGCCGGCATGGTCGCCGTCGCCGCCGTGACCTCGGTGCTCGGCGTGCTCCAGACCTGGATCTCCACCCGGGTCGGCCAGCAGGTGATGCACCGGCTGCGCACCGACGTCTTCACCCACCTGCAACGGCAGTCCCTGGCGTTCTTCACCCGCACCCGCACCGGCGAGGTGCAGTCGCGCATCACCAACGACATCGGCGGCATGCAGAGCGTGGTCACCTCGACCGCCACCTCGATCGCGGCCAACCTGACCACCGTCGTCGCCACCGTGGCGGCGATGGTCGCGCTCTCCTGGCGGCTCTCGCTGGTCTCGCTCGTCGTGCTGCCGCCGGCCATCTGGCTGACCCGGCGCGTCGCCCACCTGCGCCGCGAGATCACCGCCCAGCGCCAGCGCGAACTCGCCGACCTCAACGTCACCGTCGAGGAAGGGCTGTCGGTCAGCGGCGTGCACCTGGCCAAGACGCTGGGCACCGGGCCCGCCCTGGCCGCCCGCTTCGCCGCCTCGTCGGACCGCCTGGTCGACCTGGAACTGCGCTCCGAACTCGCCGGCCGCTGGCGGATGGCCACCATGAGCGTCGTCTTCGCCGCCATCCCGGCGGTCATCTACCTCAGCGCCGGGCTGCCCGGCGCCGCCGGCACGCTCAGCATCGGCACCCTGGTCGCCTTCACCGCGTTGCAGGGCGGGCTGTTCCGCCCCCTGATGGGCCTGCTCAACGTGGGCGTCTCCGTGACCGCCTCGCTGGCGCTGTTCGCCCGGATCTTCGAGTACCTGGACCTGCCGGTCGAGGTCGACGACCCCGCCGAGCCGGTCGCCGTCGACCCGCGCCGGATCCGGGGCGAGCTTCGCCTGAGCGACGTCACCTTCCGCTACCCGGGCAGCGACACCGCCGCCGTCGCCGGGATCACCCTCGACGTGCCGGCCGGCAGCGGCCTGGCGCTGGTCGGCGAGACCGGCTCCGGCAAGAGCACCCTGGCCGCGCTGATCAGCCGCCTGCACGACCCGACCAGCGGCCGGATCACCGTTGACGGCGTCGACCTGCGCGACCTGCGCCTGGCCGACCTGGCCGCGATCGTCGGCGTGGTCAGCCAGGAGACGTACCTGCTGCACACCACCGTGCGGGAGAACCTGCGCTACGCCCGCCCGGACGCCACCGACGCCGAGATCGAGGCCGCCGCCCGCGCCGCCCAGATCCACGACCTGATCGCCGGGCTGCCCGACGGGTACGACACCATGGTCGGCTCGCGGGGACACCGCTTCTCCGGCGGCGAGAAGCAGCGCCTCGCGATCGCCCGTACGCTGCTGCGCGACCCGCGCATCCTGATCCTCGACGAGGCCACCAGCGCGCTGGACACCGAGACCGAGCGCGCGGTGCAGCGGGCGTTCGACGAGGTGGCCCGGGGGCGTACCACCATCACCATCGCGCACCGGCTCTCCACGGTGCGGGGCGCGGACCGGATCGCGGTGCTCGACCACGGCCGGATCGTCGAGTCCGGCAGCCACGACGGCCTGCTGGAGCGCGCCGGCCGCTACGCCACCCTGGCCGCCTGACGTGTCAGAGTCCAGAAGGGCGCGGCGGGTCAGGTGGCGCGATGGTGGCGGACAGCCGCCGGTCGGTCGCCTGCCATCAGGGCGCTACCGCCGGGCGGCGGCCCGCTGGCGTGCCGATTCGTACAGCACGACAGTCGCGGCGGTCGCCGCGTTCAGGGAGCTGGCGGACCCGGACATGGGGATCCGGACGAGCTGGTCGCATGCCTCGCGCCAGCCGGAGCTGAGGCCGGTGGTCTCATTGCCGATCAACGTCAGGGTGGGTTGCGTGAAGTCGTACTCGGCGGCGTCCAGGATGCCGCGCTCATCGGTTCCCACGATGCTCATGCCGATGCCGTCGGCGCGGACGTCGGCGACCCAGGACAGAACGGCCTGGTGGGAGGGGACCCGGACCACGGGCAGGGCGAACAGCGAGCCGGTGCTCGCCCGGACCGCCTTCGGGTCGTACACGTCGGCGGCGTGGCCGGTGACGATGACGCCGCCGGCGCCGAAGGCGTCCGCCGACCGGACGAGGGTCCCGATGTTGCCGGGGCTGGTGGGCCGATCGAACACGACGGTGAGCATGGTCGGGCCGACCGGGATACGGCCCAGATCGTCCTTCGGCAACGCGATCACGGCCAGCAGCTCTGGAACCGTGTCCGCCTTACCTCCCAGTTCATGGATCAGCTCACGCGAAACGGCGAACTTCTCGGCCCGGACCGTGTCCAGGGCCTCGCGTGCCCAGCCGGACAGTTGCGCGCTGGTGTCGTAGAGCAGCTCCCGGATCTGCCAGCCGTGTTCGACGGCCATGGTGATCGGGCGCACGCCCTGCACGAGGAACTCGCCGCGTCGCTGCCGCTTGGTCCGATTGCCGAGGAGAGCTTTCCACTGCTGGAACCGCGCATTGCGGCCACTCACCCGCAGAACCACTGCCACCCCCGCCTCCACCGCACCGGCGACGGCAACCTCACCGGCACCCCGCCGTGGACCTCACCCCGGCTCCCCGGGGTCTCCGACATGACCTTCGGCCAGGCACTCAGGAAACGGACGGGGCATGTCGCCCCGGCGCCGTGGTCGGTGCCGTCCCCGTCCGGACCGGGGCGTCCCGTCCGAGGCCCCGACGGATCGCGATCTCCACAGGCGAGTATGCACCGTCGGCCCGCTCCAGTTCGTACGGTGCGGCCGGCATCAGCGGCGGTTGGGCCATGAAGCGAGGCCGCGCTCCGTGGTGCGGTTGCGCCGCGTGCACCAGGAACGGGTGGCACAGGAAGACGTCGCCCGGAGATCCGGTGGCGAGGGCGAGTGGCCGGTGCTCGGACGCCGCCACCAGGTCGGGCGCAAGGGCCAGTCCGCTCGCTCCGTTCTCCCCGTACTTCTCCAGCACCTTCGGCACGTCGAGGTGTGAGCCGACCCGGATCCGGGTCGGGGCGTCCTTCTCCCCGACCTCACTGAACAGGAACAGCATCAGCAGCGCCCGGCCGCGGGAGCGCACATTGGTGAAGTACCAGCTCTCACCCTCCGGCAGATAACTGCCCTCGATGTGCCAGCCCGCGTCGTCCGGCTCCTCCTCGTGCGGGAAGCGCAGCGGGAACGTGCCCAGCGAGTAGCGCGGCTCCCAGCGTCCCGCGCCGACGAGCAGGTCGTACGCGCGATGGAGGAACGGGGAATTGGGAGCGGCGGCGAACGGTCCCTGCGCCAGGCCGGGCACCCAGTGCACGGGCTGCGTCCACGTCGCCGGATCGTCCGGGTCGCAGCCCGTCTCCCGCCACAGCAGCCGCGCGCAGTCCGCTGCCACGCGCGGCGCGACGGCGCCCTCCAGCTTGACGAAGCCGTCGCGAAGAAAGCGGGACACCAAGGTCGTGTCATCCATGCCCCCATCGTGCGGCGGCGCCGGTCCCGATCACCCGACATTCTCCGCGCAGCTTCTGTCGGATGCCTCGGACGCCCACTCCGAGCGGTTTCGATCCACTGTGGACATGAGCTACGCTCTCCGCCGGGCCTGCCGGCTCGATCGGTAGGTGCGGCAGAGGCAGCCACCGGCAACGGTGGCCGACGCCGCACGCAACCCGGGTGACCTGCGCGATCCGCGGACCCCGGGGCCGCTCCTGGGTGGGTTCTCCGCCGCCGCTACCTGCGCCGCCACCGCCACATCAACGAAGGATCAATCAGTTGTACGACGCGATCGTCATCGGCGCCCGCTGTTCGGGTGCGTCCACCGCCCTGTTGCTCGCCCAGCGTGGACACCGGGTGCTCGTGGTGGACCGCTCCTCGTTTCCCAGCGACGTCATCTCGACGCACTTCCTCTGGCCGCACGGGATGTCCTACCTGAACCGGTGGGGACTGCTGGACGAGGTCCTGGCGGTCACTCCGGCGCACACCACGGTCGAGGTGGTCAACGACGGCATCTCGCTGACCGGCTCGGTGCCGACCGAACTGCTGCGCGAGTACTTCCGGGACCTGCACGGCGACGACTCGGGCGTGGTGCAGAGCTATGCGTCCGTGCGGCGCCGGGTGCTCGACGAGATCCTGGTCGGCGCGGCCGCCAAGGCCGGCGCCGAGGTGCGGACCAACTTCACCGTTCGTGAGCTGATCGTCGAGAACGGGCAGGTCACCGGTATCCGGGGGCGCGCGGTCGACGGAGAGCTGGTCGAGGAGCGGGCCCGGATCGTGGTCGGTGCCGACGGCCGGAACTCGTTCGTCGCCCGCACCCTCGCGTTGCCGAAGTACGACGAGCGGCCCCGCTGCACGTTCGCCTACTGGAGCTACTGGTCCGGCTTCGACCTGGGCCCGGCACAACTGCACCGGCGCGGTCGGTTGGCCTGCGCGGTGGCGCCGACCAACTTCGACCAGAACATGGTCCTGGTCTGGGGGCCGAGTGAGTGGTCGCGGGAGTTCCGCGGTGACGTGCCGGGCAACTACCAGAAGGCGTTGGACTTCGTCAGTCCGGAGCTGGGCGACGTGGTGCGCACCAAGGGAACCAGGGAGGAACGCATCTACGGCACCCTGGACCAGTCGGCCTTCCTCCGGCCACTGCACGGGCCCGGGTGGGTGCTCGTCGGTGACGCCGAGTCGGCCAAGGACCAGTGCACCGCGATCGGCATCACCCACGCCTTCCGCGACGCCGAGCTGGTCAGCGCCGCACTCGACCGGTGGCTCTGCGGTGACGCGTCGATCGACGAGGCGATGACCGCCTACGGGGACCGCCGCCGGAGCCAGAACGCCGCCGCCTACCACGACTACGTCTGCACCCTCGCCGAGATGCGTCCGTACCGGCACGACGAGTTGCAACTGTTCGTCGCGTTGCGGGGCAACCAGCAGGAGACCGACCGGTTCATCGCCACCCACGCCGACGTCGCGCCGGTGTCGGAGTTCTTCCAGGCCTCCAACCTCTTCCTGCTCAACGACGCCGCGAAGGAGTCCTCCGCGGACCACGCGGTCTTCGAGGACTTCGCGGAGACCTCCCGCAGCTACCAGCAGAACCTCTTCGCCTGATGATCCACCAGGGAGACGACACCGTGACCACCGAGCTGGACCAGCGTGAAGACGGCGAACTGATCGGGATCATCCTCAAGGCGGCACACTGCCGGGACTTCGACACCATGGCGCGTACCGCGGCCGAGGTCTCCGAGATGACCCGTAACTGGGCCACCCACATCCCGTGGGACGACCTCGCGTCGCTCGACGGCGCCGACGACGAGCTGGCCCAGGTGGTCGCCGACCTCACCGAGATGTGGGAGCCGGCCCACCTGCGCAACCCCGTCGACCCCGACGAGGAGTACGCCCTGGACAAGAACGCGTACGACTTCTACCGGCCCGCCGGCCGCAACCTGCTGACCCGCACCGGGGACTTCTACGGCTGGGTGCAGGCCCGTCGACGCACGGAGACGTGGCAGTACTCCCGGGTGCTGGAGGCGGCACCGGACAGCGTCGCCCAGATCACCAACGACCTGGGCCGGCGCGCCCGCGGCATCAACTTCAACTCGCAGGACTACCTGTCGTTCAACACCCACCCGGCGATCCGGGAGGCGGCGGCCAAGGCGATGCACGACTACGGGCCGCACAGCGCCGGCTCGCCGATGGTGCTCGGCAACACCCGCATCTCCGACGATCTGGAGGCTGCCCTCGGCGACCTGGTCGGGCTCGACCACGTGACGCTCTTTCCGACCGGCTGGGCGGCCGGCTTCGGCGCGGTCGTCGGTCTGGTCCGGCAGTCCGACCACATCCTGATCGACCGGCTGGCCCACTCCTGCCTCCAGCAGGGGGCGCGGGCGGCCACCCGGAACGTGGTCCGCTACGAGCACCTCAACGTCGAGGCGGTACGTCGGCATCTGACCGAGATCCGGGCCACGGACACCCGCAACGGCATCCTGGTGGTCACCGACGGGCTCTTCTCGGTGGACGCGGACTGGCCGGACCTCGTCACCCTGCAACGCGTCTGCCGGGAACACGACGCCACGCTGCTGGTCGACGTGGCCCACGACCTGGGCTCGATGGGGCCCGGTGGCACCGGCGTGCTGGGGATGCAGGACCTGCTTGGCAGCGTCGACATCGTGATGGGCGCCTTTTCCAAGACGTTCTGCTCCAACGGTGGCTTCGTGGCTTCCCACTCGCCAGCGTTGAAGCAGTACATCAAGATGTTCGGCGGCTCGCACTTCTTCTCCAACGCGCTGTCGCCGGTGCAGACCGCGGTGGTGCGGGAGGCCACCAGGATCATCCGGTCGGCTGAGGGGGACGTGCTGCGGGCCCGGCTCTTCACCGCGATCCACGCCCTGCGCGACGAGCTGGCCGGCCGGGGCCTGACCTGCATGGGTGAGCCGTCACCGATCGTGCCGCTACTGATCGGCAACGAGAAGCTGGCGCGGACGGCGAACCGCCTGCTCTTCGACCGGGGGGTGCTGGCATTCATGGTCGAGTTCCCGGTGACCCCGACCGGCTCGTCCCGGTTCCGGCTTCAGGTGCAGGCCGGGCACCGGCCCGAGGAGGCCCGCGAGGCGGCCCGGATCATCGAGGGCGCCATCGCCGACTCCCGGGCGTACCTCTCCAGCGCCTTCGGCAGCGCTCCCCGCTGAGACGTCTCGTAACTCGATCAGGGCGGGATGCCCGGCGCCCGGACTGGACCGTCAGCCGGCAGACGTCCGTTCCGGTCTGTGAGCCGTTCGTTGCGGGCGATGCGGTGATCGGGTCCCGGTACCGCGCCCACCATCGGACCAACGCAGTGGAGGCACCCTCGGACGAGGGTGCCTCCTGCTGATCGCTTCGCCTTCCGCGAGACGGGGTCGGCCCGTTCTCAAAACCGTCGCAGAACCAGTCTCATTATTCTGCGGTGGCCAGGTCGAGGTGGCGGTAGACGGTGGCCCGCGAGACCCCCAGCGCGGCGGCGATCTCGTCCGCCGAGTGGTTGCCCCGGGCGTGCATCCGCCGGGCGGCCTCGACCTGCTCCGGGCTCATCGCCCGGGGCCGCCCGGGCCGGCGCCGGCCCTTCGCCACGCCGCCGGCCGCCGGGGTGCCCGCACCGCCGCCGCCGTCGGCCGCCGTACCCGTGCCGCCGCTGGTCGCCGCCGTGCGGGTGTTCGCGCCGCCGGTCGCGCTCTCGGCGCCGGCCGCGCCCGCGCCGCCGGCCCTGCTCTCGCCGTCCGCCGTGCCCACGCCGCTCGCCGTGCCCGCGCCGCCGGCCTGGTCGGAGCCGCCAGCGGGGCCGGAGCCGGGCGGGTCGCCGAGCAGGCGGCGCACGCCGTCCAGCATGTCCGCCCGCAGCACCGCGTCCGGCACGTCGATGAAGAAGACGACCGGATCGCTGCACGCGGCGACCGCCTGCACCGCCCGGACCCGCTCCCGGCGCCCCGCGTCGGGCCCGGCGATCAGGTCGTTGGCGCGCATCGCGATCCGGATCAGGCGGTGGTAGGTGTCGCCCCGGCCGACGAGCGCGATGTCGTGGAAGAGCATGCCGAGTGGTCGGCGGTGGCCCAGGATGATGTCCACCCAGCCTTCCAGCACCGTCCACCGGGCCCGCTCGGTCGGCCCCTGCTCGGCCGCGTCGAGCAGCGCCTCGAAATCGGCGACCATCGGCTCGATCAGGGCGGTGAGCAGGTGCTCCTTGGTGGGGAAGTGGTAGAGGATCGCGGCCTTGGTCAGCCGCAGCCGTTCGGCGATCTGGCGCAGCGGGGTGCGCTGGTAGCCGTGCTCGGCGAACAGGTCGAGCGCGGCGCGCAGGATCCGGGTACGCGTGTCGTCGGGCGCCTCGGCGGTCATGGCGGCAAGCCTAGCGGCGTCTGACCGATGGCAGGCGACCCTGTTGATTCGACTGACCAACGGTCAGTACAGTGTGGTCGTCGGCACCGCCAGCGACAGGAGGGCCCATGCCCGTCATCTCCATCGGCAACCTGGTCAAGACGTTCGGCAGCGTCCGCGCGCTCGACGGGCTCGACCTGACGGTCGGGGCGGGGGAGGTGCACGGCTTCCTCGGGCCCAACGGCTCCGGCAAGTCCACCACCATCCGCGTCCTGCTCGGCCTGCTGCGCCGCGACACGGGCGACGTGCGGGTCTTCGACGCCGACCCGTGGCGCGACGCGGTCGCCCTGCACCGGCGGCTCGCGTACGTGCCCGGTGACGTGAACCTGTGGCCGAACCTCTCCGGCGGCGAGGCGATCGACCTCTTCGGCCAGCTGCGCGGCGGCCTCGACCGGCGCCGCCGCGACGAGCTGCTGGAGCGCTTCGACCTCGACCCGACGCGCAAGTGCCGCACCTACTCCAAGGGCAACCGGCAGAAGGTCGCCATCGTCGCCGCCTTCGCCTCGGCCGTCGAGCTCTACGTGCTCGACGAACCGACCTCCGGGCTCGACCCGCTCATGGAGGCCGTGTTCCAGGACGAGGTCCGCCAACTCAAGCGCGACGGCGCCACCGTGCTGCTCTCCAGCCACGTGCTGGCCGAGGTCGAGGCGCTCTGCGACCGGGTCAGCATCATCCGCGAGGGCCGCACCGTCGAGTCCGGCACCCTCACCGAGCTGCGCCACCTCACCCGTACGGCCGTGACGGTCGAGACGGCGCGGCCGGCGACCGGCCTGGCGGCCCTGCCCGGCGTGCACGACGTGCGCGAGGTCGACGGTCGCACCCACCTGGAGGTCGAGCCCGCCCACCTCGACGAGCTGCTCGGGCACCTGGTGCGCTTCGGCGTACGCGCGCTGACCAGCGCCCCGCCCACCCTGGAGGAGCTGTTCCTGCGCCACTACGGCGACGAGCGCGTCGCCGTCCCCGCCGGCGCCCCCGTCCCGGCGGCGGGCCCGACCGACGGTGACCGTCCCGACGCCGACCGGCCGGCGGGTGCCCGGTGAGCGCGTTCACCGGCACCGGGCGGCTCGCCCGCCTCGTGCTGCGCCGCGACCGGCTCCGGCTGGCGATCTGGGTGCTCGGCACGCCCCTGCTCGGCTACGCCCTCGCCGGCAGCGTCAAGGAGTTCTACCCGGACGAGGCGTCCCGGGTCGGCTACGCCAGCACGTCGGCGTCCAGCCTGGTCGCCCGCGCGTTCAACGGGCCGATCGCCGGCACCGACCTCGGCGCGGTGGTGACCGCCGAGACGTACGTGACGCTGGCCCTGCTCGCCGCGCTGCTGAGCACCTTCGCGGTCATCCGGCACACCCGGCAGAACGAGGAGACCGGCCGGGCGGAACTGCTGGGCGCCTCCGTCGTCGGCCGGTACGCGCTGCTCACCGCCGCGCTGCTGGTGGTCGTCGCGGCGAACGTGGCCGCCACCGCCCTGCTCGCCGCCGCGCTGGCCGGCGCCGGACTGCCGCTCGCCGGGTCGGTCGCCGCGGCCGCCGCCATCGGCGGCGTCGGCCTGGCGTTCACCGGCGTCGCCGCCGTCGCCGCCCAACTGTCCGTCACGTCCCGGGGCGCGAACGCGCTCGCCGCCGCCGCCGTCGGGATCTCCTTCCTGCTCCGCGCCGCCGGTGACGTGCTGGGCGAGCAGACCGACAGCGGGCTGCGGGTGGTCAGCGCCTGGCCGTCCTGGCTCTCGCCGCTCGGCTGGGGCAACCAGGTCCGCGCCTTCGGCGGCGAACGCTGGTGGACGCTGGCGCTGCCCGTCGCGCTGCTGGTCGCCGGGGTGGCGGCGGCCTACGCCCTCGCCGAGCGGCGGGACATCGGCGCCGGGCTCGTCGCGCCCCGGCGCGGGCCGGCCACGGCCGCACCCGGGCTGCTCAGCCCCGCCGGACTGGCCTGGCGGTTGCAGCGCGGCGCGCTGCTCAGCTGGGCGGTCGGGGTGGCGGTGCTCGGGTTCTCGATGGGCATCGCCGGCGACGAGTTCAACGCCATGATCGAGGAGAACCCGGCCGCCGCCGAGGCCATCAGCGCGATGGGCGGCGGCGCGAAACTCATCGACGCGTACCTGGCGGCGATGCTGGGGCTGTTCGCGCTGACCATCGGGGCGTACGTAGTGCAGGCGCTGCTACGCACGCGCAACGACGAGGCCGACGGGCTGCTGGAGGCGGTGCTCGCCACGGCGGTCAGCCGTACCCGCTGGCTGACCACCCAGGTGGTCGCGGCGACGCTCGGCGCGCTCGCCCTGGTGCTGCTGGGCGGGCTCACCACCGGCCTCGGCTACGGCCTGGTCGCCGGCGACCCCCTGGGCCGGGCCGTCGGGCTGGGCGGGGCGGCGCTGGTGCGACTGCCGGCCCTGCTGGTGGTCGCCGGGGTGGTGACGGCGCTGTTCGGCCTGCTGCCCCGCTGGTCGGTGGCGCTGTCCTGGGCGACGCTGATCGTCTTCCTGCTGCTCGGGCAGCTCGGCGCGGTGCTCGACCTGCCGCAGGCGGCGCTGAACCTGTCGCCGTACACCCACGTGCCGTCGGCCCCGGCGGTCGACCCGGCGGCGCTGCCGCTGGTCGTGCTGACGGGGGTGGCGGTGCTCCTGCTGGCGGCCGGCACGGCCGGCTTCCGCCGCCGCGACGTCCCGAGCTGACCCGGGCCGCCCGCTCACGGTCGCGCAACTGTAGGGAAGGAGTAGCCTCGCCGGTTGTCGGAGGCCGCTATCTCCCTCAAGTCGTGCGCAGCACGGGATGGACGCGGATCACGAGCACGTCCTTGCGTAGCTCGTCGGCATCCAGGTCGAGTCCTGCCCATTGGGCCATCGCCGCCAACAGGTTGAAGGAACCCTGCGGGGCGCAGCGCACGTCGGACGCGAGTTCGTCGCCCCCGCCAAGCCGCGCCACCATCTCCCTGCCGACTGCGGCGGCGTCGGCGGCGTGCTGATCCGCCCGCAGCGCCACCGGCTTTCCCGAGCCGGAGACGAACGCCTCCGCCAACAGCAGACGTGCCCCGCCGCGCCGCCACACGTCTGCCTGGCTGGTGGCGGTCGTCCCGGGTCGGCTTGCCGCGAGGTGCCCGAGCAGCCATGCCCCCTGTGCCAGGCCGGTTGCCAACGCGCCCGCCCCCGCGCCGGCCGACCACGGCCGGTTTCCCTCGCCGGCCCGAGCCTTGCCGAGGAAGCGCCAACCTGGACCGGTGTCGGGCACGGGCACGGAGGTCGGTGCTTCCAGCAGCAGGGCGGCCTGCCTTCCGTCGTCGAGGCCGGCCACGAGCGCCGCGACGGCCAACTCCGGGTCGTCGCCGCTCGCGACGACCTCCGGCCCGGGAGCGTCGAGCGCGGCCCACGCGAACTTCGACGGCCGCTTGACCGACCCGATGTCCACGCCGACGATTCGGATGCGCATCGGATCATCACAGCATCAGAGCGTGTCGCCCGCTGTCCCTTTCGGCGGCATGTCAACGGGACCGCGCAAAGGCATCGGGCAGGAAGGCGGTAGGACGTGGCGAAGGGTGACCGGACGTCGCTCGCGGAGCGATTCGATCTCGCATGGCGGGGGCTTGAGTCGCACCTCCGGCAGCAGTGGCGTCACCAGACCGGGAGCGTGTCGAGCAGGGGCCCTGACGCGTTCGATCTGTTGGCCTGGGCCGGGAAGGAGAATCTCCTGACCCGGGACCAGGAGACCTTCCTCGATCGTTGCCGAGGTGTCCGCAACGCGTACGCTCACGTCTCGTTCGACGGCTATTCGGGACCGATCGCCTCGCCTCCGCTAGAGGTCGTGCGGCGGCTGGAGAAGATCTCCGAGGGCGTGCGCCAGCCCCGCAAAGTTGGTGACATCGCCACCACGGCCAAGACCTGCAGACCGGACACATCGCTGCGGGACGCGCTCGGCATGATGCACCGGGACGACTTCTCACAGCTGCCGTACCGGCACGAGCAGCACGGATGGCTGCTCGTCACCCGGGAACAGGTCGGGCGCTGGGTCGAGGCCAAGGCCGAAGCCGACGGCATGGCGCTGGTCGACTTGGCCGTTTCGGTGTCAGAACTCGCGGATCACCCCGAGGTCGGTCCGGTGCGGCCCCGACAGATGGAGGCGGCTGCTCCACTCGCGATCGCCGTGACGGCGATCGAGGACGCCCTCCACCGTGCCGACGACGTGGAAGGTGGGTATCCGCTCGTACTGGTCACCGTCAAGGAAGGCAGGCCGCCGGTGCAGGTGCTCGCGGTCGATGACCTGCCGCGTGCGTACCGGGAACTCGGCCGCTGATCCCGGCGGTGACCGCCCTGCCGCGTCGTGCCCGGTGAGGGCCGGACCCGCTGGGCGGCACAGCGTTGCCGATAAGCGGTGTCTGCGACTCCTGTGGGTAGGGGCCGGGCGCGGCGGCGGCCACCGGAACGGCGGTCACCATGACCTGCTGACCTGCCCCTAGGATCGTCGGCATGCAGGAGGGCCGGTGGACGACGATCACGCCGTCGCAGTTCGCGCACGAGCGGGAGGCACTGGCGCACGTCCAAGCGCTGCTGCCCGACACGGAGCCCTACCGCGCCTGGTCGAACTTCACCTTCACCGCGCAGACCGGCCACCCCTACGAGGTCGATCTGTTGGTGGCGGGTCCGGGCGGGCTCTACCTCGTTGAGATCAAGAGCCTGACCGGCCGGCTGACCTCCAGCGGCTCCAACTGGATCCTGTACGGCCCGAGCAGCACCCGCACGTTCGACAACCCGTTGCACCTCGCCGACGCCAAGGCCAAGAAGATCAAGTCCCTGCTTCAGGCGGCGGCCAGCCAGCGCAAGGGCCCGCCGCTCAGGATCCCGTTCGTGCAGGCGGCGGTCTTCCTGTCCAAGCCGGGCCTGATCGTCAACCTCGCAGAGCACCATCTGCACGGCATCCACGGCCCCGAATCCGCTCCCGGCCACCAGCCGGGCCCCCTGCCGACGATCGGCTCGCTGTTGCAACGCCCACCGCAGGACGAGCGGCAGCGGGTCACCAAGGAGATGTCGGCAGCCCTGCCGGAGCTGCTCAAGGCCGTCGGCATCGCCCGCAGCCGCAAGCACTACCAGATCGGGGCCTGGGAGCTGGACACCCGCCCGTTCGACCAGGGCCCGACGTGGCAGGACCACCACGCCCGGCACCGGGAGCTGGAGCGGGAGCACCGGCGGATCCGGATCTACCTGGTCGAGCGCAACGCGGTGCAGTCCGAGCGGGCCAGCATCGAACGCGCCGCCAAGCGGGAGATGACCGTCCTGCACGGCATCAACCACCCGGGCATCGTGCGGGTCGACTCGATGGAGTCGCACGAGGCCGGGCCCGCGCTGATCTTCCGGTACGACCACCGCTCCATCCGGCTGGACCACTACATGGCCCAGTACGGCGACCGCCTCGACGCGCTGAGCCGGCTCGCCATGATCCGTCAGCTCGCCGAGACGGTGGCGTACGCGCACCGCCGGCGGCTGCACCACCGCGCCCTGTCGGCCCGCAGCGTGCTGGTCAGCCCCGGCCGTCGGCGACGGGGCGGCAGCGAGGACGAGGCATGGCTAATGCCGCAGTTGCAGATCAGCGACTGGCAGGCGGCCACCCGGGGCGCCGACACCGCCGGTGGCAGCAGCGGTGACCCGGTCACCCACTCCTCGCACGCCGCCTCGCACATCGAGCACTCCGCCGAGGCGTACCTCGCGCCGGAGCTGACCGCCCCGAGGCCCGACGCGGTGGCGATGGACGTCTTCGGGCTGGGTGCGCTGGCGTATCTGATCCTGACCGGCGAGCCGCCGGCGGCGAAGCGCCCCGAGCTGCTCTCGCGGCTGGCCCGCGACAACGGGCTGCGCGCCACCGCCGTGGCCGACGGGATCAGTCTCTTCGCCGACGAGCTGATCCAGGCGGCCACCGCCCCGGTGCCGACACAGCGACTCACCACCGTCGCCGAGTTCATCGAGATGCTGCAGGAGGTCGAGGACGAGCTGACCGCCCCGCCGCCCGGCTCGGTGCACCCGGAGGAACGGGAGCCCGAGCAGGTCGACCCGCTGGAGGCGCGCGGCGGTGACCGGGTCGGCGAGTGGACGATCCAGAAGAGCCTCGGCACCGGCTCGACGTGCCGGGCGTTCCTCGCGCACAACGAGCGCACCGGCAAGGACGAGGTGCTCAAGGTCGGCCTCTCCGACGAGAAGGGCGCCCGGCTCGCGCACGAGGCCCGGGTGCTCGGCCCGCTCACCGACTCCCGCGTGATCCGGCTGGCCCGGCCCGAGCCCCTGCAGCTCGGCAACCGCACCGTCGTGGTGCTCGAGCACGCCGGCGAGCTGACGCTGGCGCGCAAGCTGCGCGACGACGGCCGGCTGACCGTCGACGAGCTGGAGACCTACAGCCACTACCTCTTCGGGGCGCTCGACTACCTGGAGGGCGAGGGCGTCTACCACCGCGACATTAAGCCCGACAACATCGCCATCCGGATCCGCCCTAACCGCACCCGCCAGCTGGTGCTGTTCGACTTCTCCCTGGCCGGCGTCTCGGTCAAGGAGACCGCTGCCGGCACCCCCCGCTACCTGGACCCGTTCCTCGGCACCGCCAATCGGCAGGTCTACGACAAGCACGCCGAGTGGTACGCCCTCGCGGTCACGCTGCACGAGATGGCCTCGGGTGAGCTGCCGGTGTGGGGCGACGGCGGCACGGAACCGCAGCTCACCGAGGGCCCACCGGTGCTGGCCGTGGAGGCGTTCGACCCGGCGATCCGCGACGACCTGGTCGACTTCTTCCGGCAGGCCCTGCACCGCGACCACCGGCAGCGGTTCGCCTCGCTGAAGGACATGCGCGACGCCTGGCACCAGGTGTTCCGTCGTTCCGATGCGAGCGTCCCGGTCGGCACCGACCACCCGGAGATCGAGGCCGACGAGCCGGACGAGCAGGCCGCCGAGGCGGCCCGCGACGAGGCCGCGACCCGGGCGACCCGGGCCACCGCGCTGGAGGCCGCCGGCCTCACCCCGCGCGCCGTCTCCGCCGCCCACCGGCTGGAGGCCACCACAGTCGGCGAGCTGCTCACCGTGGCGAACAGGCTCGCCACCCTCCCCGGCCTCGGCGCGCGGACCCGCAAGGAGCTGCAGCGCCGGGTCAAGGAGTGGCGCGGCCGGCTGGGGGAGCGGGAGACCTTCTCCACCACCCCCGCCGCCCGCAGGGCGGCCACCGCCGAAGCGGCCACCGAGACCGCCGCCGGGCACGGCGACGCTGATCTGGTACGCGTCGGCGTGGACGCCATCGTGACGCTGCTGCTGCCGGCGAAGAACGGCCGCAACGGCACCGAGATCGAGGGCACCCGGCTGTTGCTGCACCTGCCCGACGAATCCGGCGCACTGCCGGCGCTGCCGCCCTGGCCGCAGCAGCCGCAGGTCGCCACCGCGCTGGGCGTCAGCTCCGCCCGCATCGCGCAGATCCTCGGCAAGCAGCGCAAGCGCTGGCACGACATTCCCGTCGTCGGCAGCGTGCGTACGCAGATCATCGAGCTGTTGCGCGACGGGGGCCGGGTGATGGGCGTCTCCGAGCTGGCCACAGCGCTGCTCGGCAGTCGGGGTTCGGTGCGCACCGGCGACGCGCTGCGCCGGGCCGTGGCGCTCGCCGCGGTGCGGGCCGCCGTGGAGATCGACGCACTCACCGACGAGCCGCGCCTGCTGCTGCGCCGGCACGGTGAGCGGCTGCTGGTGGCCCTCGAGGCGGGAGAGGACGACGCCCCGGACACCCCGGCCGCGCCGGCCCTGCTCGACTACGCCGACGCGCTCGGTAAGGCAGCCGACCGGCTCGCCGCCAGCGAGGTGCTGCCGAGCCCGGCGACGGTGCTGCGTACCCTCGCGACCGTGACCGCGCCCGGCGGGGCGGCCGACGCGATCGACGAGCGGCGGCGGGTGCTGCTCGCGGCGGTGGCCTCGGAGCGGGCCGCCGCGACCGCGCGACTGGAGCTCTACCCTCGCGACCTCGACCCGGTGCGGGCGCTGCGGCTGGCCCAGGCCGGTGTGGTGCCCCCGGCCACCGGGCCCGACAAGCGGCGCGGCCTGACCCCCACGCAGGTCACCGACCGGGTGGCCGCGCGGTTCCCCGAGCTGGAGCCGTTGCCGCCGCACCCGAAGCTGGACCGGCTGCTCGCCGAGGCCGGTTTCGAGCTGCGCTGGGACCGCGACCGGTACGTGCCACCGCCGCCCCGCAACGCCTCGTCCTCCATGTCGATCATGCAGCGTCGCCCGTCGGCGACGGCCGCGCCGAGCCGGTGGACGGCCGAGTCGCCGGAGCTGGCGGCGGCGATGCGCGCCGAGGAGCGGCTGACGGGCGCCAGGACCGCCGGTGGGTTCCGGGCCCTGACGGTACGCCTCAACCGGTACGCCCTGGCCCGCGAGGAACTGATCCGGCGCTTCGACGCCCGGCCGGTCAACGTGGCGGCCCGCTTCCTGGACCACCTGCACGCCCTGGTCGACGCGCGCCCAAAGCCGACCTGGGAGACGGTGCTGAGAGCCGACATCGCGGAGCCCGGCTCCCGGCCGGCGATCAAGCTGGGCGAGTACGCCGAGCAGGCGTGGCAGCTCGCCGCGCCGGAACTGCGCGCGGAGTTGCGGGCCGGCGAGGGGCCGGTGCTGTTGCACGACGCGGCGGTGCTGGCGCGCTACCGGGCGGTGGACCGGCTCTACGAGCTGGCCGACGCGGCGCGGGGCGGGGCGGGCGACGTGTGGCTGCTCTGCCCGATGGAGGACCCGGCGCTGCTGCCCAAGCTGGACGGCGCGGTCGTGCGGGTGGGCGACAACGAGTGGATCGCCCTACCGGACGCCTGGGTCGTCAACGCCCACCGCAGCGCAGTCACCGCTTGACGCCCGAGCGTCTGCCATCGCCTCGGCGCCTCGGACCGCGTCGTTGCCCGGAGCCTGGAACGTCGTGCCTGCGTACGCGGGTGCCTCGTGCGCGAGGGCTGCCATGTTCTCCGGCTCGCGGGCGACGGCGAGGGCCGGTGAGCCCTGCAGTTCCCACAAGCCGGCCTCGACCCAGCAGAGCTGGCGGTACTTCTCCGGTGCCATGGCCTGCGAGCCGAAGTCCCACCCGACGGCCGAGACGGGCTTGCCGGCGAACTGCCGTCGGGCCCGCTCGCGGTAGGCGTCCCTGGTGATTGTCGCGGGGTGCAGGAAAGACAGGTCGAACCCGTTCTCGGCGAGCCCGAACGCGGCCAGGCCGAAGAGCATGGTGCACTCGATCCCGCTGCCGGCGCAGTAGTCGGCGATGCGGGCCGCACCGTGCAGGGCGCCGGCGTACGACAGCACGTACAGGCAGCGGACGGGGTGAAAGCGCTGGTACTCCCGCAGAGCCGCCACGATCGTCGCGCCGGAGGCGACGGTGTCGCCGATCAGCAGCGTCGAGCCGCCGGCGTCGAACCGTGCGTAGGACACCTCGACCGTGGCGTTGTCGGAGGCGACGGCCACCCTGCTTGTGGAGACCAGGTTCGCCGGCAGGTTTCGGCCGGCCTCGATCGCGACCGCCTCCGCGAGTTGGTAGACCAACCCCTTGCTGAGGATGATCAGCTCGCCGAGGTCGGCGCCGTCGAGTTCGTCCCGGATGTGTCGGACGAACTCGCGGCTGCTGGCGAGGCAGGCCCGCCGGAACGGCAGGCCTGTCAGGTTACGGTCGAACAACAGCGTTTCCAGGTGCCGGTTGTGCACCAGGTGGAGGCCGGTCACCCCCGTCCTGGCGCCGATCGGCTCGGCGGCGCTGGACCCCGTGTCGGCGATCATGCCGTCGTGCTGGGCACTCGCGCCGCGCCGGCCCTGATCCGTCGCAGTGCGTCGAGCATCGGTGTGTCGATGTCGAGCACGTTGTTCTCGTACTCGTCCAGTGCGGCGGACAGCCAGGCGGGGCGAGGTTGGGCTGCCCTGGGTCGGCCGGCCAACGCCACGAGAGCGCGACCGGCGGCGGCGAAGTCGTCGACCACGTCGGTGGCGAGCGCCGCCACGTGCGGGTGCACGTAGTCGGTCACCCGCACGCCCCGATATTCCAGGACGTCACTGCGGTACTGCGAATTGCGGGGTGCGACCACGACCACGGGCGTTCCCAGCGTGACCGCTGCCGCCATCTCGACACCGATGCCGATCCCACGGCGTACCCGCGCGTCGACGATGACCGCCGTCGCCACCATCACCTGGTACATGTCCCGACCGAACTGGCCCAACGTGTTGCCTGCGTCCGGTATCGGATCGTCCGGATTGAGGAAGACGACGTCGCAGGGAGCCGCCCCGCCCGCGACCTCATCCCGCTCCACATCCGTCCAGCAGAGACGCTGTTGGTCGCCCCCGCCCTTCATGATCGATCCGGAACAGTAGACGGAAATCAGCATCATCGTGCCCTTCGGTCGGGATCTGCCTGGTTCAACGTGACATCGAGCTTGTTGGCGACGACGGCCACCACGGTCAACGCCTGCTGGATGGTCGCGGCGTTCTGGAACCTGATGCGCTTCCGCCCGCGGATCACCGCCTCGCGGAGCCGGGCGCGGAGCACCGGATGCTGTGTGGCGGTGGCGACGGTGCCGAACTCGGGAGTAGCGCGCAGGCTGAGCAGATCGGGCCAGCGGGCGCTGCGGTGGACGAAGTCGTGGATGCCGAGCCAGCGCAGGCCGAGGTCGAACGAGCGGGCGGACAGCACCCGGTCTGCGAGGGACGTCCGCATCTGGCGGATGCCGCAGGAGAAGTCACCGAAGTCGAAGTCGGCGACGACGGCGGCGTCGAGGTCGCGGAGGTAGCTGGCGAGGTATTCGCGGGACAGGAACATGTCGATCCTGGCCCGTTCCTCGGCTCCCAGTGTCACCGGCACTGTGGCCCGGACGAACCGGCTGATGAAGGCCTGCCCGTCGAGTCGATCGGGCACCTCATGCAGGTGCGTCTCGACGTCGCCGGCCATCGAGGGCCAGCGACCGGCGATGCTGGCGAGCGTCGTGGCCAGCTCGCCGTCCGGCTGTAGGGCGGTGCCCCAGCTCTGGCCGATGTCCGTGGCGGTGTTCTGCGCGTAGCGGGGCCGCCAAACGAGACCGTCGGTGAGACTGCGGTGCGGGGTCAGCTCGTAGGGGTTGCGGTCGTCGCGGCGGTATTCGACGGCCTTGTGCTCCACGTAGGAGTCGAGGTCCGCGATGTGCGATGAGTAGTGGACCACGCCCCGGACCACGAGTGACCTGATCCGGGTGAGGAAGATCGACAGGCTGGGCACCTCGAACAGGTACGACGCGGGAAGGATCAGTTCCTCGTCGGTGGCGAGCACGGCCAGCCGCGTCGCGTGTAGCGCCTGGGACAGGTCCGCCTCGGTGAAACGGGCCGTCGGTGGGCGGCCGTAACACGACCGAATTTCTGGATTCAGGTACTGGAGGAAGATGGGCCGTTCGCGATCGTAGGACAGCGGCGCGGCGAAGCGTTCTTTCGGATAGAGGCTGAGCTGCTGCCCCGCCACATGCAGGTGCAGGTCCCGGCCCGCAACGTAGCCGTCGCGCCGTGCGCTGACATCCTGCTGAGGCGCGGTCACGCGTCACTCATGGCGCCCGCTCGGGGCCGCCCACGGTGAGATCACGGCCTGCGGTGTACGCGTCCCGGCCGGCGGTCACGTTCTGCTGCACGGTGGTCGACTGGTCGACGCCTTCGCCGGCCGCCCGGACCGCGGCGACCAGGTCCCGTATCGCGACGGCGGAGCCCGGGTCCTCCTCCAGCCGGGCCTGTAGCCGGCCCTCCCAACGGGCCGCCTCCAGGGCGGACGCCGTGTCCCTGTGGTCCGGCGAGGCGGTCAACACCCGTTCGCGCGAATCCTCCAGGACCCGCTCCGCGCGGGCCACCGACTCCGACTCGTCGCGACCGAGAATGCGTGCCACGTGATCCTTCACGTTGAGCCATACGTCCGAGGCCATGGCCTGGATCAGAGCCGCGCTCGCTGCGGCGGCCAGGCCTGCTGCCGACAGGTCGTCCATGGGTCACCGCATCTGTCGTGATGGCGCACACCGGGGGTACGGGCACCGCCCAGTATGCCAACGCCAAAATGCCTGTCAAGAATGCGCTGGGCCTACCCGCTATCGATCCACTGGCATGAGAAACCGCCGTTTTCCCATGGAAAATCGCCTATTGCTTGTGCGACGGTCGGTGCCGAGCCCGATCGAGGGAGCATCGCGCTGTCGTCATCACGACAGTCCGCCCCGGTCGGCGCGTTCGAATTAGCGGCGCTGCGCATGTCCGGCCCGCGAGTGGTGGCACCGGGCAGGAGGGGTCTACGCGAACAGCGACAACAGCGCTGCCTGCTCCGGCGTGAGGCGTATCGGGGCGTGCGCCCCGGTAGTGGGGAAGACTTGGGCGACCTCGAGGTCGGCTCTGCGAATGCTCGTCGCGATTCCGATCTTCACACCTCTGGCCCTGAGGGTCTCGAGCAGGCGGCGGCTGTCGAGAAGGTACGCCGCAGAGATCCGCCACCGGTGGTGCCGCACGGTGCCCGTGGGCTTGGCCGGCCCACTGAGGATCAGGTAGTGGTCGCAGTGGTGCGCGCTGATGTCGAGACCGGCGAAGGCGTCGCCGTAGGCCTTGACGTTCACCGTCTGGTCAGCGAGCGAACCGGTTCGGAATGTGCCGTCGTAGCCGGCCTGGTTTGCCGTGTCGGCCAGCTCGATGTCGAACACCTGGGCGGCGATGAACTCGCCGATGTCACCCGGCTGTGCCGATCGCCCGGTGAACGCCGCGATCCGGGCGTCCAACTCGTCGCGATCCCGCAGCAACGCGGCCAATTGGCGCAAGGTTTCGGTCACGAGGTTGATTCTTCGCGTTGCGCCCTGGCCTGACCAGTCACGCGTCGCTAACTTTTCGTCATGACGACCTCCGCGCGGCAGCGCGTCGCGGCCTTCTGGGACGCCCACGTCGAATCCTGGCTCAGCGGCGACGATCGAATGCCGGAAGAACTCAAGGCATGGTTCGACTCCTATGTGGGCGCCGGCCCTGGCGAGGTGACCCGCGACGGGTTTCCAGAGCCCTATCACGGTGACCTCCTCGGTCTGGAGCACACGCCACGGATGGTGGTGCTGGGCCTGAACCCCGGCGAATTCCGTCCCCGGTTCCAGGGGCGGGACGGCATCTTCGCCAAGGAGATCAAGGAGCACGGCTCGTACAGCAGGTGGGCTACGACATGCCCCTACAACCGCTCGCCATGGACCCTGCCGGATGAGATGGGGAAGAACAGGTACTACCAGGCACGGCTTGAGTTCACCCGCCGGTGGCTCCAGGACCCGAGCGCCGACCATCGTGACCTGTTGATCTTCGAGTGCTACCCGTGGCACTCGAAGTCCATCACGGCGCCGCTGCGGCCGCCCGTCGGGGTCATCGACGAGTTCGTGTGGCAGCCGATCGCGGAGCTGCCGGTGCGGGACGTGTTCGCCTTCGGCCGGCCCTGGGACGGCATCGCCCAGGCGCTCAAGCTACCGCGGACGGGCCGGCTGGGATCCGGCGGCAGGCGCTATGGGTCGAAGGTGTCCAGCCGGGCGGTGCGGACGTACGCGCTGCCGTCGGGCCAGCGGCTGGTCGTCGAGTGGCATCCAGGGTCAGCTGGACCGCCGAGTGCCGAGGAGACGGCCCTACTGCGGGACGCTCTCGTCGAGCGCAGCCCTGTCGAGGTGTCGCCATGACCCCGGCAAGCGACACTCTCGCCACGGCCAGGCGCGTCGAGAAGCTGCGCCAGTACATGGGCGCGCAGGTGCTCGGATCGTCGGGCAAGTGCGTCTGCCGCAAGCTGGGCAGTTGCCGGCGTGCCGTCATGTTCGACGGGCGGGGAGCGCCGCGGCCCGAGGTGTCCTTCGCCGCCGGGCAGCTCTCACACGTCGGCCGTCACTACGACCTCAGGCTGGGCGGGAAGCCGTGCCGCATCCTGGTCATCGCGATGGACACGGTGCGCCCGAGAGAGCACGTGACTCTTGATCAGCGCCACGCTGAGGTGATGAAGTCGGCCGAGCTGTCGTTCACCGACCGGAATCCGCACATGAAGGGCACCACCAATGCCCTCCGGCTCGCTGTGGGGCGGAAGCCGGGGCTCGATCGGGAAGGCGAGCAGCTCCGCATGAGCGGGGTGCGGCAACCCGTGCATGTCTTCGACGCGTACGCCATGGCGAACTTGCGGTTGTGTTCGGCCACGGCCGACGGGGCGAGGTCGTTGAGCGACACGACCATGAGCCGCAACTGCCTCGCGCACCTGGCGGCGACGGTCAAGATCCTGGAGCCGACGCTGTGCATCGTGCAGGGCGTCCAGGTTCACAAGGTGCTCACTGAACTGATGGGCCGACGCCGTCAGGTTGCCCCGCACCTCGAACAGGCGCGACTCGCGGGCGTCGGCACCCTCGTCGCGGCGTTCACCAATCCCTCCGCCTGGGGCAAACTGCGCTGGGGAGGGCTCAACGGTGTTCCCTACCTCTACGAGATCGTGGCGCCGACGCTCCGGGTCGCGTACCAGAGGATGGTCGGCACGCCGGCACCGGCCGGCACCGCCACCGCGCTTTCGCAGCGGCGGCCGGCCACCCTCGATCGTCAGCGGTCGAGATAGCGGCCCCACCACTGGGGGCCGCTCGCCTCGACCTGCTCCGCACCTGCTTGCGGCACCGCGCCACCCGTCGACCGATGGCGTCACCCAGCATCAGCCCCAGCGCGCAGTCCGGCGCGGTCGCCACTCGCGGCGCTGCCCTGATCAGGTCGCCGAGCATAGGACGAGGCAGGGCGGGAGCGCGGGGCGCGGCGGGGCAGGGTGTCAGGAGGAGGGGCCGGGGTGAGGCCGGCGACCTGGACGTAGATCTCGCGCTTCGCGGTCGCCTCGCCGCGCCGGTTCAGGACGTAGCCGGTCAGCCAGATCCAGCCGGCGTACGTCGGCTGGTCGGAGACCGAGACGACGCGGAAGGTCAGCGCGCGGTCCCCGGCGAACTGCACCGAGGCCCGGCCGTCGACGGCGAGCAGGTCGCCGGGGGAGGGGCGCGCGGTCACCAGTGACCGGAGTTGCGGTGGTGCTCCTCCGGCGGCCGGCACTCCCGCGCGTGCAGGGTCTGCCAGTCGCGCAGCGCCCGCCTGATCCGGTCGTTCTCCTGGCTGAGCAGCCGTACCGTCTCGTTGAGCATGGCCAGCTCGTCGGCGACCCGGGCCTGGAACTCGCGTACCTCCGCCTGGTCGACGCCGCGTCGACGTGCGGCAAACTCGCGGGTCCGCACCTCGTACGGCGTCAACCGGCCCGGGTAGCCGGCGGGATGGGGCTGAGCACCTCGGTACACCTGAGCCACGACGATCCTCTCCAGGGCAGGCGGGAGCGCGCAGGCTCCGCGCGGTGGGGTCTGGAAGGGCGGGCCGTCCGCGAGGGGGCCGCGGACGACCCGCCCGCTCGGCCGCCGCAGCCCAATTCGGCGGTACGACGGCAGAGCAGCCGGAGGGGGCCGGGACGGGCACGAACGCCCGCCCCGACCAGGGGATGAGCCGACTCGTTGCCATGCGAGGACCGGCTCGGAATCAACATGGCTAGATATGTCAGATGAGTCAACGCTGCTTGTTAGGCGCGTCGCGGTGTGATCGAATCGGATTGCCACGCGAGGAGTGCCATGCGAGAAGTGCCGGACTACTGGCGCATCGCCGACGATGTGATCGCCGACGTCAGGTCCAAGAAGCTGAAGCCGGGGGACAGGCTGCCCTCGATCGCCGAGCTGCGTCAGAGCTACGGCGTCAGTCACGGGACCGTGCAAATGGCCTACGCCCGACTGGAGGCTTTGCGGGTGATCCGCAGGCAGCAGGGCAAGGGCGTCTTCGTCACCGACCCGAAGACCTGGATGCGGGAGCCGTAGGTAGCGGGCCGGCGACGGAAACGGACCCAACGGGTACCCCCGTCCCGTTGACGGGACGGCTAGAGTCGTCGGGTGATCGACCGGAAGCTGCTCTTGTCCGACCTGCAGAAGCAGGTCAAGAACCTGGAAAAGGACCTGCGGGAGCAGGCCGAATCGGTCGAGGAGGTGCGCCTCCGCCTGCGTGGCGAGTACGACCACGCCTTCAAGGTCGGGCGCACCGCCGCCACCTGGGCGGCCTGGCGCGACGAGCGCGTCACCCAGGTCGCCGTCGCCTGGGTGCTCGGCACCGTCTTCGTACGCTTCTGCGAGGACAACGGCCTGCTGCCCGACCCCTACCTGGCAGGTCCGGGCGACCGGCTGGTGCTAGCCGAGGAGGCCGAGGCGCAGTTCTTCCGCGACCAGCCCGACAAGACGCTGCGTGACTGGCTGCACCAGGGCTTCGACGCCATCGCCGGCACCCAGGCCGGCAGGTCGCTCTTCGACAAGCGGCACAACCCGCTCTACCAGATCCCGCTGTCCCACGACGAGGCCAAGAACCTGATCGCCTTCTGGCGTCGACGTGGCGAGACTGGCGGCCTGGTCCACGACTTCACCGACTCAGAGTGGGACACGCGCTTCCTCGGCGACCTCTACCAGGACCTCTCCGAGGCGGCCCGCAAGACCTACGCCCTGCTCCAGACGCCGGAGTTCGTCGAGGAGTTCATCCTCGACCTCACGCTGACCCCGGCGATTGAAGAGTTCGGCCACGACGTGGTCAAAATGATCGACCCGACCTGCGGCTCGGGCCACTTCGTCCTCGGTGCCTTCGAGCGGCTGCTGAAGGAGTGGGAGCAGCACGCCCCCAACCGTGACCCTCACGAGCGAGTACGCCTCGCCCTCGACGCCGTCCACGGCGTCGACATCAACCCCTTCGCGGTAGCCATCGCCCGCTTCCGCCTCTTAGTCGCCGCCGTCCAGGCATGCAACGTCAAGACCCTCGCCGACTCAGCCGGCTATGTCTTCCCACTGCATATCGCGGTGGGTGACTCGCTCATCAAAGATCGTCAGCTTTCGCTGTTCGATCTCGATGATTTCGATCAGCTGGCTGACCTGCAATACAGCACCGAGGACCTGCAGGATTACCGTGGCATGCTGGAGGACGGCCGCTACCACGTGGTGGTGGGCAATCCCCCCTACATCACTGTCAAAGACAAGGCTCTTAACGAGCTTTACCGGGGGATTTTCACCGCTTGCGCCGGCACGTACGCGCTGTCCGTGCCCTTTGCGCAGCGGTTCTTCCAACTGGCAATGCCGGCTGACGAGGAAGGCAGAGGTGCGGGCTACGTCGGTCAGATCACCGCCAACTCCTTCGCCAAGCGTGAGTTCGGAAAGAAGCTGATCGAGGCCTTTTTCGCACATGAGGTTGACCTGACGCATGTGGTAGACACCTCTGGTGCCTATATCCCGGGACACGGCACACCGACGGTGATTTTGGTCGGCCGCCAGCGCAAGCACCTTCGGGCTCAGGTAGTGCGGACCGTCATGGGAATCCGGGGAGAGCCAGGCGTGCCAGCGGATCCCAGGTTGGGCTTCGTCTGGCAAGCGATTACCAATCAGGTGGACCGGCCTGGATCCGAGAGTGATTGGGTCAGCGTTGAAGACCTTGACCGATTTCGGCTGGAAGGTCACCCATGGAGTTTAGGTGGCGGCGGGGCTGCCGCGTTAACGGCGGCGATCCAGGGGGCCACAGCCGAGGTATTGACCCGGGAAATTGATGTGCCCGTAGGGCGGGCGATCCGGGCAGGCGCGGACGAAGCCTTTATCCGGCCGTTGAATCGGCGCCTACGTACCAGGGTCACAGAAGCGGCCCTCCGGCCGCTTATGGTTGGCGAGACGCTGCGGGATTGGGACTCTAATCCGGAAGATGCCATCTGGTACCCGTACGAACCATCGCTTGGCAAGAGCGGCCTTGCCGAGGAGTTGTGGCCGTGGCGGCATCTCCTTGAGGAACGACGGACTTTCCAGGGCAACATGGCGGATGCTGGGCTCCGGTGGTGGGAGTACATGCAGCACACGTCGTCCGCCTACCAGACGCCAATGTCGATCTCGTTTGCTGAGGTGTCGACCCATAACCATTTTGTATTGGACCGGGGCGGGAACGTCTTCAAGCAGACTGCGCCTGCGATCAAGTTGCCGAAGGGGTCGTCGGAGGACGACCACCTGCGGCTTCTTGGCCTACTCGGCAGTTCGACCGCCTGTTTTTGGTTGAAGCAGGTATGCCATGATAAGGGAATCCGTGGTGAGGGCGGCGGCTTCACCAGCGATGACTGGGAGAGGTTTTACCAGTTCAACGGAACTAATGTGCAGCGGTTTCCGCTGCCGCCGGCGTACCCCCTTGAATTGAGCCGGGAGATTGACGGCCTGGCGCAGCGGCTCGCCACCGTGACCCCGGCGGCGGTCGCGGGCTCCGGGGTGCCGACCCGCGACCGGCTGGATGCTGCCAGCTACGAGTGGCACGCGGTCCGGGGGATGATGATCTGCTTGCAGGAGGAGTTGGACTGGCAGGTCTACTCGCTCTACGGGCTGCTGGACCAGGACCTGACCGCCCCGGAGAGCGTCCGGCCGCCGATGCTGCAGCTCGGGCAGCGGGCCTTCGAGATCGTGCTGGCCCGCAAGATGCGCGACGAGGGCCTGGAGACGCAGTGGTTCGCGCGTCACGGGTCGATGCCGATCACGGAGCTGCCGGTGTCCTGGTCGGCGGAGTACAAGGCGGTCGTGGAGCGGCGGATCGCGGTCATCGAGGGCAATCGCAACATCGGGCTGATCGAGCGGCCGGAGTGCAAGCGGCGCTGGGCCACCGAGGGCTGGGACGCGATGCGGCGCAAGGCGCTGCGCGACTGGCTGCTGGACCGGTGCGAGGCGCGGGAGCTGTGGTACCACTACGTCGACGGGCTGGAGCAGCCGTGTCCGCTGACCACCGCCCAGCTCGCCGACGAGCTGCGCCGCGACGACGACGTGCTCACCGTCGCCAACCTCTACGCGCCCGGTCAGGATCTCGGCAAGGTGATCGCCGACCTGGTTGCCGACGAGCACGTGCCGCACCTGGCCGCGCTGCGCTACAAGGACTCCGGGCTGGCGAAGCGCGCCGACTGGGAGCACGTGTGGGACCTGCAGCGGCAGGAGGACGCGCTGCCCGACGAGGCGGCGAAGCGGGAGTTCCGCAAGCAGATCCCGGTGCCGCCGAAGTACACCTCGGCGGACTTCCTCAAGGGCAGCTACTGGAAGCACCGGGGCAAGCTCGACGTGCCCAAGGAGCGGTTCGTGTCGTACCCGGGTGCCAGCCGCGACGGTGACCCGTCGCTGCTGGTCGGCTGGGCCGGCTGGGACCACCGCGAGCAGGCCCAGGCCCTGGCCACCCTGATCGTCGCCCGCGAACAGGAGGACGGCTGGGCCGCCGACCGGCTGTCACCGCTGGTCGCGGGGCTGCGCGAAATCCTGCCCTGGGTACGCCAGTGGCACGGCGAGTTCGACCCGCAGTGGGGCGCCTCGCCGGCTGACATCTACGCCAGCTTCCTCGCCGAGACCACCAACCGCCTCCACCTCACAGACGAGGCGCTGACGTCCTGGCGCCCGCCGAAGGCCACCCGTGGTCGTAAATCCAAGGCATAGGGGCCCGCTTCACTTCCGCGGCGTTCCTCGGCGACGTTCTTCTGCAAAAATCAAATGGGGAGGTTCATGCCATGGCCACGAGCCAAGCGATCGAGGACCCGGAGGCGCGCTTTTCCGCAGTGCTGGTGAGCGCAGCAGGTCTTCCGGGCGTGCGAATCAGTAGGGCCGAATACCTCAGGAGTGCCCTGACCCAGCACTGTTCTGAGGACGAGATTCGCCGAGCGATCGAAGAGACCCCCGCAGCAGCCGGAATCCCTCTCGAAGTTCTCGATAAGGCGGCAGACGATTCCATCTATTACGAGGCTGCCAAGGCCAGCGTTCTCTCTGCCGCTGCGGGGATGCCCGGTTTGCTGTTCCTGCCCGCCACTGTGCCCGCCGACCTGGCCCAATACTTCGGCCACATGCTCCGAATCGCACAAAAACTTGCCTACCTCTACAGTTGGCCAGACCTTTTCTCGGCCGACAGCGACGACCTCGACGACGCGACCAAAGGGATGCTCATCCTCTTCGTGGGCGTGATGTTCGGCACCCAGTCGGCCAACGCTGCCGTGGGGAAAATATCGGGTGAGATCTCCAAGCAAGTTGTCAAGAAACTACCGCAGAAGGCACTCACCAAGGGCGTTGTCTACCCGGTAGTCAAGAAAGTCGCAAGCTACCTCGGCGTTCAGATGACCAAGCAGACTTTCGCACAGACTGTCTCAAAGGCGATCCCCCTCGTCGGGGCCGTCGTGTCGGGTGGCCTTACTCTTGCGACCTTCCTCCCCATGTCCAAGAGGCTGAAGGAGCACCTGTCCGGCTCGGAACTGGCGAAGCCGAAAGCCCAGGTTGTAGATGCGCAAGTCGTAGATGTGGATGTTCATGAGTCCCCCGCCGCCGATGACATCAAGCGGCAGCCAGGGTCAGAGTGCGCGCCCTTGGGCTAGAGAATAATTGCGGCCGAACTGGCTGGGGAGGCACGATGGCATCACAGGTTCCCCCGGGGATCCAGATCAAGAAGATCCATCCCGCTGTGGGTGAGCTGCAGAAATACGTCCTCAATGGTCCTAGGACCTTCCGATGTGTCAGGTGCCGGCGCATGCGCACGTCCAACCGCTTGGCGACCACAGCGGGAAACTGGGAGCAACTCGTCTGCCACGACTGCTACGCGGTTGGGGCGGCACCGGGTGCCGGCCGGGCTGGATCCGCCCGAGCACGAGGTGCCAGCAGAGCGGCTCGGTCCACACCTGTGCAACGTCAGCCGGATGAGCCCGCCAGCCCGTTGCCCCGGGACATGGTCTGGCTCGCCGCCCTGCACCGTGCCGTCGCTGAAGGACAGCAACTATCGTCGTCCGACGCCGCGACACTGCGTCACGCCGAAAAGGCAACCTCGGCAGCGGCACTGCGCTACGCCGAGCTGAGAGCTGACGCGGAGGCCCGCTTCGCGGAAATCACCGGAAACACGAGCCAGGCCCAGTGTCCGCCTGCTGTTCGGGACAAGCTGGCGCTGGCTCGGAGGGCGGCATGCGAGGCCATCGCCGTCTCCCAGCAGCGAGCCACGATGGACGACCCGGCACGCGTTTCGCCGGAGAAGCTGGACGTGGCGGTCACGCGCGCTGTCGCAGGCGGGGCCCTGCACGACGCGCTCCTTCAAGTCCTGAAGCGACGCGGCCTACGTGCCGACGCGCTCGATTTACCGACCTCGGATGTGTGGGGCTGGCTGGCCCAGCACGAGGGAGGCGACGAGCCGCTGCCTCCCATCGACGTCCAACGTTTCCAGCATCTCGGCGACGAGACGTTCATTCAGGAAGCCGTGCGTGATGCCGGCCGGCAGCACCACGACAGGGCGTTGGCACATAAGGCACTGGCGGAACGCTGGGCGACCGGGGCCGAGGAGATCCTCGCCGAGCTTGAGCGTAGCCGCGACTCCGCGGCAGAGAAGCTGAGACGTACGGCAAGCCAGGAACTGCGGACACGGCTGAATCGGGCCGACGGCGCCTACGCGCAGGGGCACGCCCGATGCCTGGAAGCGAAGCTGATCCTCGATGGTCTGCGGGCGCGAGCCGTGGAGCTGCATCGCGGCGAGCGGCTGCGGTCGCTGCGGGCCAGCTGTCTGGCCGAGACACTCGACCTCGTTCGGCTCTCGAATCCCGCGCTTGCCACGGCGGTCGCGAACGCCTGCGCGGAGCACCACGCAACCTGCCCGAGGGCCCGCCGTGCTGGATCCTGCGCCGATTGTGTGCCGGCGGTGGCCGCTATGGTGCGGGACAGCCTGACGGTCACTGTCACCGGCGTACCGGAAGAAGCCGCCATTGGCCAGCAGCCTGTCGAAGTGCCGTCAGCGGAGGACGCGGTGTGTGGGCATTCCGCTGCCGCCTTCCTCTGCCCCGATCTGGTCAAGCAGATGCCGGCGGACGCCTCACGCGTGGTCGGCGTCGTCGATGTCCGCTTCCACCGCGGCCGGTTCGGCTTCGGCTGGGTCACTCGGTACGGCGAGTTGGGTACGGGTATCGACCGGGCCGCCAACGTGCACGACGCCTGGGTGCAGGCAGCGTGCCGAGCCGTCCTCGACCTGGGCGAGGACCAGGCGAACGTCAGGGTCGTCTGCCGCGACGAGAGGGCGGCCAACGTCGTGCAGTACGTGGTGCGGGTGGGGCTGGTGCCCGACGCCCTGGGCTTCGAGGTAAATCAACGCACGCGGGAGATGCTGGCTGCGCTGGTCCGGCGTCGTGGCAAGGTCTTCACCTTCACCGACAGATGTCCCGGGCCGCATCGCGGCGCGGCGGCGGCGCGGCGGCTTGCGACCGTCGTACTGAGAGCAGGGGCCAAGACCGGTTGCGGTGAGACCGTGCGGGCGACGGCGGAGCAGGTTTCCGAGGAACTCGGGGCACTCGCGGACCCGCAGGACATGCCGGCTGAGGAGAGCGGTGCCCAGTGGCTGCCGGGTGACCACGACGCTGGCGAGCTGCGATGGAACGCCCCACTGCATCGGGCCCACCTCGACGGAGGCTGGACGCCTCTCCCCGACGGATTGGACACGGCGGCTCAGGACAGACAGAAGCTTCGCCTGGTAATCGAGCACCCCAGGCGCGGGAGCACGAACGTTCAGGTGATCAGCGACGTGGTGCTACGCCGATTCGGACAGCGGTGGGAGTTCCACGGCGTGGAGTGGCCGGAGGGGATACTTCCCGGCACGTTCGTCACCTGTCGGTGGCGTCCTGGCGACGCGCGGGTCATCGCGCGCACGGACCTACTGCCGAGCCCGCAGCGGGTGGACGGGCTGCTGTTCCACCACCACTACGACGCGCAGGTGGTCACCCGGGAAAACGCACCCGGATCAGATCAGGAGGAACCGGTCCCCGAGTTGTCCGACACCGGCTGGGTGCTGCGTACGCTGCGCAAGCTGGGGCATCTGAGCGCGGACGGAACCGCGATTCTGGCTGAAGGGGCTCTTCTGCGGAACTGCCTGAGGCTGGGACTGCCGGAACAGCGTGTCAAGGGCATTGGTGCAGCCGTGCGGCAGTTGGTACAGGACCGACGAATCAGCCGAGTAAGCGGCAGCCTCGATCAGGATGACCTTCCCTGGTACCCGCCGTTAGCCGGACAGGCGCGGGCCGATCTCCTGCGCTACGCCCCCAGGGTTGAAGCCGTCAGCCGACGGGGTGAGACCCGTGACGCCCACCGCACCGCCCATCCGGGCTACTGGGTGGAAGGCTACGTCCGGCGGCTGCCGGCTGGAGCGCGGGCCTCCGCCGAGAGCATCGAGAACCACCGCGAGGCAGTTCGGAACGCCGAGGTGGTGGATCGCCCGCTGCCGGATGGATGCACCTTCGTAAAGCGCTTCCGCCGCGTGCGTTGACCCGGTAAATCAAGGAAAGGAATCAGGATGTCCGACCTTGCCGAAACGCGCTCCACTCACACCTGGTGGACTGCCGGCGACGTGGCCGAGGTGACCGAGATGCTGGCGTCCCGGCGGTCTCGGCTATGGCAACTCGTCGCGCCAGCCGACCAGGCGACCGCGATAAGAGCCTTGTCGAGGACGAGTGCGTCATAGCTGTCGTCACGGCCGGCCCGCACGATCCATGCCTTCGTCTTCGGATCTCCATACCCCGTGGCGTATGGCCGTGTCCACCCCATGATCGGCTGTTGATGTCTACCGCGCGACTACTGGGCGGAATATCCGGTAGCGGCCGGTCGGGCCGAGGAGTCAGTCCTGTCGTTCCGGACGCGCGCCTGCTCCGAGCCGGCGCGGACTGATCGGTACGGTAAACGGCATGTCTTCGCCCACCCCCGCGCCGCTGCTCCGGGAGTTCATCGAGATCCCGGAGCGCACGAGCACGAGCGACTTCGTGCTCAAGCTCGCCGACAGTGTCGCCGACGCCGATTCCACCCTCCGTGACTACGTGGTCACGGATCGGCTGCTCGGCAACTTCGACGAGGCGCTCGGGCTGATTCGCTCCGCGGTCGAGGGGCACGCGTCGAAGGCCGCCTACCTGCACGGTTCCTTCGGTTCCGGTAAGTCGCACTTCATGGCGGTGCTGCACGCGCTGCTGCGCGGCGAGTCCGTCGCCCGGGGGCGGGACGAGTTCGCGCCGCTGGTCGCCAAGCACAGCGTCTGGCTGGACGGTCGCAAGTTCCTGCTGGTGCCGTACCACCTGCTCGACGCCCGCTCCCTGGAGCAGCGGGTGCTCGGCGGCTACGTCGACCGGGTCCGCGCGCTGCACCCCGAGGCGCCCATCCCGGCGGTGCACCGCACCGACGCGCTGCTGGACCAGGCCGCCTCGCTGCGGGAGAAGATTGGCGACAAGCAGTTCATCGACGGCCTGCCGGGCGGGGACGTCGAGGACGAGTGGGGCGAGAGCGAGACCTTCTGGACGCCCGAGCGGCTCGACCAGGCGTTCGCAGGCGCGTACAACGACGAGCTGCGCCGCAAGCTGGTCAACGACCTGCTGACGAGCTGGAACAAGGGCTTCTTCAGCAACGCGCGGGAGGACGCGGAGGCGTTCGTCTCGCTCGACCGGGGCCTGACCGAGATCAGCCGGCACGCCAAGGAACTCGGCTATCACGGCCTGATCCTCTTCCTCGACGAGCTGATCCTCTGGCTGGCCAACTCCATCGGCGACCAGCAGTTCGTCTCCCGCGAGATCCAGAAGATCACCAACTTCGTCGAGGGCGGCGACACCCGCCGGCCCATTCCGGTGATCAGCTTCATCGCCCGGCAGCGCGACCTGCGTGAACTCGTCGGCGAGGAGGTCACCGGCGCCAACGAGCTGAGCTACCAGGACACCCTCAACCTGGCCAGCGGCCGCTTCGACGTGATCAAGCTGGAGGACCGCAACCTCCCGGAGATCGCCCGCCGCCGGCTGCTCAAACCCCTCGACACCACGGCCGGCGAGGCCATCGCCCGGGCCTTCGACGCCACCACGAAGGTACGCCGGGAGGTCTTCGACACCCTGCTCGGCACCGACTCCGGCAGCGGCGCCGACATCGACGCCTTCCGGTCGACGTACCCGTTCAGCCCCGCGTTCCTCTCCACGCTCGTGCACGTCTCCAGCGCGCTGCAGCGCTCCCGCACCGCGCTGAAGCTGATGCGCCAGCTGCTGGTCGATCGTCGCGACACGCTGCGCCTCGGCCAGCTCGTGCCGCTCGGCGACCTCTACGACGTGATCAGCAGCGGCGGCGACCAGCCCTTCACCGAGAAGCTCAAGGCCGAGTTCGAGATGGCCCAGAAGCTCTACGACCTGAAGCTGCGCCCCTACCTCCTCGGCCAGTACGGCCTCACCGACGACGACCTCGACGCGGCCCGCCGCGGCGACCCGCAGCCCGCCGAGACGGTGGGCCGGGTCCGGGCCTTCACCGGCGACGACCGGCTGGTCAAGACGCTGCTGCTGGCGGCCCTCGCGCCCAGCGTGCCGGCGCTGCGGAACCTGACCGCCCGGCGGCTGTCCGCGCTCAACCACGGCAGCATCACCAGCCCGATTCCCGGCGGCGAGGTCGCCCAGGTCAGCCGCAAGCTCGCCGACTGGGCGGGTCGGTTCGCCGAGATCCGCATCGGCGAGGGCGACGACCCGGTGGTCTCCCTGGAACTGGTCGGCGTCGACGTCGACAGCGTGCTGGCCACCGCCAAGCACTACGACAACGAGGGCGCCCGCAAGCATCTCGTGCAGCGGCTGCTCTGGCAGCAGCTCGGCGTGCCGTGGAGCGACTCGTTCTTCGCCGAGGCGGGGCTCACCTGGCGGGGGAGCCGCCGCGCCGTCGAGCTGGTCTACGGCAACGTGCGCGACCCGCACGACATCCGGGACGAGGCGTTCCATCCGAACGATCCCGCCGGCTGGCGCATGATCATCGACTATCCGTTCGACGACGGCAGCCACGGACCGGCCGACGACCGGCAGCGGGTGCAGGAGCTGACCAGCCGGACGACCTCCCAGACGGTCTGCTGGATTCCGGCGGCGCTGACCGTCGAGCGCCGCACCGACCTGGGCAAGCTCGCCATCATCGACAAGCTGCTCGAAGGCCAGCGCTTCGACAGCCATGCCGAACACCTCAACCCCGACGACCGGCGCCGCGCCCAGGCCGCGTTGACGAACCAGCGCAGTGCCCTGATCGCCAAGATCCAGGCCGTGCTGCGGCAGGCGTACGGGCTGGCCACCAAGCAGCCCACCGACGTGCAGCTCGGCTTCGACGACCACCTGCAGTCGCTCACCCGTGCCCTCGAACCGAAGCTGCCGATGGGCGCCACCTTCAACGACGCGCTGCGCAGCCTCGGCGACCAGATGCTCAGCCAGCAGTTCCCCGCCCACCCCGACTTCGACCCCGACCGCAAGGGCGAGGCCGTTCGCCTGCCCGAGGTCAAGGTCGTCCTCGACCACGTCCGGCAGGCGGTCGAGTCACCCGAGGGCCGGGTCGAGGTGGACCGGGCCCACCGGCAGACGCTGCGCCGGATCGCCAACCCGCTCGGGCTCGGGACCATGCACGAAGCGGCGTTCGTCATCGAGGGGCAGTGGGCCCAGCACTTCCACCACAAGGCCGCCGCTGAGGGCATCACGGGCGAGCTGCGGGTGGCCGACCTGCTGCGCTGGATCGACCAGCCCCAGGCTCGCGGCCTCGACCCGATCGTGGCGCAGCTCGTCGTGGCCGCCTTCGCCGAGCAGACTGACCGCGCGTTCCACCACCACGGCAGCCCACTCGTCCCGGCGCCCGACCTTGGCCGGATCTCCGCCGACCACACCCTGCGCGAGGAGCGCCTGCCGAGCCAGGAGGACTGGGACACCGCCCGCGCCCACGCCGCGGCCATCTTCGGATTCCAGCCGATCGCGTTGCGGCGGGGCCGGCTCGTGGCGATGTTCGGCCGTGACCTGATGACCCAGGCGAACCGCTACCGCGAAGCCGCGCACGGGCTCGTCGCCCGGCTCGAACAACACGCTAGGTGGCTGGGCATCGACACGGAGGCGGCCGGTGGCCGGCTCGGCACCGCCCGTGTCGCGGCGGACCTGTTGGAAGGGCTGACCAGCTCGCGTACCGCCGTGGAGACCGTGGAGCGCCTCGCTCGTGCCGAACTCGGCGGCCCGGCCGACCGGACCGGGAAGAGCATCAAGAGCGCGGCCCAGGTCTCCGCCGATCTCGCCGCCGCCTCCTGGGACAACTTCGAGATCATCAGCGGGCTCGGTGGCGCCTGGGCCACCGAGGCGACGGCGATCCTCACCGAACTGCGCCGGGTCGGCCAAGCCGACGAGCTGACCGCCCCGCTGTCCCCGGCCCTGCGCCGGGCACAGGCCGACGCGGTGACACTGATCCGTCGTGTGACGCGCAGTCGGGAGTCGATCGACGAGCGGTCCCCTGAGGTCGTGAGCCGCGATCCCGGTGGCACGCGTCAGCCGGGCGCCGGCGGCGGCACGGTGGCCACCCCGAGGAACGAGGTTGCCGTCCCGGCGGCCGACGTCGACCGGGCGGTCGAGAAGCTTCGCGCCTTCGCGGCCGCCCACCCGGGCACCAAGATCGAGGTGAGCTGGAGAATCGTCTCGTGACCCAGGCACCCGCCCCCGCCCAGGCGCTGCGGATCAGCCCGGCGGCTCTGCGCCAGAAGGTGGCGCAGCAGCTCGACCGACACCGCAACGGCGACGCGTACCCGGTGATGGTGGTGCGCGCCGAACCCGCGTGGCCGCACGACCCGACGATGCTGTTGCCCGACGGCCGCCGTGCCCGGATCGAGGCATGTGTCTCGCCGCTCGCCGTCTGGGAGCACCTTGTCGCCGACCGCGGCGACGAGGTGCTGGTCCTGCTCACCGACATCCCGGAGTCCGTGCTGCATCACGGCGTCCGCAGCCGGATCTTCCGGGAGCGGGTGCATACCGTCGAGCCGTGGGACCTCGTCGTGGACGCCTTCGGCGCGCAGTTGCCGGACCCCGCTCTGGAGCGGGAGTCGTGGGCCGGCGTGGCGTTGCTCGACGCCATGCCGACGGCGGGCTGGCCAAAGCTCGCCACCCCCGTGCTGACCCGCGACGTCGCACTGCGGCACCTGGCCGCCGTGCGCCTGGGCCTCGACCGGCGGGGCGAGAACCCGGACGACCTCGATGTCGCCGCCCTGCTGCGGTGGAGCGCCCAGCCGGGCGGGGCCGAGGCCTACGGGCTTTTGCGCGAGGAGGAACAGGACGGGCTGGGTCGCTGGCTCGTGGAGCAGTTCGGCCGGCCGGCGAAGGCCCTGTTCGCACTGACCGCTGCCGGGCGAGGCCAGGAGGCCCTGCCTCTCGGCCTCGTCTGCGACGCGTTGTGGAGCACCGAGAACGCCGACGCGGTACGTGCCCAGGGCCGCGTCGACCAGTACTTCGGCAGCCTCAACGACGACGCGACGGTGCGGGGCTTCGCCAAGGCGACCGTACAGGTGGTCACCGGCCTGCTCGCCGCTGCCGAAGCGGACGTACGACGGCAGGGGCACGCCGTGCTCGACCGCGCCGAGGAACTGCTCGTCCAGTTCAACGCGGCCGGCAGCGCCGGGCACAGTGCGATCCTGCGTACCGGCTTCAACCAGCGGATCGGCGTCGTGGCCCGGGCCCTGCTCGCCGGGCTGCACGATCCGGCGGACACCGCGCTGGAGCGGGCGGTTGAACACCTCGCCGAGCACCGGCTGGCAGCAGCCGAGACGGAGCGGATCACGCGGATCCGGATGGCGCAGCGCCTCGTGCGCTGGCTCCGCACGGACGTCGCGCCGCCCGAGAGTGTCGCGGACGGGATGGATCGGCAGATCGCCGAGTGGGGTTGGGCCGACCTGGCGCTCAACCACGTCTGGGCCGGCGACGACGCTCACCCGGAGTTGCAGCAGGCGTTCCGGCAGATCCACGATCGTGCACAGGCGCGCCGCCGGGAGCTCGACGGCGCCTTCGCCCGACGCCTCGGCGCCTGGGCGACCGCCGGGCCGGGCAACGACGGCGGGCTGCTCACCGTGGAGAACATCCTTCCGCGCGTCGTCGAGCCGCTGATCCGCGCCGACCGGCCGGTGCT
Source organism: Micromonospora sp. CNZ303 (assembly GCF_004345505.1). Classification (NCBI taxonomy): domain Bacteria; kingdom Bacillati; phylum Actinomycetota; class Actinomycetes; order Micromonosporales; family Micromonosporaceae; genus Micromonospora; species Micromonospora sp. CNZ303. The sequence goes on along the minus strand of NZ_SLVT01000006.1, from coordinate 204,231 downwards.
GCTCGTCGTCCTCGACGGCATGAGCGCCGCCGTCGCGGTGCAGCTCGCCGACGAGCTGTCCCAGCACTGGGTCGAGTACGACCCGCTGGCCCGAGCCGACGCGGGACGCCGCCGGGGCGTCGTGGCGGCGCTGCCCACACTGACCGCCGTCTCCCGGACCTCGCTCTTCGCCGGCGCGCTGCGCAGCGGCAACCAGGAGCACGAGAAGAAGCTCTTCGCCGAGGGCCGTTGGGGCAAGGGCTCGCGGATCTTCCACAAGGGCCCGGCCCGGGGCGGCGCGGGCGAGGTGTTCGCCGGCGAGTTGGCGGCGGCGGTCGCGGGCCCGGCTCCTGTGGTCGCCGTGGTGATCAACACCGTGGACGAGTCGCTGGCGCACGGTCGGGAGGGCGGCGAGGCAGGGTGGCAGCTCGACGACGTCGGGTTCCTGCGCAGCCTGCTCGACCAGGCGCGGTCCTCCGGCCGCGCGATTGTCGTCACGAGCGACCACGGGCACGTCCTGGAACGCGGGGGCCAGCACGTCAAGGCCACCGACGCCGCCTCCGCCCGCCACCGGACCGGCCCCGGCCCGACCGCGCCGGGCGAGATCGAGCTGACCGGCCCGCGCGTGGTCGCGGAGGGCAAACGGATCATCGCGTTGTGGGACCCGCTCCTGCGCTACCGGCCCAGCAAGGCGGGTTACCACGGTGGCGCCTCGCTCGCCGAGGTCACCATTCCGCTGCTGGCGTTCCTGCTGCCGAACGTCGCCGAGCCGCCGACCGGCTGGGCACCCGTCGAGGCTCGCCGGCCCCCGTGGTGGCAGGCGACCGCCGCCGCACCGGCCGCCGCGCCCGTGACGTCGGCGCCCGTGCCCAAGCCGCGCCGGAAGGCACCGGCCGTCACCGGGGACGCGCTGTTCGACGTACCGGAGGCGACGACCACGACTGCGGCGGCGCTGGCCGGCGACGGGGATCTGGTGGCAGGCCTGCTCGCCTCTGAGCTGTTCAAAGCTCAGCACAGCCTGACGCCGCGCCGCGTGGACGAGCGGAAGATCGAGGCGGCGATGCGCGCGCTCGTCGACGCGAAGGGCGTACTGCCGGTGGCGGTGCTCGCGCAACGTGCCGGTGAGGCACCGGTACGTGCGGGAGGATTCGTCACCACGCTGCAGCGCATCCTGAACGTCGACAACTATCCCGTCCTCTCGCAGATCGACGACAACCGGACCGTTCGCCTGGACCTTGCGCTGCTGCGGGAGCAGTTCGGGCTGCCAGGGGCAAAACCGTGACCACGGTCAGTCCAGCCCGCCGTCGCGAGGTCGTCGACGCCCTGCGGCGGGGTGCCGTGCCCTCCGCCGGCCTGGACCTCTTCGCGGTGGGGCTCGACCGGTTCGGTACCGCGGTCGGCGAGGATCTCGACACCGTCGCCGCCGGTGGCTCCGTCTTCAAGGCTGTTCGAGGCGAGTACGGCTCCGGCAAGACGTTCTTCACCCGGTGGATCGCCGAACGCGCCCGACGGGCCAACCTCGCCACCGCAGAGGTGCAGGTCTCCGAGAACGAGACGCCGCTGCACCGGCTGGAGACCGTCTACCGGCGGCTCACGGAACGGCTGAACACCTCGACGTTTCCGCCGAGCGCGCTGCGCCCGGTCGTCGACGGCTGGTTCTACGCGCTCGAGGAGGACGTCCTCGCGGCCGGCGAGGTCGCCCCCGACGACGTCGACGCCCTCGACCAGGCGGTCGCCGCGCTGCTCGACCAGCGGCTCGCCGCCGTGAGCCGGAGCGCCCCCGCCTTCGCCGCCGCCCTGCGTGGCTACCGGCGCGCCACTCTCGACGGAGATCCGGCGACGGCCGACGCGGTGCTCGCCTGGCTCGGCGGTCAGCCACACGTCGCCGCGGCCGCCCGTCGGGTAGCCGGCGTCAAGGGAGACCTCGACCACTTCGCCGCGCTGAGCTTCCTGCAGGGGCTGCTCGCCGTGCTGCGCGACAGTGGCCACCCCGGCCTGCTGCTCGTGCTCGACGAGGTGGAGACCCTGCAACGGGTCCGCTCGGACGCCCGGGACAAGGCACTCAACGCGCTGCGTCAGCTCATCGACGAGGTGCACTCGGGGCGGTTCCCTGGTCTGTACCTGGTCATCACCGGAACCCCGGCCTTCTACGAGGGGCCGCAGGGTGTGCAGCGGCTCGCGCCACTGGCGCAGCGGCTCGCCGTCGACTTCGCCACCGACTCCCGGTTCGACAACCCGCGCGCCGTGCAGATCCGGCTGCCCGGCTTCACCGTCGACTCCCTGGTCGAGCTGGGCGGACGGGTCCGCGACCTGTACGCGGACGGCTCGTCGGCCCCTTCGCGAGTGGCCGCTCTGGTCGACGACGCCTACCTCGGCCAGTTGGCCCGGGCGGTCGCTGGCGGGCTCGGCGGCAAGGTGGGTGTCGCGCCGCGCCTGTACCTCAAGAAGCTCGTCGGGGAGGTGCTCGACCGGGTCGACCAGTTCCCCGAGTTCGACCCCCGGCAGCACTATGCCCTCACCATGTCCGCCGCCGAGATGACCGCCGTCGAGCGAAATGCCTCCAGCGCTGACGAAATATCACTCGAGCTCTAGGAGAGAATCAGATCATGGGCAACGACCTCGCCTCGCTCCTTGGCACACAGGAGACCGCGACCCTCGAATTCAAGCGGGAGGCGAAGGACCGTAACGCGATCCGGAAGGCCATCTGCGCGCTGGCCAACGACTTGGCGCAGCGTGGGGGCGGCGACCTGCTCATTGGCGTGGACAAGCACGGGCGGCCCGTGGACGGGCTGGACACCTCCGACGAAGCTCTGCTGACCTTCACCAGCATCCGGGACGAGGGAAGGATCCTTGACCGGCCGTCAATGGTGGTGAGTGTCGAGCCGTACCACGGTGCGCCGGTCATCCGGATCCGGGTCAACGCCTCGCACACCCCACCCGTGCGGTTCGACAACATCGTCTACGTCCGGCCTGGGCCTTCCACCCGTACGGCGAGCAGCAACGACGAGAAGGTGCTCTCCGAGCGGCGGCGTTCCTACGACGTGCCATTCGACGTTCGGCCCATCGTGGGCGGCACGCTGGACGAACTGGATCTCGACCTCTTCCGATCGGGGTACCTTCGGCAGGCGGTCGACGTATCCGTGCTCGAGGAGAACCATCGGTCGACCGAGCAACAGCTCGCCTCGCTGCGTCTCGCGGACCTGCAGAACCACCCGACGATTCTAGGGTTGCTGCTCGTCGGAGTCGATCCGACCAGTCGGATTCCCGGCGCTTACGTGCAGTTCGTGCGCTACGAGGGAACGGACGTCGGTGGCGCGGTGCTGGACGAGCAGGAACTCCGACTGAATGTCATCGATGTGGCCGAGCGGCTGGAGACGGTGCTCAAGGGGCATCTGCGGACCCGGCTGGTGGAGGTGAGTGGCTTCCGTGAGGAGTCTCGTCCCAACTACCCCATCGAGGCCCTGCGAGAGGTGTGCATGAACGCCCTCATGCACCGCAACTACGAGTCGTCCAACGCGCCCGTGCGCGTCGCCTGGTTCGACGATCGTGTCGAGGTGACCAATCCTGGCGGCCCCTTCGGGCAGGTCCGAGCCGACAACTTCGACCGGGTCAATGACTACCGCAACCCGTCGCTGGCGGCCGCCATGAAGTCACTCGGGTACGTCAACCAGTTCGGCCGAGGGATCGGCCGCATAAGGGTCTCGCTGGCGAGGAATGGAAACCCGCCGCCGGAGTTCGTCGTCGACGACGCCTCATGGACCGTGCTGGTCAGGAGGGCTTCATGATCTCGGTCGCGCTGTTCAACAACAAGGGTGGCGTTGGTAAGACGACGCTGACCTATCACCTCGCGCACATGCTCCAGAGACTCGGTCATCGTGTTCTCGCAGTGGATCTCGATCCACAGTCCAACCTGACGGCGGCGTTTCTTGACGAGGACGAACTCAGCGAGATCTGGCAGGAGGGGCTCGAGTCGACCTGGCCGCTTGTGGACGGGCAACAGAAACTCCTGCTTCGGGCGCACCGCGACTCGGGCACGGTCGCCTCTGCTGTGCAGCCGATCATGCAGGGGCTCGGTGACGTACGCTTCGCCGATCCGATCACGATCACCGATGGCCTTTGGCTCGTGCCGGGTGACCTCAACCTGAGTGCCTTCGAGGACAAGCTGTCCGCCGCGTGGCCGAACAGCCTGATCGGTGATCCAGCGGCCCTTCGGACCACCACGGCCTTCCACCGACTGATCACCGATGCCGGTCGCCGCGTTCGCGCCGACATCGCCCTGGTCGACGTCGGGCCGAACCTCGGCGCCATCAACCGGGCAGCGCTGCTGGCGGCCGACACAGTCCTGATGCCCCTCGCCGCCGACCTCTTCTCGTTGCGTGGACTCCGCAACCTGGGGCCGGCCCTGCGGGACTGGCGGCGGGTGTGGCAAGGCAACGTGCTTCCGCACGTACCGGCCGACATCGCGGCGCCGAAGGGCACGATGACGCCCCTCGGATACGTCGTCATGCAGCCCAAGATGAGACTCGACCGTCCGGTGAAGGCGTATCAACGGTGGCTCGACAGGGTGCCCGTCGTCTTCGCCAGTTCGGTGCTGAACCAGGCCAGTGGCGCGGACGACCGCTCTTACGAGGTCGCGACGCTGCGCAACTACCAGAGCCTGATGCCGCTGGCGCACGACGCCCGAAAGCCGATGTTCGACCTCCGATCAGCTGACGGCGCGCTCGGCAGCACCCAGACCCTCGTGCAGCGGTGCTTCCAGGACTTCAGGTCGTTGAGTGAGAGACTTCTCCAACGACTTCACGAGGCACGCGCAGACGAGGCATGAGCAGCGCCGAACTGCTGCATCCGGTCGTGTTGCACCACGTGGTCAACACGCTGCAGTGGCCGGCGCTGCGGCCGTTGCAGGACGCAGCCGTCAAGCCGCTCCTGGCCGGCGAGGACGCCCTGCTCCTCGCGCCCACCGCGGGCGGCAAGACCGAGGCGGCGGTGTTCCCGCTGCTGTCCCGGATGGCGCAGGAGAACTGGTCGGGTACCTCGGTGCTCTACGTCTGCCCGCTGAAGGCGCTGCTCAACAACCTTCTGCCCCGCCTGGAGACCTACACCGGCTGGCTCGGCCGTCGCGCCGCGCTATGGCACGGCGACGTGACGATGGGACGGCGCCGGACGATCCTCCGGGAGCGGCCTGACGTCCTGCTCACCACGCCCGAGTCCCTGGAGTCGATGCTGGTCAGCGCCTCCGTCGACCACGACGAGTTCTTCGGTCAGCTCCGGACGATCGTGGTTGACGAGGTGCACGCGTTCGCCGGGGACGACCGGGGCTGGCACCTGCTGGCCGTCCTGGAACGCCTCTCCCGGGTGGCGGGTCGCCCGGTGCAACGGGTCGGCCTGTCCGCGACGGTGGGGAATCCCGACGAGCTGCTGGGCTGGCTGCAGGGCGCCGGCCGTGACCAGCGTCCGGCGCGGGTGGTGGCACCGGGCATCGGCACGGCTGGCGTCACGACGGCGGCATCGCCAGCCGCCGGCGAGATCGAGTTGGACTACGTCGGGTCAGTGCACAACGCGTCCAAGGTGATCGCGGCCCTGCACCGGGGCGAGAAGCGGCTGGTGTTCTGCGACTCCCGCGCGCTGGTCGAGGAACTCGGCCAGCGGCTGCGGGCGCTCGACGTGACGACGTTCCTCTCCCACGCCTCGCTCTCGGTGGACGAGCGGCGGCGAGCCGAGGAGGCGTTCGCGCAGGAGCGGGACTGCGTGATCGTGGCCACCAGCACGCTCGAGCTTGGCATCGACGTGGGCGACCTCGACCGGGTCATCCAGGTCGACGCCCCTCTTACCGTCGCCGCCTTTCTGCAGCGGATCGGCCGGACCGGCCGGCGGCCCGGCAGCAGCCGGAACTGCCTCTTCCTGACGCTCGAAGGGGAGGGACTGCTGCACGCCGCCGGGCTGCTCCACCTCTGGGCCCAGGGCTGGGTCGAGGCGGTCGTACCGCCGCCGGAGCCACGGCACATCGTGGCCCAGCAGATGCTGGCACTGTCGCTCCAGCGGCACCGCGTCGGCGACCAGGTGTGGCCGGGGGAGTGGAACGGCCTGGCACCCTTCGACAGGAGCGCCGAGGTGATCGTGCGGCACCTCGTCGACCGCGGCTTCCTCGACGTCGATTCCGGGATGCTCTTCATCGGGCCGGAGGCGGAACTGCGGTTCGGTCGACGGCACTTCATGGACATGCTGGCGGTGTTCACCGCCCCGCCGCAGTTCACCGTGCTCTCCGGTCGCACCGAGATCGGCCGGATCGATCCGGCGCTGCTCACCGCGAAGGTTCAGGGCCCCCGACTGTTGCTGCTCGCCGGGCGGAGCTGGCGGGTCACCTACATCGACTGGAAGCGCCGGCGCTGCTTCGTGGAACCAGCCGACGGCGGCGGCAAGGCCCTCTGGATGACCGGTGGCTCACCGCAAGGGCTGTCGTACCGGATGGTCCGGTCGGTGCGCGACGTTCTCCTCGGCGCCGACCCGCCGGTCGCCATCACCGGGCGGGCCAGCACCAGGCTGGCCCAGTTGCGCGAGGAGGCCACGCCCCTCGTCCATCCTGGCGGCACGGTGGTCGTCCGCGACGGCGACGGCGAGACGAAGTGGTGGACGTGGGCCGGGTTCCGGGCCAACGCCACCCTGATCGCCACCCTCAGCGAGATCGCCGATCCGACCCAGCGGTACGACGACGCCTCGATCCGGCTGCGACCCGACGTCGACCGGGACATGGCGCGGGCTGCCATGGCCGACGCCGCCGAGCGGCTCTGTCTCCCGGACGTCAGCGAGAAGGCCCTTGCCGGGCTCAAGTTCAGCGCCGCGCTGCCCGAACGGCTGGCGGTGGCGACCCTGGCCGCGCGGCTGGCCGACGTGCCGGCGGCACGCGCGGTGCTCGCCGAACCCACCCGGGCCGTGCACCTCCCGGACTGATCCGTATGAGTGCCGGCGCGCGGCCACCTGCGGCACGTGCGGGACGAAGCCGGACGGGGCCGCCCCTCCGGCGGTCGACGGACCGCCGGAGGGGCGTGCGCGTCGGGAGACGGCCCGACGGATGATGGTGGGCTAGCTGCCGCCGACCACCACGACGGCGCCGGTCGCCGCCTCTACCTGGTGGATGGGCACGAAGTACGAGGTGTCGACGCTGTTACCGCAGGCGTGGCTACCGACCGCAGTCAGGTCGGTGGTGTCGGACGTGGTGGTGTTCCACTTGACCACCGGGGCGCCCGAGTCGCCGCCGAGCGTGGCGCCGTCGTTGGCGTGCCCGGTCACGGTGTCCACCTGCACCATCCGCTTGCCCGCGCAGGTCGCGTTGGTGGAGGTGACGAGACCATGGACGAGGCCGCCGTTCGCGCCGGAGACGTAGACCGCGGACCCGACCGCCGGCCACGTGGTGTTCTTGGCCGTGACCCCCCGCTTGGTGGTGGTGTTGGTGGGGCCGAACCAGATGTGCCGGCTGAATGCCTCGTCCGAGTTCCACGGCGCCAGCATCGCCACGTCGGTGCCGAGCGACTCGTAGTTCGAGCTGACCCGGGCGACCCCCCTGCCGTTGTGCCAGAAGATCCTCCCGTTCGGGCCGCAGTGGCCGGCGGTCGTCATCCAGTTGCTGTTGGTGCCGCCGCGCGTCATCCGGAAACCAGCCGTGCAGAAGGCTGCGTCGTTGCCCGAGCCGTCGCTGCCGCCCCAGAGCGCCATGCCGCCGTTGTAGAGGCTGACGTCGTTGCGTCGGCTGACCTGCTGCACGATGCCGGCTGCGGAGACGCTGACCCGGGGCGTGAGACCGGTGGCCCTGGTGGCGGCGGCCGTCAGCTGCTCGGACTCGCCCGATGCGTGGATGACGATCTGCGCACTCAGCTCGTCCAGCGTCACCTGGTGCACTCGGCCGGCATGCGGGCCGGCCCAGTCGCGGGAGTCGTTCAGCCTCGCCGTCGCGACCCGCAGGCTGTCGATCGACCTCGTGGCCCGTTCGAACCGGACCGCGACGTCCCCGGCGCGGCGTGACGTCGCGCCAAGGCGGGCCTTCAGGGCCACTCCGTCGGCGTTGTCGACGTAGCGGACCACGAGTTGCCCGGCGGTCTCGTCGAAGTAGGTGCCGCCGGATCCGGCCCGGTGGCCGGCGAGCACGGCTTCCAGCCGTTCGTTCTGGCGGCTCACGGCATCGATGTCCACGGCGGGGGCGCCGGGGCCGGGAGACGCGCCGGGAGCGGCGCCAGCGGGGTGGCCCATCCCGGCCAGGAGCAGCAGGACGGAACCGAGGATCAAGACAGGACGACGCATTCGGCCTCCAACCGGTAGTCGCGAGGTGTACCTGCGCCGGCGGCACGGATCGTCGAAAAGTCGCTGCGCCTCGCAGGGCGGGAAACCGCACCGCGGGCACAGCAGATGAATTTCGTCGCGTCCCCCGTAACGCCAACATCGCTCACCGTAGACGTCCTACATGGACCGGGGGAGACTTGTTTTCGTTCACCGCATCCGATACCCGCGCGCCAGGCGGTTCGGAGGCGCGGTTGCGCCGCGATCGCGTCACCGGATCGGGGCCCCTCGTGCTGGCCGGATCACGCTAGACTCCGGGCGGCCGGCGCGTTCGTCGGGAAGGCTGCCGCCGCCGCTCCTCGCCCGCTCCGACTCGCACGTCCACGGGGGACCGATGCGCAGATTCTTGGCACCCATATTGACTCTCATCGCCGTCCTGGCACCGCTTGGAGCGGCCCAGGCGGACAAGGGTCCGGTCACCCGGACGACACTGGGCAGCCCGGTGAACTTCGCGCCGGGGGGCGACCGCCTGATCGTCGGCACCACCCTCAACCTCGTCGCCGGCGAGTCCCGCCACCTGCGCGGGCGGCTCGAAGCGACCAGCAGCACGACCGTCATCGTGGCGATGAACGCCACCCTCAAGTGCCTCGGCGGGGGTGCGCAGGTCGGCATCTCCTCAACCTCGTCCCGCAACCACGAGGGCAGCGACACCACGTCCTACGCGGTCGACGGCCACCTGCCCCTCTATGCCGACCTGCTCTTCACCGCGCCGACCAGCGGCTCCTACCAGTGCGGCCTCTACGGTCGGACGGCGACCAGCCGCACCGACCTCACCTACCACCTGACCGCGGTGGCCGGCGGCTACACCTGGCTGGAGGCGAGCCAGACCAACCAGGTCGGCGCGCACTGGTGGCAGAACCCCGTTTGTGACAGCATCGGCTCCTCGCCGACCTGCACCTACATCGGTCCCGGCCAACCCGACTCCGCGTTCGTCTTCTACGAGCCCGGCGTCCCGCACGACAAGTGGACGGTCGGCGGCAGCACCACCGCCGTGCAGGCGCTGGCCAACGTCACCATGACGACCTGCTACCAGGGCACCGCGTCGTGCGACCGGGTGCCCGAGGCGTACCGGCTGGCGCGGACGTCCGGCAGCCACTCGGTGGTGAACGTCCGATTCGAAGTGCTCCAGATGGATGCCGACGGCACACACACCTGCAACAAGACGACCACCGCCGTGTCGGCGAAGACGATCCTCGACGACGCCCACCACTACACGGCGTACCTGTCCCTGCCGAGCGTGCCGGTGCTCAGCACCTGTGGGCGGCAGTTCATGATGCGCGTCTACGTCGAGCACATCTCGGGCAGCCCGATCAAGATCGACGGTGTGCAGGGTCAGACGTCGCTGGCCAACGGCATCATGATGAATCTCTGACCGTGCCGCGTGCCGCCGGCGTGGTGCTCGTCGAACCCACCCGGGCCGTGCATCTCCCGGCCTGATCCGGATGAGGATCGACGCGCGGACAGACGCGGTCAGTTCGGGTGGGGTGGTTCGTCGAGGATGGCGCTGAAGCGCTCCTCGGCCAGGTCGAGCTGGCCGAGGATGTGCTCCTTCACCGGCGCCGACAGGGGAGTGTCCGGCCGGGTGACGAGGTCGCGGTAGACCGGCACGAGCGGCCGGTACTTGCGGGCCGACGAGGTCACCTTCGGGCCGACGGTGTGGATGACGCCCACCCCGTTGTCCGTGAAGTCGGAGATCTTGATGACCCGCGCCCACGGCTCCCGGTCGAGGCTGGCCGCCACGTGCTCCCGGTACTGGACGTGCTTGTCGCGCCCCGGGTCGTACGCCGGATTGGTGACCGCGCCGACCAGCCGGGCCACCCGCGGGCCGAACCGCTCCGCGAGCACCGCCAGGGCGGCGGCGGTGGCGTCCTCGCCGTGGTGCGCCCCGGCCAGCTCGTCGGGGTGGTCCTCCACCGCGTCGTGCAGCAGGCCGGCGACGATCACGTCGACGTCGCGGACCTGGTAGTGGTGCATCATCCGGATCGCCACCCGCAGCAGGTGGTTCAGGTAGGGCTCGCGTACCCGCCGGTCGTCGCGGTGCAGCTCGGCGGCCAGGTCCAGGGCCTCGGTGAGCCGTTCCCGGGCGGCCTCGTCGAACGCGCGCAGCTCCAGCCGGAACCGGGCCAGCAGGCCGGGCTCGCCGTGGATCTCGGTGATCGCGTGCATCGGCATGGTGGCCAGGTAGGCGGGAAACTCCATCCGCCACTTATAGCCGATCTTCACCCTGCCGGGGGTCCCTGCGGTCGGCCACCCGACGCCGGCACCCCTGGCCCAACGCCACCGCGGCGCTCGGCCAGGGGCAGCCCGTCAGGTGCCCGAGACGCGCTTGACCAGGCGTACGGTGGTGCCGTCGGCGCTGCCGGCGACGGTGGCCTCGTCCATCAACCGGGTCATGATCAGCCGGCCACGGCCGCGCTCGCTGTCGTCGGGGCTCGCGTCCCGCCACCCGCCGGTGTCGCTGACCACCATCTCCAGCCGGTCGGCGCGTAGCCGCCCCCGGACGGTGACGGACGCGTCCGGGGCGAAGCGGTAGCCGTGCTCGATCGCGTTGGCGCACGCCTCACCGGCCGCGATCAGCACCGCGTCGACGTCTGCCTGGCCGATGCCGAGGCCGGTCAGCCACTCCCGCAGCGCCTCCCGCGTCGGCGCGAGCTGCCCCGCGTCGGCGGTCAGCGCCGCGGCGAAGACCGCCGGCTCCCGATGCCGGTAGACCAGCACCGCCACGTCGTCGTTGCGGGTGTCGGGCAGCAGGTCCCGGACCATCCGGTCGGCCAGCGCGCCCTCGGGCAGCTCGCGGCCCTGGGTGAGCGCGGCGACCGCGCGGGAGATGCCGGCGTCGATCAGTTCGCGGCGTCGTTCGATCAGCCCGTCCGTGTAGAGCAGCAGGGTCGAACCGGATCGCAGCCGCGCCCCGGCCTCCGGCCGGCGGGGCACCGTGACGCTGGCCAGCGGCACCGAACCGGCGTGGGTCAGCAGTTCGGCGGAGCCGTCCGGGTGCACCAGGATGCCCGGCGGGTGGCCCGCCGAGGAGTAGCGGAGCACGCCCAGCGAGCGGTCGATGATGGCGCAGAAGACGGTGGTGCAGGCGCCGCCGGGCACCATCCGGGCGAAGTCGTCCAGCGCGGACAGCACCTCGGCGGGGCTCTTGGCCTGCAGGAGCAGGGCGCGCGAGGCGCTGCGCAGCTGCCCCATCACGGTGGCGGCGGGCAGGCCCCGCCCCACCACGTCGCCCACCACCACGCCGACGAGGTCGCCGGGAAGCTGGACCACGTCGTACCAGTCGCCGCCCACCTCGAGCGGCGCCACCGCCGGCTGGTAGCGGGTCGCGAACCCGGCCGGCAGGTCGACCGGGCCGAGCATCGCCCGCTGCATCGCCAGGGCCACCGTCCGCTGCGTCTCGAAGGCCCGCGCGCGGACCAGCGCCTGGGCCAGCGCCGCGCAGAGCTGTCGTACGAGCGGCCGGTCCACCGTCTGCTCCGACCGGGGCGGGTCCAGCTCCAGCCACACCCCGCCGGGCGCCCCGCCCGGCTCGACGCGTGCCCCGAGCGCGGTCACCCGGCCCGCGTCGTCGACGACCAACTGCGGCTCGCCCTCGGCGGGCAGCCCGTTGAGCGCCCGCTGCACCTGCGGGGTCAACGTCAGGCCCTGGGTCACCGCGAACGGCGTGCCGGCGGCGTCGGCGCAGACCGCCAGGCCGCGGGCGCCGTCCAGCAGGGTGCACAGCTCGGACAGGCCGGCGTCGAGCACCTCGGCCACGTCGGTGGCGCGGGCGAGCCGGCCGGAGAGCGCGGCCAGGGCGGACTGCCGGGCGGCGGCGCGGACGTCGGCGGTCACGTCGCGCAGGGTGGCGACCCAGAGGCGGCGGCCGGTACGTGGCTCCCGCAGCGAGTTGTAGACCGCCTCGGCCCAGATCCGGTGCCCGTCGGCGTGTCGCAGCGGCAGGGTGACCCGGCCCCGGCGGGCGTCCCGCGCGGTGCGCAGCACCTCGATCAGCAGGCGCCGGTCGCCGGGCGCGGCGTCGGCCTCCGGCCACCACGGGTGCGGCGGCGCGACCGGCGCCGCCAGCGGGGCGGCGCCGACCAGGCGGCAGAACGCCTCGTTCGCCTCGACCAGCGCGCCGTCGGCGTCGACCACGGCGAACGCGTCCTGCAACGACTCGATCAGGGCCGCCCGCCAGGTCGCCTCCTCGTTGCGCAACCGGGCCAGCTCCAGGTGCGCGCTGACCCGGGCCAGCAGCTCCTCCGAGGAGAAGGGCTTGGCCAGGTAGTCGTCGGCGCCGGTCCGCAACCCCTCCACCGCGGCCTCCTCACCGGCGCGCGCGGAGAGCACGATGATCGGCAGCCCGGCGGTACGCCGGTCGGCGCGCAGCGCCCGGACCAGCCCGAAGCCGTCCAGGCGGGGCATCATCACGTCGGTCAGCACCAGATCGGGCACCCCCTCGGCGATCCGGTCGAGCGCCTCCCGGCCGTCGGCCGCGACGACCACCCGGTGGTGGGGTGCGAGCAGGCCCGCGAGGAACGCGCGCAGGTCGGCGTTGTCGTCCACCACCAGCACCGTCGCGGCGTCCCGGGCGTCGTCGTCGGTCGCGTCCGCCTGGGCGGGCGCGGCCTCCGGCAGCCAGTGCAGGGCCTCGGCGACGTACGTCTCGTGGGCCCGCTCGCGGGGCGTGGCCGTGGCGGTGGGCCGGCCGTACGGCAGGCGGACGGTGAACGTCGAGCCCTCGCCCTCGACCGAGCGCACGCTGACCTCGCCACCGTGCAGGTGGACCATCTCCTGCACCAGCGCCAACCCGATGCCGGTGCCCTCGTGCGACCGGCCGCCGGCGCCGCGTACGCGGTGGAAGCGGTGGAACAACAGCGGCTGCTGGTCGGCGGGGACGCCGACCCCGGTGTCGTCGACGGTCAGCGTGACGTGTGCGTCGTCGCCCCGCAGCCGCAGCCGCACCGCGCCGGCCAGGGTGTACTTCAGGGCGTTGGAGAGCAGGTTGACGACCACCTTCTCCCACATGTCGCGGTCCACGTACGCGGTGCGAGGCAGCGCCTCGACGTCGACGCGGTAGGTCAGCTCGGCCTGGCGCATCGCGTACACGAACGACTCGGCGACCCCGGCGGTGAGCGCCGGCAGGTCGGTCTCCACCCGTTCGGGGTCCAGCCGGCCGCCCTCCAGACGCGCGAAGTCGAGCATGTCGTCGACCAGCTTGCGCAGCCGGCCGGTGTTGCGGTGCACCAGCTCCAGGCGTTCGCGCTGGCCCGGGGGGAGCGGCTCGCGGCGGTCGGCGAGGCTCTCCCGGACCGGCCCGGCGATCAGCGTCAGCGGGGTGCGCAGCTCGTGGCTGACGTCGGTGAAGAACTCCGTCTTCGCCGCGTCCAGCTCGGCCAGCGCGGCGGCGCGACGCCGCTGTGCCTCGTACGCCAGCACGTCGCCCAGCGCCGTCGAGACCCGGTTGGCCACCAGGTCGAGGAAGCCGCGGTACGCCTCGTCCAGCTCACGGAAGGGGCTGATGCCGACGACCAGCACGCCGGCCGGGTGGGGCTGCCCGGTGGCCAGCAGAGGCAGCACCACCACCTCGTCCACGGGCACCCCGACGACCGCCCCGGCCCCGGCGCGGGGGTCGCCGGGCAGGGCCACTCCCCGGACCCGCGCGGGGCGGCCGGTGCGCGCCACCTCGCCGATCTGCGGCAGCCACCCGGGACCCGCGGCGGCGTCGTCCTCGGGCACGCCGACCGCGGCGGCCAGGACCAGTTCGTCGTCGGACTCCCGGCTGCCGCCCAACCCGGGGCCGGTGAGGTGGCTGCCGTCGTCCGGCGTCACGCCCCCGGGACGTAGGTAGATCATCGCGGCGGGCAGGTCGGCCGGGCTGCCGGTGAGGACCCGGGCCGCCGCCCGGACGGCGTCGCGGGTGGTGTCCGCCGCTGCGATGGAGATCGAGCCCAGCTCGCGCAGCGTCTCCAGCCGCCGGTCACCCAGCACCCGGGCCGTGACGTCGGTGGTGGCCACGAAGACGCCGGGAACCCTGCCGTGCCCGGCGCGTACGGGGCTGTAGGAGAAGGTCCAGTACGTCTCTTCGAGGTAGCCGTGCCGGTTGAGCAGGAGCAGCTGGTTCTGCGCGTAGGTGGCGCCGCGCCCGGCGAGCACATGGTCGGTGAGCGGGCCCAGTTCGTCCCAGACCTCCGCCCAGCACCGCGCGCCCGGCTGACCGATCGCGGCCGGGTACTTGTCGCCGAGCACCGGCGTGTACGCGTGGTTGAAGATCTGCACCAGCTCGGTGCCCCACCACAGCAGCATCGGGATCTTCGACGGCAACACCGTGCGCACCGCCGCGCACAGCTCCGGCGGCCAGGTCTGCACCGGGCCCAGGGCGGTGGCGGCCCAGTCGGTGGCCCGGTGCGCGGCGCTGGTCGGGTCGTCGCCGGCGAAGAGGTCGTCTGCGGACGCCCCGGCGCCCGCCGGTTCGACGCGCTGCTTGGAATCCACGTCCCGGCCCCCTGTCCCCGCGTTGGTCTCCGGGTCGCAAGCAGCCGCCGTGTCCTGCCCCTCATCGTCCCGCCGGGGACACTTTCCCCAACCGGCCACGCCCGAACCGTCCATCGACGTGACCCGACCCGCACCCCGACCCGCACCCCGACCGGCGGCCCGCCGAGCGACTCCCCGCCCGATCCCCGCCCGATCCCCGCCCGATCCCCGACCGATCCCCGCCACCCCGGGCCACCTCCCGCCGCCGCCCCGTCGCCCGCCGCCCGTCGCCCGCCCCCGTCGCCTGCCGCCTCATCGTCGATCATGCAGTCGTGGTGCCTCACGAATGCCGCAGAACACCCCACACCGCCCGCCAGAACTGCATGATCGCCAGCGCCAGCGGGCAGCGCCAGCGTCAGCGGGGGCGGCAGCGGGGGCGGGGGTGGGAGCGGGGGTGGGTCAGGTGGTTAGCCAGGTGGTGGCGCGGGTGCGGATGGGGGTGGGGATCTCGTGGGAGCCCGGGAACTCGTCGTAGGTGACGTCGTAGCCGAGCGAGCGCAGGCGGGGGACCAGGCGACGGCTGCACACGTCCACCGGCAGGACGGGGTCCCGCGTGCCGTGCGAGACGTAGACCCGGGGCCGGCCGTGGGTCACCAGCGGCGCGGCGAAGCCGGGGGAGAAGGCCAGCACCGCGTCGACCAGGTCGCCGTTGGTCAGGCCCAGGGAGAGGGCGTACGAGGCGCCGTCGGAGAACCCGCCGAACGCCACCCGCGCCACGGGGTAGCCGGCGAAGGCCGTGGCCAGCAGGCCGTCGATGCGCCGTACGTCCGTCCCGAAGCCCTCGCCGCCGATCAGGTCCCAGCTGCTCGCCACCGCCTGCGGGGCGACCAGCAGCAGCCGGTGCGTGTCGGCCACCGGCAGCAGCAGGTCCAGCCCCTGCCGGGCCGAGCCGCCGGCCCCGTGCAGGAGCAGCACCAGCCGGTACGGCGGCCCGTCGACCGGCTCCGGGGCGTACACCATCGCCAGCGCGGCACCCCGCGGATCGGTCAGCGACGCCAGCCCTGCGGCGGCCAGGGCGGTCGGCGGCGCCGGACGCGCGGCGAGCCGGCCGTGCCGGGGGTTCTCCGCCGGCTGCCGGTGCGGCGGCGCGGGCTCGGCCACCGGATCACCCCTCCTCGTCCTGGGCGGGCATGCGCCGGCGGTTACCCGCCAACCCGACCCGCAATCCCACCGGTGGGTCCCACCGGCGCGGCTGTGGCCGAGGGCCGGCTCAACCGCTCACGCGGCGGACCAGCCGGGACGGGAACATCGTCGCCGGCGGCACCGGTCGACCGTCCAGCACGGCCGTCGCCGCCGCCGTGGCGATCTGCGTCACCGGATGCGTCGCCGTGGTCAGCGCGGGGGTGGTCATCGCGGCGAGCGGGATGTCGTCGAAGCCGGTGACGGCGACGTCTCCGGGCACCTGGACGCCGTCGCCGCGCAGCCGGTTGATCACCCCGAGCGCGGTCGCGTCGCTGCTGCCGACGATCGCGTCGGTGTCCGGCCAGCGCTCCAGCACCTCCCGGGCCGCCGCCCGGCCGCGGTCCGCGCTGAAGTCTCCCGGCACCAGCCGCTCCGGCAGGGCGGCGTCGCGCACGATCCGCCGGTACGCGCCGACCGACCGGCCGGCGCAGGACAGCCAGCGAGGCCCGGTCACCATGGCGATGCGGCGACGCCCGGTGGCGTACAGGTGCCGGACCACGGCCTCGGTGCCGCCGCCGTTGTCCACGTCGAAGGCCGGGACGAGGGCGGAGCCGATGCCGATCGAGGCCACCCGACCGCGCAGCCGCGCCGGGACCGCGTCGAGCACCCCCTCGGTGGTGTTGATCAGGACGACCCCGCCGACGCTGCGGTCCCCGGCCAGCCGGCGCACTTCGCCCGGCGAGCGGGTGGGCAGCCAGTGCAGCGCCACCCCGAGTCCGTGCGGCGCGCAGACCCGGGCGCACGCGCCGAGGACCCGGTGGACGTACGGGTCGTCGAGGACCGTCGCGGCGGTGCCGGTCACCGCCACCACCAGCCGGAACCCGGTGCCCTGGACGAGCGCGCGGGCGGCCGGGTTCGGCGCGTAGCCGAGCCGGTCGGCGGCGACGTTCACCCGCTCGCGGGCGGCGGGGGAGGCGTAGCCGGTGCCGGCGAGCACCCGCGAGGCGGTGGCCCGGGAGACGCCCGCCGCCCGGGCGACGTCCTCCAGGGTCGGTGGTCGGTGTGTCGTCGCCATTCCGGTCCTCCCCGTCGTCGGCCGTCGCGGCGCGGACGGTCGACCGAATCATCCCCCTCCGGCGCGTACCCGGTAAGGGGTGGGGCCGGGTTGTCCTGAGAGCGCTCCCAGGTGTGGGATCGGGCGGTAGACCACCCGAGGCGAGAGGACCGCCACCGTGAGCCGCACCATCGCCCCGCCCGCCGCGCCACGCCCGGCCGTACCCCGGGCGGTGCTGGCCGCCCGTACCGGCGTGGCCGTGGTCTTCGCGCTCAACGGCCTGGCCGTGGCCACCTGGTTCTCCCGGGTGCCCGCCGCCCGGGACGCGCTCGGGCTCAGCGCGGGCCGGCTCGGGCTGCTCCTGCTGGCCATGTCCGTCGGCGCGCTGCTCGCGATGCCCACCGCCGGCCTGGTGGCCCAGCGGCTCGGGGCGGCCCGCACGGTCGCGCTCTCCACCCTGCTCCTCGCGGCCGGGCTGACGGTGACCGGGGTCGCCGCCGTGGCCGGCTCCCTGGCCGGGGTCGCGGTGGGGCTGTGCGCCGTCGGCTACGGCTCCGGCCTCTGCGACGTGGCGATGAACGTCGAGGGCGCGGCGGTCGAGCGGCGGCTGGGGCGCACGATCATGCCCCGCTTCCACGCGGCGTGGAGCCTCGGGTCCGTGGCCGGGGCCGGGCTCGGCGCCGGGGCGGCCCGCCTCGGCGTGCCGGTCGCCGCGCACCTCGCCGCGCTGGCCGCGGTGGTCCTGCTCGGCACGCTGCTGGCCGTCCGGTCGTTCCTGCCGGTGGCCGAGAGCGGCACCGCCTCCGCGTCGGCCGCTCCGGCCGAGCGTCGCCGTGAACTGCTCGCCGCCTGGCGGGAGCCCCGCACCCTGCTCGTCGGCCTGCTGGTGCTGGTGTCGGCGTTCGCCGAGGGCAGCGCCAGCGACTGGCTGGCGGTCGCCTTCATCGACGGCCACGGCCTCAGCGAGGCGGCCGGGGCGGCGGTCTTCGGTGTCTTCGTCGTCGGCATGACCCTGGGCCGCACGGCAGGCACCGTCGCGCTGGACCGGTGGGGCCGGGTGCCCGTCCTGTCCACCACGATCCTGCTCGCCACGCTCGGCGCGGGCGTCGCGGTGCTCGCCGACTCCGGGCCGGTGGCGATCGCCGGCGTAGCGCTCTGGGGGCTCGGCGCCTCGCTGGGCTTCCCGGTGGGGATGAGCGCGGCGGCCGACGACGAGCGGCGGGCGCCGGCCCGGGTCAGCGTGGTCGCCGTGATCGGCTACACGGCGTTCCTCGCCGGCCCACCGCTGCTCGGCCTGCTCGGCGACCGGGTCGGCACCCTGCGGGCCCTGCTCGTCGTGCCACTGTTGCTGCTGCCCACCCTCGCCCTGGTGCCGGCCACCCGCCCGCCGGCCCGCTGAGCGGTCACCCGGCCCGTGCTCGTCCGCCGCCCCGCGCGGCGACGACCGGCGCGCGCGGCGACGACCGGCCCGCGCAGGGGGCTCCCAGGTGCGGCGCAGGGGATTGCCAGGTGGCGGTGCTGCACTGGGGGGACGCCGAGGAGAGGAGCCGGGCATGGGCTGGTTCAACCGGCGGCCGCGCGCCGCCGACGCGACCCCGACGAAGCTCGACCGCGAGGCGACCCGGGAGGACCTGGCCGCGTTGGAGGCGTTCGTGGCCAGCCGCCGGGGCGTGGAGTTCTACCTGGAGCCGGAGACCACGGCGACCGACACCACCGTGGTCGCCATCGCCCACGACGGCGAGTGGATCCGCCGTCGCACCGGCTCGCCGCGCGCCGCCGGCTCCATCGCCCGCAAGCACGCGGTGCCGCTGTACGAGGCTGCCCGCACCGGCTATCCGGAGCGGATGCGGGCGTGGAACCGGGCCCACCCGGAGCGCCACGCCCGCTGAACCGCCCGCTGGAGCCGCCCGTTCAGCCGGCGACGGCCCGGGCCAGGGCGAAGCCGACGGTGGCGGCGCCGAGGCCGGCGGCCACGCTGGACAGCACGTTGACCAGCGCGAGGAACCGCCGGCCCCGGCGCGCCAGGCGCAGCGTCTCGTACCCGAACGTGGAGTACGTGGTCAGCGCGCCGCAGAAGCCGGTGCCGAGCAGGGCGCCGGCGGTCGGCCCGACGGGCAGCCCGGCCAGGAGACCGAGCAGCAGCGACCCGGTCACGTTGACGGTCAGCGTGCCCCACGGGTAGGCGCTGCCGAGCCGGGCCTGCACCGCCCGGTCGGTGAGGTAGCGCAGGGGCGCGCCGACGGCCGCGCCGAGCGCGATCAGCAGGACGGTCACCGGCCGGTCCCGCGCTGCGACCGGCCGTGGCGCGCGGCGTCGAGCAGCCGGCCGGCGGCGGCGTCGCCGAGCCAGACCGCGACCAACGCCCCGAGCAGGGTGGCGGCCAGGTAGCCCAGGGCGACCTTCGGCGCGCCGGCGTCGAGCGCCAGGCGGACGTCCACGGCGTACGTGGCGAAGGTGGTGTAGCCGCCGAGGACGCCCACGCCGAGGAACGGGCGCAGCAGCGGTCGGCGGCCATCGGAGCGCTCCAGCGCCGCCATCAGGACGCCGATCAGCAGGCACCCGGTCAGGTTGACGGCGAAGGTCGCCCACGGGAAGCCCGTCGGGCCGTGCGGGACGGCGTGCTGGAGACCGGCCCTGGCCAGGGCGCCGAGCGCGCCGCCGGCCGCGACGGACCCGAGCACCGCGCCGGGGCGGGTGGCCAGCTCGCCCCGGTCGGCGGGTACGCGCAGGTCGACGTCGGGGTCGATCCGCGGATCCGGTCCGGTCACCTCGCCCTCCCCGCCGGTGCCACGGACGTGACCTCGGCGCGCCCGCCAGCCTAACGTCCGGCGCGGCGGTCGTCGGGGCGTCGTCCCGGGCGCGTGAGCGCACGACGGCGGCGTCGGGTCGCCCCGCCCGGTCCCACCACTGCGACCAGGACAGCGGGACGCGAGCCGGAGCCGGAGGGCCCGTGCCGGGTGCGTTGGTCCGGGCGCGCGGGCCGGCGTACCGTACCGGGACCGGCGGTCGAGGGGACCGCCCCGGACGGGCGTGGAGCGGTCAATGGGCGGGACGGGGCGATCGTCGAGCGGCGGCGGGACGGCCGAGGTGGCCGGGCGCGACGCCGCGTACGCCATGTTCGCCGCCGACGTCGCCAGCCGGGGGCTCGGCATCGAGCTGGTGGAGGCCGCCGGCGGCGCGGCGGTGGCCCGGATGCGGGTGACCGGCGCGATGGTCAACGGCCACGCCATCGCCCACGGCGGGTTCGTGTTCCTGCTCGCCGACACCGCCTTCGCGCTGGCCTGCAACAGCCACGGCCCCGCCACCGTCGCCGCCGGCGGCGAGATCAGCTTCGTGCGTCCCGCCCACGAGGGCGACCTGCTGACGGCGCACGCCACCGAGCGCACCCGGTACGGCCGCAGCGGCATCTACGACGTCACCGTCACCCGGGACGACGGCGCGGTGGTGGCCGAGTTCCGGGGCCGCAGCCGTACCCTGCCCCCGACCGCCGGCTGAATCCGCCGCCGCCCGGGCCGCTTCGTCCGCCCCCACGTCGGGCACCGGCGCGGCTAGCATCGGCGCGGTGCGAGTACTGGTGGTCTCCGCGCCGTTGATCGGGCACGTCGCTCCGCTGCTGCCGCTGGCCGCCGCACTGCGCGACGCCGGGCACGAGGTGCTCGTCGCCACCGCCGCCGACGGGCTGCGGGCGGTGCGCCCCGGGCTGCCGGTGCGCGACGTCGCACCCGCGTTCGACTTCGGCCGCATCGCCCGCCGCGTGCTGCTGCGTCACCCGCTGACCGCGCGGGCCGAACTGGCCGGCACCGCCGGCACCCGGGGCGCCGGGCTGCTCTTCGGCGCCGTCAACGACCAGCTCGCCGACGGGGTGGTCGCCCTCGCCGGGCAGTGGAGACCCGACCTGGTGGTGCACGAGCCGTTCGCGTTGGCCGGCGCCCTCGCCGCCGCGACGCTCGGGGTGCCCGCCGTACGCCAGGAGAACGCCCTCTTCGACGGCCGCGAGCTGGCCCGGGCGACCCTGGCGCGGCTCGGTCCGGCGCTGCGCCGGCACGGCCTGACCGAGCTGCCGCCGCCGGCCGCCGCGATCGCCGTCGCCCCGCCCAGCGTGCTGCGTCAGGACGGCTGGCCGATGCGCTACGCCACCGAGGCGGGCGGCGAACTGCCGGACTGGCTGCGCGAGCCGGGGGAGCGGCCCCGGGTGCTGGTCAGCCGCAGCACCGTCGTCGGCCCCGGCAGCGCCGGACCGATGCCGGCCGTCGTCGCCGTCGCCGACCGGGTCGACGCCGAGTTCGTGCTGGTCCGCCCGGAGGCGCGGCTGGCCCGCCGGGCGCTGCCCGGCAACGTGCGTACGGTCGACTGGATCCCGGTCCCCGCGGCCCTGCCGGCGAGCGCGGCGCTGGTCCACCACGGCGGCGCGGGCAGCGTCCTGAGCGCGCTGATCGCCGGGGTGCCGCAACTGGCCACCGTCGGGGCGGGCGACCGGCGGCACAACGCCGAGCTGGTGGCCGCGCGCGGGGCCGGCATCGCCGCCCGCACCCGCGACATCACCGCCGACACCCTGATCCGGCTCGTCACCGACACCGCGCTGCGCGACGCGGCGCGGCAGGTCAGCGCCGAGATCGCCGCCATGCCGGCGCCGAGCGAGCTGGTGCGGCGACTGGAGTCGCTGGGCTGACCCGGCGTCGGCGGCGGGTCAGCGCGGCGGCCCGGCCCTGTCGCATTCGTCAGACAGAATGTCCCGATGGGACACGTCGTGCTGTTTCATTCCGTCTACGGGCTGCGACCCGCCGTGCTGGCCGCCGCCGACCGGCTGCGCGCCGCCGGCCACCACGTCGTCACCCCCGACCTCTACGGCGAGCCGGCCGTCGCCACCATCGAGGAGGGCTTCGCCCTGCTCGAGCGGATCGGCGAGCCGGCGGTGATGGGGCGGGCCCGGGCCGCGCTGCTCGAGGCGCCACCCGACGCGGTGCTGGCCGGGTTCTCCATGGGTGCCGCGGTGGCCGGCGCGTTGCTCAGCGAGCGGCGCGAAGCCGCCGCGTTGCTGCTGTTGCACAGCGCCGGAGGCGCACCGGAGGCGGTCCGCCCGGGCCTGCCGGTGCAGCTGCACATGGCCGACCCGGACGAATACCCCCCGGAGCCCGAGCTGAGCCGGTGGCAGCGGGCGATGTCCGGGGCGGGCGCGGACCTGAGCGTCCACCGCTATCCCGGGGTCGGGCACCTCTACACCGACCCCGACCTGCCCGAACACGACTCGGCCGCCACCACCCAGACGTGGGAACGGGCGCTCGCCTTCCTCCACGGTCGCTGACCGGTCACCACGCCGTGCGGGCGGGGCGCCCGCGGTCAGCCGAGGCGGGCCAGGTCCTCGGGGGTGAGCCGGATCGCCCCGGCCGCCACGTTCTGCGCCAGGTGCGCCGGGTCGCCGGTCCCGGGGATGGCCAGCACGTGCGGCCCCTGGTGCAGCGTCCAGGCCAGGCGGATCTGGTGCGGGGTGGCGCCGTGCGCCCGCGCCACCGCCCGTACGGCCTCGTCGTGGTCGCCGCCCGCGCCCGCCTCCCGCCCGGCGCCCGCGATCGCGAAGAACGGCACGAAGGCGATCCCCCGCTCGCCGCAGACCCGCAGCAGCTCGTCGGCCCACCGGTTCACGTCGAGGGCGTACGCGTTCTGCACGCAGACCACCGGCGCGATGTCCCGCACCTCGTCCAGGTGATCCACCCGCACGTTCGACAGGCCGAGATGCCGGATCAGCCCGGCGTCGCGCAGCTCGGCCAGGGCGGCGAACCGCTCCGCCATTGAGTCGCGCCCGGGTCGCCGGACGATCCGCAGGTTCACCACGTCCAGGTGGTCCCGGCCGAGCCGGCGCAGGTTCTCCTCCACCTCCCGGCGCAGCTCCGCCGGGCCCAGTTCCCGGTGCCGGGTCGCCTCGTCGAAGGACGGCCCGACCTTGGTGGTGACGACCAGGTCGTCCGGGTACGGCGCTAGGGCCTCGCGGATCAGGTCGGTCGCGTACCGGGGCGGGCCGGTGCCGACGCCGAGCGGTCCACCCGGCGAGACGTAGAAGGCGGCGGTGTCGATGTGGTTGACGCCCAGCTCGACGGCCCGGCGCAGGACGCGGACGGCACGCGCCCGGTCCGGGTCGACGGTGAGCCGCATGGAGCCGAACCCCATCCGGTGCACGGTGCGGTCGCCGAGCGTCCAGGTGCCGGCGGCGGTGGCGGTGGTCTCTTCGACAGGCATCGGGCGAACCTAGCCAGCCGGCCCCGGGGCGCGCACTCGGTCGGCCGCCCGATACCGCCCGGATCGAATCACCGTTAGCTTGGATCGTGGGGGAGATCCCTCGGCCGCCCCACCTTCCCGCCGTGTCCGGCACACCGCCAGCTCACGCCGCGACCGGCGTGCCGCGCGGCAGGGCCCACCTCGGCCGCTGCCCGCGCCCATGCCGCCGCGCCGAACCCCGCGCCCCGAGGGCTGCCGTCGCAGCGGGGCCGGCCGCGCGGTCGCGCGCGGTCGACGGAGCGGGGCCGGCCGGGGGACGGCGATCGCGGGCCGCGACCCAGCCGCGCAGCTTCACCATCCCACCGCCCCCGACAGGTTCCGCGGGGACGGCGACCTGCGGATTGGGCGCGGATCGCGCCCCCGGCAGCGCCGCGACCCGGCGCACGTCGGCGACCCTGACCGCGCGGGCGGGCCGGGGCGCGGCGGCGGAACGGGGCGCGGCGGCGGGCCGCCGCAATGGTGCCGGGTGCGACCCGCGAGCGTTCCGGGCCGCCGGGCGGTCGGCGTCGACGCGCGCCGGCCGCACGTCAGCGGTGGGGGCGTGCCCGACCACGGGCACCGAAGGGGCGGCCGACTCCGCCGGCCGCCCGGCCCGGCGGGCGAACGCGGCCCGCGCCGCCCTCGGCAGTCGGGCGTACGCGACCTCGCGGACCACCGGGTCGGCGACGGCGTACCGGCCGTCGGGCCGGGTGACCAGCAGACCCGTCGCGGCCAGGTCGCGCAGCACCGGGGCGGCCCGCCCGGGGGCCCAGTCGAGCAGGCGCGACACCGTCGCGGCGGTGATCCCCGCACCGACGGTCGCGACGGCCATCAGCACGGCCCGCCGCGCCCCGTCCAGGCAATCCAGCCGGGCGTCGACCTCCCGGCGCACCGCCTCGGGCACGGAGTGCGCCGCGTCCGGCGACGCCGCATAGGCGACGGCCCGCCCCGGGTTGCCGCCGACCAGCGGCAGCAGCCGGGCGATCGCCGCCGTCGGCCGGTCCGTCCGGCCGAGCAGGTGCCGCAGCAGCCGTCCGGTCTCCACCGGGCGCAGCGGCGGCACCGCCAACCGGTGCCGACGGTCCCGCGGGCCGGACAGTGCGCCCGTCCACCCGGGACGGTGCAGGGTCACCACCACCAGCGGCAGCGACCGCGCGGTGGCCGCCGCGAAGAGCCGGTGCAGGAAACGGTGCACCGTCGCGGTGGCCCGGTCGAGGTCGTCCACCGCCACCATCACCGGCTGCCGGGCGGCGAGCCCCAGCAGCGCCTCCCGCGCCACCTCGGCCCCCCGCGCCGCGTCGCCGGAGCCGTCCGGCGTGCCCAGCAGCGCCTCCAGCGCGTACACCGCCTCGGACAGGCCGGCGGGCGGCACCAGGTCCGTGAGGGCGGCGCTGAGCCGTCGCCGTACCGTCGCGGGCGGCTCACCGGCGCGGAGGCCGGCGAGCCCGCGCACCAGGTCCGCGACGGGCGCCAGGGGCTGCGGGTACGGCGGGCAGTGCGCGACGCACCAGCGCACCGGCACCCCGTCCACGGTCCGTACCGCCCGGGTCAGCTCGTGCAGCAGCCGGCTGCGCCCGCTGCCGGCGGGACCGACCAGCGACAGCCAGCGCGGATCGCGGCCCCGCACGGCCCGGACGATCAGGTCCCGGGCGGCGGCCAGTTCCCGTCGCCGCCCGACCAGCGGCCCCTCGTGCCGGGTCGGGGCCGGTCGGGTCGTGCCGGTGGCGTGCCACACGTCGACCGGCAGCGCCTTGCCGGCCAGGGCCACCGGCGGTACGCGACGCTGGTCGACCAGCCCCACGGTGGCGCGGTGGGTGGCATCGCAGAGCGCCACCCCGCCCGGCGGGGCGTACTCCTGCAACCGCGCGGCGGTGGTGATCACCGCGCCGCTGGCCACGCCGTGCCCGCCGTCGCGCGCCGCGGCGAGGTCCACCAGCGCCTCACCGGTGGCCACGCCGGCCCGGACCCGGAGGCGCGGCGCGCCGGGCGGCGGTCGCCGGTCGAGGGCCCCCTGGATCTCCAGGGCCGCCCGCACCGCCCGGTACGCGTCGAACCCGTCGGACCGGCGGGCACCGAACAGGGCCATCACCGCGTCGCCGACGTACTTCTCGACCACCCCGTGCCACCGGCGCAGCACCCCGCCCACGGTGTCGAAGTACGCCCGTTGCAGGATCCGCACGTCCTCGGGATCGAGCCGCTCGACGAGCGCGGTCGACCCGACGATGTCGACGAACAGCACGGTGACGAGGCGTTTCTCCTCCGGTACCGGCCAGCCTGCCGAAATGGACCGCTGCGAACCGGCGACGATGGTGACCATGGGCATCGCACCCGCCTTCCCCACGGTGCTGACGACGCCTCGGACACTGTCACCGATGGGCCGACGGGGGATCTGCCGAACGACGTATGTCCACCCTGCGCAACCGTCGGTCGCGATGTCGACGCGAGGAGTACCACAGGCACGAAAGACCCGTAGAACGGTGCGGGGGCACTTGACTAGGCTGCGTGCCATGGCCAGCGACGTGGACACCGCACCACTCGTCGGCCGGGCCGACCTGGTGACGACGGTACGATCCGTGCTGCTCGACGACGTCACGCAGGGGAACACTGCCGCCGTCTTCCTCACCGGCGAGAGCGGCGTCGGCAAGACCCGGCTGCTGCGCGAGGTGGGCACCAGGCTGCGCGACGCCGGGGCCCTGGTGCTCACCGGCTCCTGTCTGGACATCGGCGACGCGTCGCCCCTGCACCCGCTACTCCAGGCGCTGCGCCGCCTCGACGCCGAACTGACCGGCTCCCAGGCCCGGACGTCCTCGGCGGTCCGTGACCTCCTGGGCGTGTTCGCCGGGGAGACCGCCGGCCCGGACGGCGCCGGGGCGCTGCTGGAGCGGGTCTCGCGGGGGCTGCACCTGATCGCCGAGGGGCGCCCGCTGGTGCTCGTCCTGGACGATCTCCAGTGGGTCGACCGCAGCACCCGCCAGCTGCTGCTCTACCTGTTGGCCGGGTTGGGCGACCTCCAGTTGTCGGTGCTCGCGGCGGTGCGGGCGGAGTCGTTGCAGGGCGCGCACCCGCTGCGCCGGGTGCTCACCGAGCTGCGCCGGCTGCGTACGGTGCGGGTGCTCGACCTGGCCCCGCTGGACCGGGCCGGCACCGACCGGCTCGCCGCCGCCGTGGTCGGCCGGGCGCTGACCCCGGAGGCGGCGGAGCTGGTGTGGCGGCGCAGCGGCGGCAACCCGTTCGTGGTGGAGGAGTTGGCCCGCGACCTGCGCGACGGCCGCGACGGGCTCTCCGACACGCTGCGCGAGATCTTCCTGGCCCGGGTGGACGCGCTGCCGCAGCACGCGCACGCCGTGGTGCACGCGGTGGCGGCCGGCGTCGAGCCGGTGGCGCACTGGCTGCTGGCCCGGGTGGTGCGGCTGCCCGAGGACGAGCTGATCGAGGCGGCCCGGGCGGCGGTCGCCCACCGGCTGCTGGTGAGCGCGGACGACGGCTACCGGCTGCGGCACCGGCTGGTCGCCGAGGTGCTGGAGCACGAGCTGCTGCCGGCCGAGCGGGCCGCCCTGCACCGCCGCTACGCCGAGGCGCTCACGGCGGCCCCGGCGGAGCTGCACCAGGCGCGCCTGGCGCACCACTGGCGGCGGGCCGGCGAGCCGGCGCGGGCGTTGCCGGCGGCGATGGCCGCGGCCCGGGAGGCCGAGCGGCTGCACGGCTGGGCCGAGGCGCACCGGCACTGGTCGGTCGCGTTGCAGCTGGCCGCCGCGCCGGGCGTCGCACCGCCGGACGTGGACCGGGTCACGCTGCTCAGGCACGCCGCCGAGGCCGCCCACCACTGCGGCGAGCACGCCCGGGCGCTGACGCTGATCGAGGAGCTGGCCGCCGCCGACACCGACCCGTCGGCCTGCGCGCTGCGCATCCGCCGGGCCCGCTATCTGGCGGCCGCCGGCCGCTCGGCGCCGGCCGAGGCGGAGTACCGGCTGGCCCTGGAGGCCGCCGACTGCACGCCCCGGGAGCGGGCCACGGCCGCCGCGCACCTGGCCGAGCTGCTGCTGCACCTCGGCCGGTACGCCGACGCGGGCCGGCGGGCCCGGGAGGCGCTGGAGCTGGCCGCCGAGGTGCCGGGCTCCACGTCGGAGGTGGTGCTGGCCAGCGCCGCGCTCGGTTTCTCGGAGGCGTACCTGGAGGACCCGGACGCGGGGCTGGCGGTGATGCGCCGCGCGTTGGAGACCGCGGAGCGCTCCGGCCGCCCGGAGGACGTGGCGTGCGCGTACCTGCACCTGGCCGAGCTGCTGACCGGCCCGCTGAACGTGCTGGAGGAGGGCGTCGTGGTGGCCCGCCGGGGCGCCGAGCGGATGGCCGAGCTCGGCCTGGGCCGCACGTACGAGACGCGGCTGCTGGCCATCGCCACCAACGGGCTGTTCCGCGTCGGGCAGTGGGCCGAGGCGGAGAAGGTCGTCGCGGCGGCGTTGCGGCACCGCCCCTCCGGCGCGGACGCGGTGGAGCTGCTGCTGGCGCGCTGCCGGCTGTCGGTGGGCTACGGCGACGTCGAGGCCGCGGACCGCGACCTGGACGCGGTGGCCACGA
The DNA here is from genome assembly GCF_004345505.1 of Micromonospora sp. CNZ303. Classification (NCBI taxonomy): domain Bacteria; kingdom Bacillati; phylum Actinomycetota; class Actinomycetes; order Micromonosporales; family Micromonosporaceae; genus Micromonospora; species Micromonospora sp. CNZ303. The sequence continues at coordinate 176,411 of NZ_SLVT01000006.1, read as the reverse complement.
TGCTCGCCGGCGGCGGGGCGCGGCACGTGATCCCGCTGCTCACCCTGCGGGCGGGGCTGGCCATGTGGCAGGGCCGGCACGACCTGGCCCGGCAGGCGGTGCAGCGCGGCCTGACCGAGAGCCGCTCCGACGACGTGGGCATCCTCGCGGCGCTGGTGTGGCACGGGCTGCGGGCCGAGGCCGAGGCGCACGCCGGCCGCACGGTGGCCGTCGACCCGACGGCGGTGCGGCGGCTGCGGGAGGTGGCCGACCGGGTCGCCCGCAAGAGCGAGGATGCCGCCCGCCCGGTGCGCGACGTGGTGGACGGCTTCCTGGCGCTGTGTGCCGCCGAGGTGAGCCGCCTCGACAGCAGCGACCCGGAGCTGTGGGCCCGCTCGGTGGCGCAGTGGGACCGCCGCCACCACCCCTACCCGGCGGCCTACTCGCGGCTGCGGCAGGCCGAGGCGCTGCTGGCCCGGCGCAGCCGCAGCGCCACGGCGGCCAAGCTGCTGCGCCAGGCGTACGAGGTGGCACAGGGGCTCGGCGCGGTGCCGCTGACCTCGGAGATCCGTACCCTCGCCGGCCGCGCCCGGGTGTCGCTGGAGGATCGTCCGGCCACCGGCGCTCCGGCCGCCGGGGCGGACGGCGACGAGCTGGCGGCGCTGACCGCCCGGGAGCGGGAGGTCCTCGCCGCCGTCGCCGAGGGGCTCACCAACCGGGAGATCGGCCAGCGGCTGTTCATCAGCGAGCGCACCATCGGCGTGCACGTCTCGCACATCTTCGACAAGCTCCAGGTCCGCACCCGGGTGCAGGCCAGCGCGATCTTCCTACGCAACCGGCCCGCCTGACGCGCGGCGCGGATACGTCGTTCTACTGATCCGGCCGGCCGTCGCCGGCTGGCAGGCTGTGCTGCGTCACCGACGGCACGGGGGTGCCGGGGGAACCACTGTGGAGGAGAGATGACGGAACCGGTGTGGGGGCCCGTGCATCGGGACATCGTCGATCTGCTCGCCGACCATCCGGCCGACGTGCCGGCGGTGGTCGACCACCTCACCAAGCTCCAGGACATGCTGGTCCGGCTGCCTCCGCTGGAGGCGAGCTGCCCGCTGGCCGACTTCAACCGGCTGTACCTGACGATCACCGAGAGCGTGCTGAACGGGCTCTACGACGACCGGTTCTCCGACCCGGTGTTCCTGTCCCGGCTGGACGTGGAGTTCGCGGCCCGCTACTTCGACGCGATGCGGCTGTGGACCGACTCCAGCCCGGGTACGCCGAAGGCCTGGGCCTGCCTGTTCCAGCGGATGCGCGGGCCGGACGCCCGCCCGCTGCCGTCGGCGGCCGCCGGGGTGAACGCGCACATCAACTTCGACCTGCCGTTCGCGTTGGTGACCACGTTCGACAGCCTGGAGTCGGAGCCGGTGGACGGCACCGACCAGCACCGCGACTACCTGGAGATCAACAAGATCTTCGCGGACAAGATCCCCGGTCTGCGGCGCGGCTACCTGGAGCGGTGGCAGCTGCTCATCGACATGCTCAACGGCGACATCGACGACTGGTACCAGGGGGAACTGGTCGAGTACACCCGCGACGTCGCCTGGCGCAACGCGCAGAAGATCTGGCGGTGCCGGCACGACCCGGCCGCCCACGAGTGCGAGCGCGCGCGGCTGGACGACACCGCCGCGGCGCTCGGTCGGTTGCTGCTCTCGCCCCTCGGGGCGTTCCTGCAGTAGCCGTGACGGGGGGTCCCCGCGCTCCGCACCCGGCACCCGGCGGAGCGCGGGGACGCGTCCCCGCCGGACCAGGGCTCGTTCGTCGGGGGGCGGCGGGCCCGGGTCGGGGAACGGTCCGCGCGGCCCGGGGGGTCCGCGCGGCCCGGGACGGGACGAGGGGTTCGCGGGTCGGCCGGCCCGGGGGGTGTCGGCCGGCCCGCACGGGGTACGCCCGCGCCATGAGTCACCCGGCCCGTCGGCCCGCCGCCCGACCCCGTCCCCGGCCCGTCGCCCCGTCCCGTCCCGCCCGACCGGGCGACGCCCGGCCCACCGCCCGGGGCGGCGCGCGATGACGGGCGAGGCGCACCGGTTCGCGTTCCGCTTCGACCCGGTCTTCCGGCCGGCGCTCGCGCTGGTGGGCGTCCGGCCGGCGACCGCCTGGGTCGGCGTCGACCGGGCCGAGCTGATGGTCCGGTTCGGCCCGTGGCAGCTGCGCACCGCCCGGGGCAACGTCGTCGACGTCACGCCCACCGGGCCGTACCGCTGGTGGCGGGGGATCGGCGCGCGCGTCTCGCTGGCCGACGCCGGCGTCACCTTCGCCAGCAGCACCGCCGCCGGGCTCTGCCTGCGCTTCGCCGAGCCGGTGCCCGCCCTGCTGCCCGGCGGGTGGCTGCGGCACCCCGGGGCGACGGTCACCGTGGCCGATCCCGACGGCCTGGCCCGGGTGCTGGCCGCCCGCGACGGCGACTGAGCCGTCCCGGCTTCACCGTTCGGGCGGGCGGTCGGCCGGCGACCCCCTACGGTCGGGTCAGGACGGCCGAGGGTGGGGAGGGGCATGCGTGACGAGCACGGGCCGAGGTCGCGGCGCACGCGTGGTCGCCGGCCGCCGCCTGCCGGCCCGCCACGGGACCTGCGCGCCGCCCGGGACCCCACCCGTCCCGGCGACCGCGCCGGGCGCCCGGTCGCCGTCCCCGAGGCGCAGGCCAGCCCCGCCCGGCCCGCCGCGCCGCTGAGCCCACTGCGCCGATGGCTGTTCGCGCACCAGGTGCAGCCGGTCGGCCCCGAGGCGGCGGAGGGGCAGGCCCGCTCGCGGCCGTGGTGGCAGGTCATGTGCCTCACCGGGGTGGACTACTTCTCCACCCTGTCGTACCTGCCCGGGATCGCGGCGGTGGCCGCCGGGGCGCTCTCCCCGCTGGCCACCCTGCTCATCGTCGCGCTGACGCTGTTCGGCATGCTGCCCATGTACCGCAGGGTGGCCAGGGAGAGCCCGCACGGGCAGGGCTCGGTGGCGATGCTGGAGCGGCTGCTGCCGTTCTGGCGCGGCAAGATCTTCGTGCTGGTCCTGCTCGGCTTCGTGGCCACCTCCTGGATCATCACGATCACCCTCTCCTCGGCCGACGCCACCGTGCACCTGCTGGAGAACCCGCACATGCCCGAGAGCGTCGGCGGCACCGGCGTGGCCGTCGGCGTCACCGTCGTACTGCTGCTCGTCCTCGGCGGGGTGTTCCTGCTCGGCTTCCGGGAGGCGGTCGCGGTGGCCGTCCCGCTGGTCGCGGTCTTCCTGGCCCTGAACGCGCTGATCGTGGCGGACGGGCTGGCTGCGATCGCGGCGGACCCGCGGCCGCTGTCGGACTGGACCGCGGCGCTGACGGCCGGTGGCGGCCCCGGGGAGGTGGCGGTGACCGCCGTGCTGGCGTTCCCGCTTCTGGTGCTGGGGCTCTCCGGCTTCGAGACGGGGGTGAGCATGATGCCGCTGGTGGCGGGCGGGGGCGCGGACCGCGAGGCGCGGCTGGCGGCGCGGATCCGCAACACCCGCCGGCTGCTCACCACCGCCGCGCTGGTCATGTCGGTGTACCTGGTCTCGACCACCCTCGTGACCACCGTGCTGATCCCCGCCTGGGAGTTCGGGCCGGGCGGGGCCGCGAACGGCCGGGCGCTGGCGTACCTCGCCCACGAGCGCCTCGGCGAGACCTTCGGCACCGTCTACGACGTCAGCAGCGCGCTGATCCTCTGGTTCGCCGGCGCCTCCGCGATGGCCGGTCTGATCAACATCGTGCCCCGCTACCTGCCCACCTACGGGATGGCGCCGGAGTGGGCCCGGGCCGTGCGGCCGGTCGTGATCGTCTACACCATGGTCAGCGTCGCGATCACCCTGATCTTCCGGGCCGACGTCAACGACCAGGCCGGGGCGTACGCGACCGGCATCCTCGCGATGATGGTCTCCGCCGCCGTGGCGGTCACGATCTCCGCGGCGCGCCGCCGGGAACGCGTCGCGGCCGGCGGCTTCGCCGTGCTCACCCTGGTCCTGCTGTACGCCCTCGCCGAGAACGTCGTCGCGAAGCCGGACGGCATCGCCATCTCCGCGCTGTTCGTCCTCGGCATCGTGGTCGTCTCGCTGGTCTCACGGGTGACCCGGACCACCGAGCTGCGCACGGACCGGATCGAGTTCGACGAGCCGGCCCGCCGGTTCATCGCCGAGTCGGTGGCGCACGACGGCCGGCTGCATCTCATCGCGCACAAGCGGGCCGGCGGCGCCGTCAAGGAGTACACGGTCAAGGAACGGGCGCAGCGGTCGATGAATCCCGTGCCCGGCGAAGGCGACATCCTCTTCCTGGAGATCGACGTGGTCGACCCGTCGGACTTCAGCCAGGTGCTGCGGGTGCGCGGCGTGGAGGTGGGTGGCTTCCGGGTGCTACGCGCCGGTAGTCCGGCCGTCCCCAACGCCATCGCGGCGATCCTGCTGGCGCTGCGCGACGCCACCGGCGTACGCCCGCACGCCCACTTCGAGTGGTCGGAGGGGAACCCGCTCGCGCACCTGCTGCGCTACCTGATCCTCGGCCGCGGCGACACCCCGCCCGTCGTGCGGGAGATCATCCGCAAGTCCGAGCCGGACCCCGCCCGTCGGCCCGGCATCCACGTCGGCGGCTGACCGCGCGGTGCTCCCTCGCTCCCGTCGAGGTGAATAGTTCGCTTATTCATGTTTGACGGACTTGCCCGATTGTCGTCCGTATCGTGACCTCCGGTGGCTGTCGCGACGTCAGCCGCCCCGCGTCCCGTTCGACGCGGCCCGTGTCACGCATGCACGAGAGGCAGGGAAGCCTGATGACGACGTATCAAGGGGCACCACTCAGGCGGCGGTCGAGGTGGTTCTTAGCCGGCGGCCTCGTGGCGGGCAGCCTGGTGGCGGGGGCGGCCGGGCTCACGGACGGCGCCGCCTTCGCCGCCGACCGGGACATGCCGACCGCCTCGCCGTCGCGGTGGGCCGGCGACCACTCCGGTTGGCCGCGCGGCGACGCCGTCGAGGACCGTGACCAGGCGCGCGAGGAGCGGCGCGGCGGACAGGCGCACGACCGCCCCGGACGGCCGGGCCAGGGGCACCGCACGGAGGTCGCGGTGCCGTGCGACCCGGCGAAGCTGATCTCGGCGCTGGTCCGGGCCAACGCCGAGGGCGGCGCCGACCTGCGGCTGGCGCCGAAGTGCACGTACGAGCTGACCCACGCCTTCCAGCAGCCCGACGAGTACGACGGCGGGATCCGCGACGCCCGGGAGACCGCCGACAGCGCCGAGAACCCCGGCGACGCCGAAGCGCCCCCACGCAACCCGCAGCACGACCGGGCCGGGCTGCCCGTCATCTACCACCCGATCTCCGTCCGGGGCGAGGGGGCCACCATCGTCCGTAACGGGCACGCCGAGGCGTTCCGGTTCTTCACCGTCCGCGACGGCGGGGAACTGACGCTCTCCGATGTCGTACTCCGCAACGGTTTCTCCGCCGCCGAGGGTGGCAGCATCCACATCGTGCACGGCGCGTCCGCCGTGGTCGAGGGCACCACGATCGTCGACAGCACCTCCCTCTCGGCGGAGGGGGGCGGCGGCGGGATCTTCAACGACGGGCACCTGGTGGTCACCGGGAGCACGTTCGTCGACAACCACGCCGCCGGCACCGCGGGCAAGGGCGGGGGCCTGCTCAACGGTGGCGTGCTGAGCCTGGAGAACTCGCAGTTCCGGGGCAACAGCGCCGTCGCGTACGGCGGTGGCTTCGCCAACTACCGGGGCGCGGCAGAGGTGCACTCGAGCACCTTCGCGCGCAACAACGCGGCGCAGGGCGGCGGCGTCGCCAGCTTCTCGGCCCGTACCCGGGTCGCCGACACGAAGGTGGTGGGCAACACCGCCCAGACCGGCGGCGGCATCGCCAACTCGGACGCGCTGATCTTCCTGCGCGGCCTGGAGGTACGCGACAACACCGCCACGGGCAACGGCGGCGGCATCTCCACCGTCCAGGGCCTGCTCCCGCTCGACGACAGCGTCGTGTCGGGCAACACGGCGCGCGGCTCCGGCGGCGGCATCCACGCCCAGAAGTCGAACGTCCTGCTGCGGCAGAGCGAGATCCACCGCAACCACGCCGTCGGTGCGAAGTCCACGGGCGGCGGCGTCTTCGCGTCGCAGGGCCGGCTCTCCCTGTACTCCAGCAGGGTGGCCGGCAACGTCGCCACCGTGAAGCCGGGCGGCCTCCTCGTCGACAAGGCGCAGGTCAAGGTCGACGACGAGACCGACATCATCGACAACGAGCCGACCAACTGCGAGGGCAGCCGGGTGCCGGTCGCGAACTGCTTCCGGTGACCCGTCGCGGGCCGTCCCGGCCGGGACGGCCCGCCCCGCCCGGGGCGCGTCCGGCATCGCCGGCGATCATCGCGATCGCGGCGGAGGGTGCCGGACGCGCCCCGCGTGGCGGACGGCTCAGCCGAGGGCGTGCAGCCGGGCGGCGAGGTCACCGGCGAAGAAGTCGAGGAAGCCGTCCGGGTCGGGGCCGGCGTTCTGCAGCACGACGTGGTCGTAGCCGGCCTCGACGTACGGGCGGACGGCCGCCACGTGCGCCTCCGGGTCCGGCCCGACGGAGAACAGTTCCCGGACGTGCCGCTCCTCGACGTACGCGCTGGCGGCGTCGAAGTTGACCGGGTTCGGCAGTTCGCTCATCACCTTCCAGCCGGTCACCATCCACCGGCTGGTCTCCAGCACCGCCCGCACGGCCTGCTGGTCGTCGGTGGCCCAGGCCATCGGCACCTCGGCGTAGCGGGGACCGTCGCCACCGGCCTGCCGGTAGTGCTCGACGATCGACGCCTTCGGCTCGGTGACGAACAGACCGTCGCCGAGTTCCGCCGCCATCGTGGCCGAGGACCGGCCGCTCGCGGCGACCGCGATCACCGGTGGGGTCTCCGGCAGGTCGAAGATCCGGGCGTCCTCCAGGTGCAGGTGCTTGCCCTCGAACGAGTGGTAGCCGCCCTGCCAGAGCAGCCGGATGATCTCCAGCGCCTCGCGGAGCCGCTCGTGTCGGCCCCGTACGCTGGGAAAGCCCTGCCCCACGACGTGCTCGTTGAGCCGTTCCCCGGCCCCGACGCCGAGGGTGAACCGGCCGTCGGAGATCAGCGCCAGGGTCGCCGCGGCCTGCGCGATGATCGCCGGGTACCGGACGGTCGGGCAGGTCACCCCGGTGGCGAGGCCGATCCGTTCGGTCTTCGCCGCGACCGCCCCGAGCACGCTCCAGGTGAACGACGAGTGCCCCTGCGTGTCGAGCCACGGGTGGAAGTGGTCGCTCATCTCGACGAAGTCGAAACCAGCCTCCTCGGCCCGGACGGCCTGGCGGATGAGCTCCTGCGGTCCGTACCCCTCCGAGGCGAGCTTGTAGCCGATCCTCATGCCGGTGCTCCCGTCCCGTGCGGCGCTGCTGGCGCAACGCCGGTTCCCCTGGCGGGGGTCGACAAACGTCGGACCGGGCGGGACGCCACCCCCGATGACCCAGCCTCCTAGGACGCCTTACGCGACGTGGCCGGCGTCGGCACGAGGGGCGGAGTGGGGGAGCCGGCGTGGCGTACCCCGGACACGGCTCGGCCCGCGCCCCGAGTGGGCGCGGGCCGGAGGATTACGTCCTACTTGGACGGCTGGGGCAGTTCGCAGTCGACCTTCGGGTTGGCCCCGATGTAGTTCAGCGGCCCGGCCACGATGGTCACCAGGATCGTGCCGGCCTCGGCGCAGTTCGTGTCGTCGCCGCTGTAGTAGCCGCGCTGCCCGGCGGCGACCGCGCCGATGATCAGCCAGATGACGACCAGGACTCCGAATATCGACGTGCCGCGCATCGCTGCCTCCGCAAAGGTGTGGTGGATCGAGGTGCTGGGCGTTGTACCCAATCGCGATGAACGGCTAACGGTCCCGCCGCCGAGGAACCGGCGCGGCGGACGGCCGACAGGTGGGCGGACGGGCTGCGGGGGCGGTGGTGGCGTGCGTGCGGGGCCGGCGGGGGCCGATGCGCCGTCATCCCCTCGCGTTTCGGCCTGAAACGCCGACATCGCGGCGCCCCGGGGCTCGGGCGCCGCGATGTCGACGACGGCGGATCGGTCGTGCGGCGGTACCCGATCCATCCGGGTACCGCCGTCCGGCGCCGACGCGGAACGCGGCAGCCGGGGCGGCACCGGTCAGGCGTCCGCGCCGCCCACCGGGGTCGGCAGGGCGGTGGCCGCCTCCTGCGGGGCGCCGGCGAGCACCTTCGCCTGCTGCGGCCAGGTCGCCAGGCTCGGCGCGGCCCGCAGCCCGGCCGCCCGGATCGTCTCCCGCAGGGCGGCCTCGTCGAGCTCCGCCAGCTGCCGGTACGTCCGGATGCCGGCCGCCTGCAACGCCGCGGCCATCTTCGGGCCCACGCCCTGGATCCGGCGGAAGTCGTCGGCGGCGTCGGAGTCGGTCGCGACCGGGGCGTCCACCTCGCCGCGCGGCGAGGGCACGACCACCGGCTCGGCCGGAACGACCACCGGCTCGGCCGGCGCGTCGGCCGGCTCCGGCTCGGCGGAGGCGGCCACGGCAACGGGCTCGGCAACGGGCTCGGCAACGGGCTCGACAACGGGCTCGGCAACGGGCTCGGCAACGGGCTCGGCCGGCTCGGCAACGGGTTCGGCCGGCTCGGCAACGGGTTCGGCCGGCTCGGCAACGGGTTCGGCCGGTTCGGCGGCGGTGGGGACGGGCGCGGTCTCCGGCTCGGCCGGGGTCACGCTCGTCGGCGCCGAGGTGGCGGCGGGAAGGGCTTCCGTCGCGGCGGCCGGGAAGGGCTCCGCGTCGGCGCTCGGGGCGGGCTCCTCCGCCGGGCGACGGTCGACGGGGCCGGTCACCTCGGCGGCCACCGGCAGCACGACCTCGTGCTCCGGCCGTACGTCGGTGGTGGTGGCGGAGGGCACGGGGTCGGCGTCGGGCGCCGGCACCGGGTCGCCGGTCAGCGCCATGTCGGCCGGGTCGACGTCATCGGCCCGGGACGCGTCGGCCGCGACGACCGTGGCCTTCGGGGTGTCGGTGCTGCCCGGGTCGGCGTCGGTCGGGGCGTCGACCCCGGGCGCGGCGGGGACGCGGTCGGCGACCGCCTCCGGCGCGGGGTCCACGGTCACCTCGGGGCGTGCTTCGTCCAGGGTGGCGACGGGCGGCGGGTCGACCACCACGGCGGTCATGCCGGCGACCGGGTCACCGTCCACCATGGGCGAGCCGTGGGTGGCGACCGCCGCGTCCCGCCGGCCGCGCCCGAACCAGCCGCCCGCCAGACCCACCAACAGAGCCACGATCAGTATCAGCCAGTGCCCGAAAGACCACGCCACGGCAAACCTCCCTATCGTTCACGTCCGGAAACCCGCGAGAAAAACTCGCCGCAGCTTCGCACACGCCCGACGACGCCGACAGGCAGGACCGGGTGCCCACCGTGGCGGCGGGACGGGTCGCGACGGGCGGTGTCCGCCGGGGCGACGGAGGGTCGCCGCGTCCGCGTCCGCGTCCGCGGTCGCGGTCGGTGGGTGGTGGGCAGGCAGGCGGGGACCCCGGCGCCCACTGGCGGCGCCGGGGTCCCGGTCGGACGGTCAGTCCTCCTCGCCCCGGTAGCTGTAGAAGTCGTCGACGAACCGCCGCGCCAGCCGGGGCACCCGGCTGGTGACGCCGAAGTAGCCCCGCGCGCCGAGCAGCGCGAGCCGGCCGACGACCGGCTTGTACATCCGGTCGTCCCCGCTGGTGCCGCTGCGGTTGAGCGAGTCGGCGACCCGGGCGAACCCGTACGGCACCATCGCGGCCTCGTAGTCGGCCACCGCCTGGAGCAGCGTCTTGTCTCCGGTGGCCGCCAGCCGCAGCTGGCGGCAGAGCAGGGCGGCGTCGCGCAGGGCCGTGTTGGCGCCCACCCCGCGTCCCGGCGTCATCGTGTGGATGGCGTCGCCGAGCAGGGTGACGGTGCTGCTCTTCCAGGGCGGCACCGGCTCGCTGGTGGCCACCCTGATGGGCAGGGCGCTGCCCGGGTCGCTGCGGGCGAGCAGTTCGCGCAGGTGGGGGTGCCAGTTCCGGGTGAGTCGCAGGGCGAGCAGGACCAGGTCCTCGCCGCGCAGCTGCATCACGTCGGTCGGGAAGCGGCGGGCCGTGCTCCAGACGACCAGGTTGATGTTGTCGCGGGTGTTGTCGTGGCGCAGCCCCGGCCAGCCGCGCAGCAGCTCGGCGTCGGCGGGATCGACGCCGGGCTTGAGCGCGCCGTCGCGGTCCCACTTGAACTCCATCACGTGCAGCACGCCCATCATCCCGCCGGTGCCGAAGATCAGCGAGATGCCCTGTTCGATCCGCTCGGGCAGCAGCCCCCTGGTGTGCGGGGTCAGGGGGATGCGGGTGGCGATGTTGATGGTGCCGGCGTCGCGGGTGACCGCGTGCGGCAGGTACTGGCGGCGTACCGCCGAGTGTGTGCCGTCCGCGGCGACCAGCAGGTCGCCGGTGGCGGTGCTGCCGTCGGCGAAGTGCGCGGTCACGGTCCCGTCGTCGCGTTGGTCGTACCGGGTGAAGGCCTTGTCGAAGTGGACGACGTCCTCCATGCCCGTGAGCAGGACCTGGCGCAGGGTCATCCGGGCGACGGACCGTTCGGTGTTCACCGGGTCGGTGTCCGGCCGGAGCGTGAACGAGGCCGTGCGCCGCATGCCCTGGGTGATGACGTTGAAGTAGCGGGGGGAGCGGGCGCAGGTGGCGAGGTAGACGTCGAACAGGGCGGGCGACAGGCACTCGCGCAGCGCGCGGCTGCCGGTCGGCCCGATGCCGACCCGGTAGCCGAGCAGCCCTTCGCCGCGGGTGCGGTACCGCTCGTAGACGGCCACGCTGATGCCGGCACGGCGCAGGCCGTGCGCCAGGCACAGCCCGCCCGTGCCGGCCCCGATGATCAGGACGTGGGGTGGTCTGGACGACATGGCGAGCGCCCCCGTTCAGCCGGCCGGGTGCGCCGCCGCGTCCGCGGCGTCCCACCGGTAGAAGCAGCCCGCGATCGCGTCGCGCGGCGAGCGCCAGGTCGGCAGGTACGGCGTGGTGTGCGCGGAGAGCCGCTCGTTGACCTGGCGGTAGAGCGGGTGGTTGCGGGCCTCGGCCAGCGCGTCCGGGGCCACGTCGGCGGTCTCCATCAGGTGTACGCACAGGTCGTGCAGGCAGTACAGGGACCGGTGCCGGACCCCGGTGAGGGCGGGTAGCTCGGTCGCGTCGGACTCGGCGAAGATCTGTGCCACCCGACCCTCCGCGCCCGGGATGATCCTGCTGACGATCAGTAGACGGCTCATGGGACCCCTCTCGCCGGTGGCGCTCCGCGACCATGTCGCAGACCACGGACTGTTGTGCGGCCACCGTGCCCCGGCGACTGTCACCTGTCCGTCACTCGCCCCGCCGCGCCGGTGACGCCGCCTCAGCGCGCGCGGGGCGCGATCCGGTTGGCCGGCGGCCGGCGGGGCCCGGCCGGGGCGGTACGGGTGGCCTCGCGGATCGGCGCGAGGGTGTCGTCGAGCAGGGCGGTCATCGCCGCCGAGGGCTCCAGCCGCAGTTCGCGCAGCAGCAGGTCGCGGTAGACGTAGAAGGCGTGCACGGCCTCGAAGGCGTTGCCCTCGGCGAGGTGGATGCGGACCACCAGCCGGTGCGGCGTCTCGCGCAGGGGTTCGGCGGCCATCGCCTCCAACGCGGCTTCCAGCGCCGCGCCGTGGCGGCCCGCCGACAGGTGCTGGCCGGCCAGATCCTCCAGCATGTGCAGGCGCAGCTGGCGCAGCCGCTCCCGGTCGGCCAGCACCCAGTCGTCGTACCAGCCGGGGAGCAGGTCGTGGCGGCCGGCGGCGAGCGCGGCGGCGGCGCAGGGGTCGTCGCCGTCGCGTACCCGCGCGGCCGTGCCGACGAGCGCGTCGACGTCGACCCGGACGGCCGAGCCGAGGGCGACCGTGTCGCCGGAGGTGGTGAGCGGGCAGCAGGGGTCCTGGCGCAGCCGCCACAGCGCGGTCCGCAGGGACGACAGCGCGCGGTCCTCGGGCGCGTCCGGCCAGAGCAGGCCGGCCAGGTTGCTGCGGGTGGCGCCGGGGCGCAGCCCGATCAGGGCGATGACGCGTTGCAGGCCGCGCGGCACCACGACCGGGGCGTCGCCGTGCAGCAGCCGGAACCCGCCGAGCAGGTGCAGGGAGATCTCGGCGTCGGCACGGCAAACGGTGGTCGGCGTCGATCGATCAGCGGCCACGGCGGCACCCCCTGCGGAACGCTCGTCCCGACTCGTCTGCTGTCCCCGGCGCGGCTGCCCATGACCCCACTGTCGGATCGCTCCGCCGCGGCACGGCGTCGCACGCCGCGGCCGCCGGGCTGACCGTGACGAAGATTATCAATAGTGGTCACTCTGGGTCAATGTCTTGTCTGGGATGGCGCTTGCCTGTCGGCGTCCACGAGAACCCTTCCTAACTGCGGATAGTCCACACCGGATGATCGGTGCCGCACAGCGGATACACAGCTGGCGTCAACGCAGCGTCACGGAAGCTGCGTCGCCACCCGGCGGTCGCCGGTGACGCCGCCGTGACGCCGGGGGCCGGATCGTGTCGCCAGTCGTCCGGCTAGGCCGGTGCCGTCGTCACCGACGCCCGATGCCGTGGAGGGAGGCCCGTCCATGGACCGTTCGCTGATCGTCGCGAAGGTGGTGCCGAGCGCCGAGGCGCGCGTCGCCGAGATCTTCGCCGATTCCGACGCGACGGAACTGCCGCGCCTGGTCGGGGTCCGGCACCGGTCGCTCTACCGGCTCGGTGACCTGTACGTGCACCTGCTGGAGACGGAGTCGCCGGGCGGGGCAGCGGTCGAGGCGGCCCGGGGACACCCCGAGTTCGCCAGGGTCAGTGCCCGGTTGCAGCCGTACGTGTCGCCGTACCTGCCGACGTGGCGGGAGCCGCGCGACGCGATGGCCCGCTGTTTCTACCGCTTCGACGCCGCGCCCGTCGGGCGGTCGTCGTGACCGCCACCGCGCCCCGCGAGGGGCAGCTCTGGTCCCGCTGCGGTGGCTGCGCCACCCTGCTCTACCGCAAGCGGCTGCGGCGCAACCTCGACGTCTGCCCCGAGTGCGGGGCGCACGCCCGGGTCGACGCGCCCGAGCGGCTGCTCCAGCTCGTCGACCCGGGGTCGTTCACCGCCCTGCCGGAGCGGCCGGCCGAGGTCGACCCGATCGGCTTCGTCGACCTGCTGCCGTACCCGCACCGGCTCACCGCGGCGCGGGCCGGCACCGGGTTGGCCGAGGCGGTCGTCTGCGGCACCGCCACCGTCGGGCGGCAGCCGTGCGTGCTCGCCGTGATGGACTTCCGGTTCCTCGGCGGCAGCCTGGGCTGCGTCGTGGGCGAGCTGATCACCCTGGCCGCCGAGCGGGCCCTGACCGACGGGGTCCCGCTGGTCCTCGTCACCGCCTCCGGTGGGGCGCGGATGCAGGAGGGCGCCCTGTCGCTGATGCAGATGGCCACGGTCAGCCAGGCGATCGCCGCGCTGCGGGAGGCCGGCCTGCTCACCGTCAGCGTGCTCACCGACCCGACGTACGGGGGCGTGGCCGCCTCGTTCGCCACCAACACCGACGTGGTGCTCGCCGAGAGCGGCGCGCGGATGGGCTTCGCCGGCCCCCGGGTGATCCGGCAGGTCACCGGCCGGGACCTGCCGGAGGGCTTCCAGACCGCCGACTTCCTGCTGCGGCACGGCCAGGTCGACATGGTGGTGCCCCGGCACGCCCTGCGGGGCCGGCTGGTGGCGCTGCTCGCCGCCGCGCGGGCCGGGCGGCGGCCGGCGGCGCGTCCCGGCGTACCCCGGCAGGAGCCGTCGCCGCTGGTGGCGCGCCCGGCCGGCGGCGCCGCCGCGACGACGGCGCCGGGCCCGGGCGGCGACGCCTGGGAGACGGTACGGCTGGCCCGGCACCCGGGCCGTCCGACCACGCTGGACTACCTGGAGACGGCGTTCGACGGCTTCGTCGAGCTGCACGGCGACCGGCTCGGTGCGGACTGCCCCGCGGTGGTGGGCGGGCTGGCGCGGCTCGACGGCCGGGCCGTCATGGTGATCGGCCACCAGAAGGGACACACCACCGCCGAGCTGGTCGGGCGCAACTTCGGCATGGCCAGCCCGGCGGGGCACCGCAAGGCGCTGCGGCTGATGCGTCTCGCCGCCCGCCTCGGCCTGCCGGTGGTCACCCTCGTCGACACCCCCGGGGCGGATCCCGGCGTGCGGGCCGAGGAACAGGGCCAGGCGGCGGCCATCGCGGAGAACATCCTCGCCCTGACCGTGCTGCCCACCCCCGTCGTCGCCGTGATCACCGGCGAGGGCGGCAGCGGTGGTGCGCTGGCGCTCGCGGTGGCCGACCGGGTGCTCATGCTCCAGCACGCCGTCTACTCCGTGATCAGCCCGGAGGGCTGCGCGGCGATCCTCTGGCCGGACCGGGGCGCCGCGCCGCAGGCGGCCCGCGCGCTGCGGCTGACCGCCCCCGACCTGTGCCGGCTCGGGATCGTCGACGACCTCGTCGCCGAGCCGGCACCGGCCGCCCACCACGACCCGCAGGCCGCCGCCCGGGCGCTGCGCGAGGCGGTGCTGGCGCACCTGCTGCCGCTGCTCGACGTGCCGCCCGCGACGCTGGTCCGCCGCCGGCGGCAGCGCTTCCGGCGCTTCGGCGCCGCCCGCCTCGGCGCCCGGGCGGGTGCCCGGTGAACGCCGGCGTGATCCGGGCCGCCGTGCCGCCGGCATCCGGCCCGGCGGCGGTCGTCGCGGTGCCGGCCCCCGGCACCCGGACGGCCCCCGACACCTACCCGACGCCGCAGGCGCACCCCACGCCCGGCCCGCACCCCACGCCTGACGGGGCCCGGTCGTCCGGCGTCGAGCGGGCCGCCGGCCCGGTGCCGGCACCTCCTCCGCAGCCGTCGCCCGGCGTCGGGCGGGCGTCCGGCGTGGAGCCGGCGTCCGGCGCGGAGGTGGGGCCGCAGGTGGACAGCGTGCTCGCCGGGCTGCGGCGGCACGCCCGGCACCTGGTGGCCGAGCTGCCCGGCCCGCTGCGGCGGATCAGGCTGCGCGGCGGCGACACGGTGCTGGAGGTGGAGTGGCACGCCGTCCCAGCCGGGACCGCCCCCGCCGCCACGGCGAGCCCGGCACCCCCGCCGACCGCCGCGCCGCCGCAGGGGTACGCCGTGCGGTCGCCCATCGTCGGCACGTTCTACCGCGCGCCGGAGCCGGGCGCCGCGCCCTTCGTCGCCGTCGGCGACCTGGTCCGTCCCGGGCAGGTCGTCGGCATCGTCGAGGCGATGAAGCTGATGAACGAGGTGACCGCCGACCGGGGTGGCCGGGTCGTCGAGGTCCTCGCCGCCGACGGCCAGCCGGTCGAGTACGACCAGCCGCTGGTCGCGCTGGACCCGGCGTGAGGGGCGGGACGCGATGTTCGAGAAGGTGCTGATCGCCAACCGGGGTGAGATCGCCCTGCGGGTCCTGCGCGCCTGCCGCGAGCTGGGCGTGCGTACGGCGGTGGTCTACTCCACCGCGGACGCCGACTCCGTCGCCGTGCGCCTGGCCGACGAGGCCGTGCGGATCGGGCCGGCGGCCAGCCGGCGCAGCTACCTCAACGCCGCCGCGATCGTGGAGGCGGCCCGGCAGGTGGGCGCGCAGGCGGTGCACCCCGGCTACGGGTTCCTCTCCGAGGACGCCGACTTCGCCGAGATCTGCGCCGACAACGGCCTGGTCTTCATCGGCCCGCCGCCGGAGGTGATGTCCGTGCTGGCCGACAAGTCCTCGGCGCGGGCGCTGATGCGCCGGGCCGGGCTGCCCCTGCCGCCGGGCAG
Source organism: Micromonospora sp. CNZ303 (assembly GCF_004345505.1). Taxonomy (NCBI): domain Bacteria; kingdom Bacillati; phylum Actinomycetota; class Actinomycetes; order Micromonosporales; family Micromonosporaceae; genus Micromonospora; species Micromonospora sp. CNZ303. The sequence continues at coordinate 160,612 of NZ_SLVT01000006.1, read as the reverse complement.
CGTCGCGCCGGTGCCCACCGCCGCCGCGGCGGCGGAGGTGGCCGCCGAGGTCGGCTACCCGGTGATCGTCAAGGCGGCGGCCGGCGGTGGGGGCCGGGGCATGACGGTGGTCGCCACCCCGGCCGAACTGCCCCGGGCGTACGCGCGGACCCGGGCCGCCGCCCAGGCCGCCTTCGGCGACGACCGGGTGTACGTGGAGCGGTACCTGACCGGCGCCCGGCACGTCGAGGTGCAACTGCTGTGCGACTCCCACGGCAACGGCGTGCACCTGGGCACCCGGGACTGTTCGGTGCAGCGCCGCCACCAGAAGCTGGTGGAGGAGGCGCCGGCCCCGGCACTGTCGGCCGGCACCGCAGAGGCCATCGCCGAGTGCGCCCTGCGCGGCGCCCTGCACGCCGGCTTCACCGGTGCCGGCACCGTGGAGTTCCTCGTCGACCCCGACGAGGGGTTCCACTTCCTGGAGATCAACTGCCGGATCCAGGTCGAGCATCCCGTCACCGAAATGATCACCGGGATCGACCTGGTGCACGAGCAGCTGCACATCGCCGCGGGGGTGCCGCTGCGCTGGCGGCAGGAGGACGTCCGGTTCCACGGGGTGGCCATCGAGTGCCGGGTCAACGTGGAGGACCCGGACCGTGGCTTCGCGCCGACGCCCGGCCGGCTGGAGCGCTTCGTCCCGCCCGGCGGCCCGTTCACCCGGGTCGACACGCACGGCCACGCCGGCTACCTGTTCGGCCCGCACTACGACTCCCTGCTGGCCAAGGTGGCGGTCTGGGCGCCGGACCGGGAGCTCGCGCTCAACCGGCTGGAACGCGCCCTCGACGAGTTCGACATCGCCGGCCCCGGGGTCCGCACCACCATCCCGTTCGCCCGGCGGGTGCTCGACGACGCCGGGTTCCGCAAGGGCCGCTACTGCACCGGCCTGGTCGAGCAGTTGCTCGCCGGCCCGCCCGACGCACACCACAGGAGGCTCCGATGACCGTCACCCATGGCCGTCCGCTGACCGCCGAGATCACCGACATCCTGGTGGCCAACTGCGGGCTGGACGCCGACGCCGCCGCCCGCGCCCCGGCCGCGTCCCTGGAGGAGCTCGGCATGGACTCGCTGGCGCTGCTCGAACTCTCCGCCGTGGTCGCCGACCGGTGGCAGGTGCAGATCCCCGAACAGGCCGGGCAGCTCAGCATCGCGGGCGTCGCCGAGCTGGTCGCCCGCCAGGCCGACCAACCCGGGCACACCGAGAACAGCGTGCTCATCGCCGCGCCGCTGCCGCTGGTGTGGGACGTCACCAACGACGTCGCCAACTGGCCGCAGCTGTTCACCGAGTACGCCCGCGCGGACATCCTGCACCGCGACGGCGACACGGTGCGGTTCCGGCTCACCATGCACCCCGACGAGAACGGCACGGTGTGGAGCTGGGTCAGCGAACGTACCGCCGACCCGGTCACCCGGCAGGTCGACGCCCGGCGGGTGGAGACGGGGCCGTTCGAGTACATGCGCATCCACTGGCGCTACGCCGAGGAGCCCGGCGGAACCCGGATGACCTGGGTGCAGGACTTCGCGATGAAGCCCACCGCGCCGGTGGACGACGCGGGCATGACCGACCGCATCAACGCCAACAGCGCGGTGCAGCTCGCCGTCATCAGGGAGAAGATCGAGCGGCTCGCCGGCGCCGGCCGGGCGACGGGAGCCGGCGATGAGTGAGCCGACCCTGCGGCTGGTCGCCGCCGCCGACGTCGCGCCCGACGGCCGCCGCGGCGGCGAGCTGCGGGTGCTGCTCGGCCCGAAGACCGTCGGCAGCACCTCGGGTTTCATGGGGGTGGCGACGCTGCGCCCGGGGGAGCGGATCGCCGAGCACTACCACCCGTACAGCGAGGAGTTCCTCTACGTCGCCCGGGGCACGATCACCGTCGACCTGGACGACGAGCCGGTGCCGCTGGCCGCCGGTGAGGCGCTGTTCGTGCCGCGCAACGTCCGGCACCGGCTGCGCAACACCGGGGACGAGCCGGCCGAGGTGGTCTTCCACCTCGGCCCGCTGGCGCCCCGCCCCGAACTCGGTCACGTCGACACCGAACTTGTCGAACAGCGAGGCGGATCGTGAGCGTGAGGAGTGAGCCGGGGTTGCGAGCCCCGCAGTCGCGAACCGAGGTGTCGTCGTGAGTGGGCGCCGCACGGTGGTGACCGGCGTCGGGGTGGTCGCCCCCGGCGGCGCCAGCCGGGACCGGTTCTGGAAGACCATCACCGAGGGGCGTACGGCGACCCGGCGGATCACCTTCTTCGACCCGTCGGCCTTCCGCTCCCAGATCGCCGCCGAGTGCGACTTCGACCCGGTCGCCGCCGGCCTCATCGGAGACGAGCTGCGGCGCGCCGACCGGTACGTGCAGTTCGCCCTCGCCTGCGCCGCCGAGGCCCTCGCCGACGCCGGCCTGGAGCTCACCGACGCCGAGCGGGACCGCACCGGCGTGGTGCTCGGCACCGCCGTCGGCGGCACCACCGCCCTGGAGCAGGAGTACGTCACGGTCAGCGACACCGGCCGCCGGTGGCTGGTCGACGCCGGGCGCGGCGGCCCGTACCTCTATCAGGCGCTCGTGCCCAGCAGCCTCGCCGCGGACGTGGCGTGCCGGCACGGACTGCACGGCCCCGCGCAGGTGGTCTCCACCGGCTGCACCTCCGGCATCGACGCGATCGGGTACGCCCACCAGCTCATCGCCGACGGCGAGGCCGACGTCGTGCTGGCCGGGGCCGCCGACTCGCCGATCTCCCCGGTCACCGTCGCCTCGTTCGACGCGATCAAGGCGACCAGCCCGGACAACGACGACCCGGCGCACGCCTCCCGCCCGTTCGACGCCGACCGGCACGGCTTCGTCCTCGCGGAGGGGGCGGCGGTGCTGGTGCTGGAGGAGGCCGGGCACGCCACGCGCCGCGGCGCGCACGTCTACTGCGAGGTGGCCGGCTACGCCAGCCGCAGCAACGGCTACCACATGACGGGGCTGCGGCCCGACGGGCTGGAGATGGGGCTGGCCATCTCGGCCGCGCTGAAGCAGGGCCGCATCGCCCCCGAGCAGGTCTCCTACATCAGCGCCCACGGCTCGGGCACCCGGCAGAACGACCGGCACGAGACCGCCGCGTTCAAGCGGGCGCTGGGTCAGGCCGCGTACCGGGTGCCGATCAGCTCGATCAAGTCGATGGTCGGGCACTCGCTCGGCGCGATCGGCTCGATCGAGATGGCCGCGTGCGCGCTGGCGGTGGAGTACGGCGTGGTGCCGCCGACGGCCAACTGGAGCACCCGCGACCCGGAGTGCGACCTGGACTACGTGCCGAACGAGGCGCGGGAGCTGCCGGTCGACGTGGCGCTCTCGGTGGGCAGCGGGTTCGGTGGCTTCCAGTCGGCGATGGTGTTCCGCCGGCTGCCCGGGCGGGTGCTGCCGTGACCGCGCGGGCCGTGGTGACCGGCATCGGCGTCGTCGCGCCCAGCGGGATCGGCGTGGACGCGCACTGGCGTACCGTGCTCGCCGGCACCCGCCGCACCGGGCCGATCACGCTGTTCGATCCCGCCGGCTACCCCACCCGCCACGGCGGGGAGGTGCCCGGCTTCGACGCCGCCGCGTACGCCGACAACCGCCGGCTGGTGCAGACGGACCGGTGGACGCACCTCGGCTTCGCCGCCACCGGGCTGGCACTGGCCGATGCCGGCCTGCCCGAGCGGGCCCCCGACCCGTACGGCTACGCCGTGACGCTGGCCAGCTCGTCGGGCGGGAACCTGTTCGGGCAGCGGGAGCTGCAACGGCTCTGGGGCGGGGCGTCGCGCACCGTCGGGGCGTACCAGTCGATCGCCTGGTTCTACGCGGCCAGCGTCGGGCAGCTCTCCATCCACCACCAGTTCAAGGGGCCGTGCGGGGTGCTGGTCGCCGAGACCGCCGGCGGGCTGGACAGTCTGGCGCACGCCGCGCGGGCCGTACGCCGGGGCACGCCGGTGGTGATCGCCGGGGCGACCGAGTGCCCGCTGAGCCCGTACGCCCTGGCCTGCCAACTCCGCTCCGGCCTGCTGAGCGACGTGGCCGACCCGGAGCGGGCCTACCGGCCGTTCGACGCCGCCGCCAGCGGCTACCTGCCCGCCGAGGGCGGCGCGGTGTTCGTGGTGGAGGAGCTGAGCCACGCGCTGTCCCGGGGCGCCCGGGTGTACGGCGAGGTGACCGGCTGGGGCGCCACCCACGACGCCGTCCACACCGGACCGGACACCGCCGGCGACCCGATCCAGTACGCCCGCGCCATGCGGCTGGCCCTGGACCGGGCCGGCGTCGGGGCGGAGACGGTCGACGTGGTGCTGCCCGACGCGCTCGGCGTGCCCCGCTACGACCGCAGCGAGGCCGTGGCGCTACGCGCCGTCTTCGGCGACCGGCCGCCCCCGGTCAGCACCCAGAAGCCGCTGACCGGCCGCGCGCACCAGGGCGGCTCGGCGCTGGACGTGGCCACCGCGCTGCTCGCGTTCGGCCACGACACGCTGCCGGCCTCCGCCGGCCCGGACGAGGTGGCCGAGGGCTGTGAGCTGGACTTCCTGCGGGAACACCGGCGACCGCGCAGCCGCCTGGCGCTGGTCTGCGCCCGCGGCTTCGACGGTTTCAACAGCGCGTTGGTCCTGCGTGGGGCCGCGCCGCAGAGGGGAGTGACGCCGTGAGCGAGCAGGCCACCGGTACGACGTCCGTCGGGTCCCGGGTCGGGGCGCAGCGGGCAGCCGACGCGAACGCGCAGCGGGCTCGGGTGGTGTTCCTGGTACGGGTGCCGCAGGAGCGTACGGAGGCGTTCCTGGCCGCGTACGAGGCGGTCCGGCACCTGGTGGCCGGGGGCGTTGCGGGGCATCTCGTCGACCAGGTCTGCCGGTCGTCGGCCGACCCGGAGCAGTGGCTGATCACCAGCGAATGGGCGAGCCTGGCCGACTTCGAGGCGTGGGAACGCAGCCCGGAGCACCGGGACCTGGTCCGGCCGATGCGGCAGTGCTTCACCGATGCCCGGTCGCTGCGCTTCCTCATCCACGCCCAGACCCCCGCCACGCCCCGCACCTGAGCCCCGTCTCGGCTGTTCCGCCCTCCCTGCTGTCCCGCCGCCCCCGCGTCCCCGCCGTCCCGTCGCACCGTTCTCTCGGCTGCCCTGCCCCTCACCGGCTGCCTCGCACCCAGGTGAGGGGTCGCGGGCTGTTCACCCGCTGGACGCAGGGCACGAGGCGGTCCCATCCCGGCCCGCGCCGTGCGGCCGTACCGGCGTGTCTGAAGAGCACCATCGGCCGTCCGGTGGGCGTGCCGCGCCGTACGCACGACGGGTCATCCGGCGGATACCCTCAGTCGACGTACACGCCCGATACTGCCCGCCGAACCGGTCGTGGGCAATCCGGCCGGCCGCCCTTTCTGATCTAGCCATTTGCATCTAGCTATGCATCCGGACGGCGTCGTAAGGTTCCCCGCAGCACCCCGACAGGCACACCTTATGGGCGGTTCCGCCCTAATTGAGGCTGGGCGGTGAACGGTAGTGGCGACGGGAAATCCTGCGGCGACAGACCCGCTCTGGGTTGACGAAATTCTCCTCGAAGGCCGCTCGACCGACATTTGTCTCCGACTTCCCGAACCGGTCGACCGGGGCACCCTGCGGCGGCTGGTGACCGACGCGCAGGCCCGCCTCGGCGCCGCCGGACTGCGCCCCGGGGGCGCCGCCGCGCTGCGGCTGCCGCCCTCGCTGGCGTACGTGGTGAACCTGCTGGCCACCTGGCGCAGCGGGGCGCAGGCGATCCTGCTCGACCACCGGCTCACCGACCACGAGGTCGACCGGGCGCTGGAGCGGCTCACCCCGCAGGTGGTGGTGGCCCCGGTCCGCACCGGCGGCGGCGGACTGCGGATCTTCGTCGACGTCACGGAGGGCGTCACCGCGTACGCCGACCGTCCGGCGGTCAGCGGGCACGCGGTGATCCAGCTCAGCTCCGGCTCCACCGGACCGTCCAAGGTGATCGGTCGTACCGCCGACGACCTGGTCGCCGAGGTGCGCCGCTACACCCGCATCGACGGCGTGGCGCTGCCCGGCGAGCGGATCGTCCTGCTGCCCTCGATGGTGCACGTGCTCGGCCTCGTCGGTGGCCTGCTCTACGGCCTGCACGCCGGCGTCGAGCTGGTGCCGCCGGAGCGGCTCGCCGGCGACGCGGTGCTGGCCGCGATCGCGGCCGACGACTCGCCGGCCACGGTACTCGGCGTGCCGTTCCACATCGGACTGCTCGCCTCCACCCGCCCCACCGAGCCGCTGCCGCAGTTCAAGCGGATGACCACCGGCGGCGAGCTGGTGCCGGCCCCCGTGGCCCGCGCCTTCACCGACCGGTACGGCGTGCCGCTGGGCAACATGTACGGGATGACCGAGGTCGGCGTCATCGGCACCGACCTGCACGGCCGGCACCGCCCGTCGATCGCCCCGGCGCCCGGCGTCGAGGTCCGCGAGGTCGACGGCGAGCTGTGGGTGAGCTGCCCCGCGTCGCCGTACGTCGGGCTGAGCGACCCCACCCGCTGGGCCGACGGCTGGCTGCGCACCCGCGACGCCGGCGTCGTACACCCGGACACCGGCCTGGTCACCGTTCGCGGGCGGCTCGACTCGCAGGTCTCCGTCGGCGGTCTGAAGGTCGACCTGACGGAGGTGGAGGCGACCGTCGCCGGGTTGGCCGGCGTCGCCGCCGCCGTGGTCGTCTTCGACGGCGGCATCACCGCCTACGTGCAGCCGGACGGGCCGCTGTCGGAGGAGGTGCTCGACAAGCTGATCGCCGAGCGGCTGGCCGGCTACAAGCGCCCCCGCACCCTGCACCTGGTGGATCAGTTGCCCCGCACCACCACCGGCAAGCTGGTCCGCTCGACCGACGCACTGCGGACGGCCGCCACGTGAGCGCGGCACCGCGCGGCCCCGACGGCCCCGTCCGATCCGACCGGCACCGCCCGGACCAGCAGCGCCCCGACCGACACCACGTGGAGCGGCACCGCCTCGTCGGCGACCACCGCGACCGCCAGGACCAGGCCCCCGCCCACGCGGGGATGCCCGACGCGCAGGCGCCTGCCGCCGGGCGCCGACCGCAGCCCGGCGTCGAGGTCGTCGGGCACCGGCCGCCACGCGCCGTCGAAGGCGCCGGTCCCCGGTCGCAGCGCCGCATCGAGGGCGTCGGACCCCTGCTTCAGCGCCCCGTCGGGGTCGTCCGGCACCGGCATGAGCCGCCGCAGACCGCCGCCGCGCAGCCCCGTCCCGAGCGCCTTGCCCACGGCCTCCTTCGCCGTCCACAGCCGCAGGAAGTCGCGGGCCCGCCCGTCGGCGACGCGGCCCGCCAGCCACGCCGCCTCGGCCGGCGCGAACCATCGCCCGGCCAGCGCCAGCGCGGGCAGCGGACGGCACCACTCCACGTCGATCCCCACCGGGCCGGCGGCCCGGGCGGCGACCGCGACCACCCCGTCGGCCCGGCTGACGCTGACCGGCAGCTCCACCCGGGCCCCCGCGCCGGACACCGTGACCAGCGGACGCCCGTCGCGGTCGTGCTCCACCACGATCTCCGCCTCCGCGCGGCCGAGCAGCGCGGCACCCGCGCGCCGCAACAGCCGCGCGGCCGGGAGCGGCCGACCGCCGACGCCCCGGTCGATCCACACGTACGCGGTGTCCCGACCGGGCACCGGTAACTGGCTCACGGAAAGAGGTTAACCATGCGACCCGAGATCCGCGCCTTCGTCGTCGAGCAGCTCGAGGACATGAACTACGACGTCGAGGGCCTCGACGACGAGACGACCCTCGGCCCGTCCGGGGTGGACCTGGAGTCGTTGGCCCTCGCCGACCTCGCCGTGCGGGTCGAGGACCGCTACGGCCTCAAGTTCGCCGACGACGAGTCCGAGAAGCTGGCCCTGATGACGGTCGGCGAGTTCACCACGATGGTCGCCGACCGGGTCGCCGGGGCGCCGAGCGACGACTCCTGATGGCCGGTCCGCCCGACCTGGAACGGGCCGACCTGGTGACCATGCTCGCCGACCTGGCCGGCAAGCCCGCCGCCGACGTCGGCGACCGGATCGGCTCCATGGAGCTGGCCTGGCTGGTGCACCTCGTCGAGCAGCGCCTCGACCGGCGCCTCGACCCCACCGACGACCAGCTCGCCGGAATCCGTACCGTCGACGACGCCCTGGCGGTCTTCCGGGCGTGCCTGACGGCCGCGACCCCGCCGTGCACCCCGCCCGGCCCGATGACCACCGCCGTCGATGGCTGAACCGGCGGCCGTCCAGCTCACCGGCGTCCACGCGACCAGCGCGCTCGGCAGGGGAGCCGACACGCAGCTCGCCGGCGTGCTGGCCGGCGTCCCGGCGTTCCGGCCGGTGGACCGCTTCGACACCGCAGCCCGCCGGGTGGACGCCGCCGCCGTCCTGCCCGACGCCGGTGACCTGGCCGACGAACTCGCCGAGGCGGTCGACGCGGCCTGCCGGGACGCCGGGCTCGACGCCGGTCGCCGGGCCGGCACGGCCCTGCTGCTGGCCGTGCACGGCGGCGCGCACGTGCCGGCGCTCACCACCACGCTGGCCGCCCGGACGGGGCTCACCGGCCCGGCCCGGGCGTACACCACCGCCTGCGTCTCGGCCAGCAGCGCGGTCGCCGACGCCGCCGCCCTGATCCGCCGGGGCGACGTCACCCGGGCCGTGGTGGCCGCCGGCTACCTGGTCGAGCCGGACCAGTACGCGCTTTTCGACGCCGGCCGCGCCCTCGCCACCGACGGCGCGGTGCGCCCGTTCAGCGCCGGCCGCACCGGGCTGCTGCTCGGCGACGGCGTCGCCGCGGTGGTGCTGGAGTCGCGGGCCGCCGCCCGGGGCGCGGTCGCCGACCTGCTCGGCTGGGGCCGGGCCGGGGACGCGTTCCACCCCTGCCAGCCGGAGCCGGGCGGGCGGGGCCTGGCCCGGGCGGTCACCGCGGCGCTGCGCCGGGCCGGACTCCCGGCGGAGGCGATCGGGTACGTCAACGCCAACGCCACCGGCACCGGCCACAGCGACGCCGCCGAGGCGGCGGCCCTGCGCACCGCGCTCGGCGCGGCGGCGGCACGCGTCCCGGTCAGCTCCACCAAGGCGCTGCACGGGCACGCCCTGGAGGCCTCCGGCCTGCTGGAACTGGTGGTGACCGTGCTCGCCCTGCGGCACGGGAAGCTGCCCGTCAACGCCGGCTGGCTCGGCCCCGACCCGGCCTGCCCGCTGGACGTCGTCCGCGACGCGCCCCGGCCCGCCGCCACCGCGTACGCGCTGAGCCTCAACGCCGCCTTCGGTGGCGCGAACACCGCGCTGCTGGTGGGTGCGGCATGAGCGGGACCGCGCAGCACCCCGCCGGCCGACTGACCGTGCTGGCCGAGGCGGCCTGGCCCGAGCCGGGCGACGGGGCGCCGCCGCCGGTGCCCGGGTACGTGCACTCCCGCTTCCCGCCCCTCGTCGCGGCCGTCGCCGAGCGCTGCCTGACCCGGGCGTACGGCCGGCGGCCGGCCCCCGACGGCGAACGGACCGCGGTCGTGCTGGTCAGCGCGGCCGGGGACCGGGCCAGCGCGGCGCACGTGCGCGCCACGGTCGCCGCCGGCGGCCGGCCCGGGCCGCTGTTCTTCTTCCAGTCGGTGCCCAACAGCGTGGCCGGGCACGTGGCCGCCCGGTGGGGCCTCGGCGGGCCGGTGCTCTGCCTCGCGCCGACCGGCGACCCGCGCGCCGAGGGCACCGCCGAGGCGGAGCTGCTGCTGCACGACGGCGACGCCGACCGGGCGTTGCTGGTCCTGATCGAACAGGCACCCGTCGACGGCGGTGCGCGGGACGCGGGCGGACAGCCCGGAGCCCGAGCCGTCGCGGTGCTGCTGGGGGGAGGAGACGCACCATGAGGAAGAGGGGACTGCGCGGGGTGCTGGCCGCCGACGAGCGGATCGGCGCCGGCAACGTGCTGGCCCGGGTGCTGGCGCACGGCGCCGACCCGGACGGGCCGGGCCTCACCTTCGACACCGCCGTGGACGGCCACCCGGCCGGGCGGGCGCTCACGCTGGGCCGGCTCGACGAGCGGGTCGCCGCCCGCGCCGCCTGGCTGCACGAGCGGGGGATCAGGCCCCGCGACCCGGTCGCCGTGTGGGCCACCGCCGCCGCCGACATGGTGCTCAGCTACCTCGCGCTGACCCGGCTCGGCGCGATCCCGGCGCTGATGAACGGCGGGCTGCGCCCCGAGATCGCCGCCGAGTACATCCGTCGGCTGCGCGGCGTCGGGGTGCTCGCCGACGACGCGCACCGCGCCCTGCTGGCCGGCCACGACCTCGGCGTGCCGGTGCTCGGCACCCCGGCCGAGGCGGGCACCGGCGATCCGGCCGCCGCGCCGGAGCACTACCGGCACCACGGCGACGACCCGGTGGTCATCACCCACACCTCCGGCACCACGGGCGTGCCCAAGGCGGTGCTGCACTCGCACGCCAGCCTCTTCGCCGCCACCCGGCACCTGCTCACCATGCCGCAGGCGCAGGGCACCGGCCGCATCCTCAACGCGCTGCCCGCACCGCACACCGCCACCGTGCTGATGGTCAACCAGGCCCTCGGCAACCGCGCCGAGATGCTCCTGCTCTCCGACCAGGGCGGGGAGCGGGTGCTGGAGGCGATCCAGCGCTGGCGTCCCGACGGGGTGTTCGGGTTCTCCGTGACGTGGGCGGAGCTGGCGCGCTTCGACCTGTCCGCGTACGACCTGGACTCGGTGTCGCTGTGGTTCAACACCGGCGACTGCTCGCACGAGCCGCACGTGCGCCGGCTGGTCGCGGTCGGCTCCCGCGACGTGCTGACCCGCGAGGGGGTCACCCGGGTGCCCGGCTCGGTCTTCATCGACGGGCTCGGCTCCAGCGAGATGGGCCACTCGATGTTCCACATCACCCACCGCGTCGACACCGACCGGTACGGCCGCTGCGTCGGCCGGCCCTACCGGTTCGCGCAGGTCGCCGTGCTCGACGCCGGGGGCGACCCGGTGCCGGCCGGCGAGGTGGGCTGGCTCGGCGTCGACTCGCCGTCGCTGTTCCGGGGCTACTGGAACGACTCGGCCACCACGTACCGGTCCCGGCAACGCGGCTGGTACCTGACCGGCGACCTGGTGTACGCCGACGACGAGGGTCGCTACCACCACCTGGACCGGGCCGTCGACGCGGTCGACGCCGGGGACGGGCGTTGGTTCTACACGGCGCTGTCCGAGGAGCGCGTCCTCGCCGCCTGCCCGGACGTCACCGACTGCACGGTGGTGATCACCTCGGGGGCCGACGGGGTGGTCACCGACGTGCTGCTGGAACTCGCCGCCGGCGCCGAACCCGCCGAGGACCGCACCGGGCGGGTCCGCGCGGCGCTCGGCCCGGACGTCGGCGCGACGCTGCGCCGGGTGGTGCCCGTCCGCTCCGCCGACCTCCCGGTCACCGTCACGGGCAAGGTGCGCAAGGTGGTCCTGCGGGAGCGGTACCTCACCGAGGCGCCGTCGTGACGGCCGTCATCACCGGGATGGGGCTGTTCACCCCCGCCGGGCGGGGCGTCGACGCCACCTTCGACGCGCTCTGCTCCGGCCGCTCCGGGCTGACCCGGCCGCCGGCCGGGCACCCCGCCGCCGGGTCGCTGGAGGTCGCCGGCGTGCTGCCGGACGTCGACCCGCGTACGGTCGCCACCGGGCCGGAGACCAGGGTGCTGGACCGGGTCGTGGTGCTCGCCCTGCTCGCCGCCGGCGACGCGCTCGCCGACGCCGGCATCGAGGTGGGCCGGGACGTGGACCCGGGCCGGATCGGGGTGATCGTCGGCGGTGTCGGCGGCATGGCCACCCTGGAGGCGCAGGTGCTGGCCCGGGCCGCGCGCGGCCGGTCGGCGGTCAGCCCGTACCTGCTGACCGGGATCCTGCCGAACATGCCGTCGGCCCGCATCGCCATCCGCCACGGCATCCGCGGCTACACCTCGTCGGTCGGCACCGCCTGCGCCTCCGGCGCCCAGTCGATCGCCGACGCGCTGCGGCTGATCCGGGCCGGGGAGGCCGACGTGGTGCTCTGCGGGGCCAGCGAGGCGCCCCTCTTCCCGACCTTCGCCGACACGTTCGGCAACGCCCGGGCGCTCGCCCGGGGCTGGGCCGACCCGACCGCGGCGAGCCGGCCGTTCGACGCCCGCCGCAACGGGTTCGTCCTCGCCGAGGGCGCGGCCCTGCTGGTGCTGGAACGCGCCGAGCACGCCGCCGCCCGGGGTGTCACCGGCTACGCCGAGGTCGCCGGGTACGGGGCGACGACCGACGCGTACCACCCGACCGCCCCGAGGCCGGACGGCGCGGGGGCGGCGGAGTGCATGCGGCGCGCGCTGGCCGGCGGCGGCGTGCCCGCCGCGCGGGTCGGCTACGTCAACGCGCACGGCACCGGCACGAAGCTCGGCGACATCGCCGAGACCACCGCGCTCGCCGACGTGTTCGGTGTCGGCGGGGTGCCGGTCAGCTCCACCAAGGCGCTCACCGGCCACCTGCTCGGCGCCTCCGGGGTGCTGGAGGCGGCGGCCACCGCGCTGGCGCTCGGCCGGGGCCTGCTGCCGCCCACGCACAACCTCGACGACCCGGACCCGGCCTGCCCGGCGGACCACATCCGCGCCGAGCCGCGCAGGACGGACACCGGATACGCGCTGACCAACTCCTTCGGCTTCGGCGGGCAGAACGTGAGCCTGCTGCTCGCGCAGGCCGCCCGGCCGAGGGACTGACCCCGCACCATCCCGGGCGGACCGCGCCCGGACGGCAACCACGGCGGAGACCGTGGAAAGGGCTGAGGACATTGGACATCCGAGCAATCGACCACATCGAACTCTTCGTGGGGGACGCCCGGCAGGCGGCCTTCTACTTCGACCGGGCGGTCGGCTTCCAGCTGCGCGGCCAGGGCGGTCCCGAGACCGGGCTGGCCGACCAGCGGTCGCTGCTGCTGAGCCAGGGCGACGTCCGGGTGGTGCTCACCACCGGGCTCACCGCCGAGCACCCGGCGTCGCGGTACGTGCAGCGCCACGGCGACGGCGTGGCAGTGGTCGCATTGGAGGTCGACGACGCCGCGGGCGCGTACGCCGAACTGGTGCGCCGGGGAGCGGTGGGGGTGACGCCGCCGACCGTCTTCAGCGGCGCGGACGCCGAGGTGGTGACCGCCGAGGTGGGGGGCTTCGGCGACGTGCTGCACCGCCTCGTGTCCCGCCACGGCGACCGGGGCGAGTTCCTGCCCGGGGCGGTCGAGATGACGCCCCCCGACGACGGCGGCGGCAAGCTGCTCGCCGAGATCGACCACCTGGCGGTCTGCGTGCCGCCCGGGCAGCTCGACGAGACGGTCCGGCACTACCGGGAGGTGTTCGGGTTCGCGGCGATCTTCGCCGAGCACGTGGAGGTCGCCGGGCAGGCGATGAACTCCACGGTGGTGCAGAGCCGGTCGGGTCGGGTGACGCTGGTGCTGCTGGAACCCGACCGTTCGCGCCGGCCCGGGCAGCTCGACGCCTTCCTCGACCAGCACGCCGGCGCCGGGGTGCAGCACCTGGGGCTGCGCACCGACGACATCGTCACCGCGGTGGCCGCCCTCGCCGAGCGGGGCGTGCGCTTCGCCGGCACCCCGGCCAGCTACTACGACGCGCTGGAGGCGCGGGTCGGCCCGGTGGACGCGCCGCTGGACCGGCTGCGCGACCTCGGCGTGCTCGTCGACCGCGACCACGGCGGTCAGCTGTTGCAGATCTTCACCGAGTCCATGCACGTGCGCCGCACGCTCTTCCTGGAGCTGATCGAGCGGCGCGGGGCGCGGACCTTCGGCAGCGGCAACATCAAGGCGCTCTACGAGGCCAAGGAACGGGAACTGGCCGCGGCGGGCACCGCCGTCGCGGCCCCGACACCGCAGGAGGTGCGGACGTGACCGCGACCGAGTTCGAGCCGGCACTGACCGCCGAGGAGGAGGCGCTGCTGCCCTCCGACGACGACGTGGCGTTCTACGCCGCGCACGGCTGGTACCTGTCGAAGAAGCTGCTCACCGACGACGAGGTGGACGCCCTCACGGCCGCCTCCGACCGCTACTACGCCGGCGAGCGGGACCGCCGCCTGCCGGTGCGCCCGGCGCGGCTCGCCTACTGGGAGCCGTCGAAGGGCCCGGTGCAGCGGCACAACGACTACGTCCACCACGAGCACGACGTGCTCGGGGCGATCCTGCGCAAGCCGCTGATCGGCGCGGTCGCCGCCCGCCTCGCGGGGGCCACCGAGATCCGCGTCTTCCAGTCCACGCTGATCCAGAAGCCGCCGGTCTCGGGCGAGCCGTCGAACATCGTGCCCTGGCACTTCGACAAGCACTACTGGGCGTCCTCGTCGTCGGAGGACATGCTCACCGCGTTCATCCCGTTCCACGACTGCGGCGAGGAGATGGGCACCATCACGATGGTCGACGGCTCGCACCGCTGGGCGGAGATCGGCGCCGACGACACGGTGGTGCGCCACTTCGCCGACCGCGACCGCGGCCAGCTGGAGGAGATGCTCGCCGAGAACGCGGCCCACAACCGCGTGGAGATCCGCAAGGTGCCGATGGTGATCCCCAGGGGACACATGAGCTTCCACCACTGCCGCACCTACCACGGCAGCGGCGCCAACGTCAGTGGCCGCCCGCGCCGGGCGATCTCGCTGCACCTGCAGGACGGCGACAACGCCTGGCGGGAGTATCGGCTCTCCGACGGCACCCTCGCCGCGTACAACCACGACGTGCTGGTCCGCCGCACCGACGACGGGCGGCCGGACTACGCGGACCCCGAGTACTGCCCGGTCATCTGGCGCGACCGCGCTCCGCAGGGAGGCTGACATGTCACGGTACGACTGGGGTAGGACGCACCCGGGCATCGAACGGCTGGAGAAGGCGGTGGGCGAGCGCCGCGAGGCGGTCGTGCGACACCCGCTCTACGCCGCTCTCGACAGCCACGAGGCGCTGGTCACCTTCATGGAGCACCACGTCTTCGCCGTCTGGGACTTCATGTCCCTGCTGACGTCGTTGCAGCGGCAGCTCACCTGCGTCACCGTGCCGTGGATCCCCACCGGGCCCACGGGCAGCCGCCGCCTGATCAACGACATCGTCATGGTGGAGGAGAGCGACGAGCTGGGCGACGGCCACATCAGCCACTTCGAGCTGTACGTGCGGGGCATGCGCGAGGCCGGTGCCGACACCACCGCCGTGGACACGCTGATCGACCTGCTGCGGGCCGGCCGGCCGGTGGCCGAGGCGCTGGTGGCGGCCCGGGTGCCCGCTCCGTCGGCGGCGTTCGCCGGCACCACCTGGCGGATCATCGAGAGCACCCCGGTGCACTGCCAGGCCGCCGCCTTCGCCTTCGGCCGGGAGGACCTGATCCCCGACATGTTCACCCAGGTCGTCGCGGTCAACGAGCGCAGCCGGCGGCTGCACACGTTCGTCGACTACCTGGAGCGGCACATCGAGGTCGACGGCGAGCAGCACACCCCGATGGCCATGCAGATGCTGGCCGACCTGTGCGGCGACGACGACGCCAGGTGGCAGGAGTGCGCGGACACCGTCAACACCGCGCTCGCCGCCCGCGCCCGGCTCTGGGACGACATCCTCGCCGCCGTCAAGCAGGGGCGCGAGCGGTGACCGACGCCGACCCGGCCCGGCTCTACCGGACGGTCCGGCTGATCCGCCGCTTCGAGGAACGGGCGATCGAGCTGGTCCGCTCCGGGCACGTCGTCGGCGGCATCCACCCGTACCTCGGACAGGAGGGGATCGCCGCCGGGGTCTGCGCGGCGCTGCGGGCCGACGACGTGGTCGCCGGCACGCACCGGGGGCACGGGCACGTGCTCGCCAAGGGCGCCGACCCGGCCCGGATGATGGCCGAGCTGTGCGGCCGGGTCACCGGCCTCAACGCCGGCCGGGGCGGCTCGATGCACGCCGCCGACCTCGCGGTCGGCGTGCTCGGCGCCAACGCCATCGTCGGCGCGTCCGGGGCGATCGTCACCGGGGCGGTGTGGGCGCGCCGCCGCCGGGGCGACGACATCGTCGGGGTGAGCTTCTTCGGCGACGGCGCGGTCAACGAGGGGATGCTGCTGGAGGCGTTCAACCTGGCCGCGCTGTGGCGGGTGCCGGTGCTGTTCGTCTGCGAGAACAACGGCTACGCCACCACGATGCCCGTCGCGGGCGCGGTTGCCGGCAGCATCCCCGGCCGCGCCGCCGCGTTCGGTATCCCGGCCGCCGTCGTCGACGGCCAGGACCCCGAGGCGGTACGCGACGCCGTGCGCGCCGCCGTCGACCGGATGCGCGCCGGCGGGGGCCCCGAGCTGATCGAGGCCCGCACCTACCGCTTCGACGCCCACCACACCTTCGAACACGCGGTACGCCTCGACTACCGCCCGCCCGACGAGGTGGCCCGGGGCCGCTCCCGCGACCCGGTGGACATCCAGGGCGCGCGGCTGCCCGCCGCCGTACGGGCCGACGTGGACGCCGAGGTGGAGAAGGTGTTGGCGCGGGCCGTCGAGTTCGCGCTCGCCAGCGCGGAACCGGACCCGGCCGACGCCCTCGCGCACCTGTACGCCAGCGGCCTGACCGCCCGCACCGGAGGTGGCTAGCGATGCCCAGGCTCTCCTATCGCAAGGCGCTCACCCGGGCGCTCGCCGACGAGCTGGCCCGCGACGAGTCGGTGTTCCTGCTCGGCGAGGACATCCGGGTGGCCGCCTCGAACGTCACCGCCGGGCTGGCCAAGCGGTTCGGCCCGGACCGGGTGCGCGACACCCCGCTGTCGGAGCAGGCGTTCACCAGCTTCGCCACCGGGGCGGCCCTGGCCGGGATGCGGCCGGTGGTGGAGTTCCAGATCCCGTCGCTGCTGTTCCTGGTCTTCGAGCAGATCGTCAACCACGCGCACAAGTTCCCGCTGATGACCGGCGGGCAGTGCGCGGTGCCGGTCACCTACCTGGTGCCGGGCTCCGGCTCCCGGACGGGCTGGGCGGGGCAGCACTCTGACCACCCGTACAGCCTCTTCGCCCACGTCGGGGTGACCACGGTCGTGCCGGCCACCCCGGCCGACGCGTACGGCCTGCTGGTGTCGGCGGTGCGGTGCGACGACCCGGTGGTGGTCTTCGCCCCCGCCGGGGCGCTGGACGTGCGCGCCGACGTGGACCTCGCCGCGCTGGCCCCGGTGCCGCTGGGGCGGGCCCGGGTGCACCGGCCCGGCGACGACGTGACCGTGGTCGCGGTCGGGCACCTGGTGCACGACGCCCTCGCGGTCGCCGACGAGCTGGCCGAGCAGGTGTCGGTAGAGGTGTTCGACCCGCGCACGCTGTACCCGTTCGACTGGGACGCGCTCGCCGCTTCGCTGGCGCGCACCGGGCGGCTGGTGGTGGTGGACGACTCGAACCGCTCCTGCGGCATCGCCGGGGAGATCATCGCGACGATGGTCGAGCGGGTGCGGCTGGTGGCGCCGCCGCGCCGCGTCACCCGCCCCGACGGCGCGGTGCTGCCGTTCGCCCCGGCGCTGGACCGGGCCGTGCAGCCCAGCCGCGAGCAGCTCCGGGCCGCCATCGGACACGTCATGAAGGAGGGATGAATGGACGACGCCGACTACCGCTGGCCCTCCGCCGCGCGGGCGTGGCTCGACCTGCCCGCGCCGCTGCGCGCCGAGATGGTGGCCGCCGGGGCGCAGTCCTGGCGGGAGGTCTTCGACGGCCGGGCCACGTACAACGAGCAGTGGCGGCTGGCCCGCCCGCCGGTGATGGACGAGACGTCGCTCGGCGTGCTCAACGCCGTCGCCGACCGGATCGCCCAGCTCATCTTCGAGGCGTGCCGGCGGCGGGCCGGCACGGCGGGGGAGCTGCGCCGGCTGCTGGACGTGCCCGACGGCGAGACCCGGCTGCTCGACGACGACGAGCCGCTGACCGAGGCGCTGCTCGACGCGTTCCGGCCGGACGTGCTGCTCAGCGACGGGGTGCCCCGGTTCGTCGAGTACAACATCGACAGCAGCCTCGGCGGGGCGTTCGACGCGGACACCACCGTGCGCCGCTTCGTCGAGGTCTACCGGCGGCGCGGCCTCACCGACCGGGCCCGGCTGGCGGCGGCCCCCTCGGCGGTCGACCGGCGGTTCGCCGCGATCCGCGCCGGCCTCGGCCTGCCCGGGGGTGCCCGGGTCGCCATGCTGATCGACTTCGACGCCGAGTACCCGGGACTCGACGACCCGCAGCGGTTCATCCGGCTGCTGTCGCCGGTCGTCGAGCGGGCCGCCGCGTGCGGCATGGACCTGGTCGTCGCGCCGGTCTCCCAGGTAACGCTGGACGACCGGAAACGGCTCGTCGCCGGCGGCGCCCCGGTCGACGGGGTGTTCCGGCTCTTCGTGCCCAACCGGGTCACCCCGAGCGCCGGGGTCGACGCCCTGGCGGCGGCGCTGGCCGCGGGCACCGTGCCGATGTGGGTGTCGGCGGCAGCCTGGCTGATCGCCAACAAGCGGGCCTTCGCCTGGCTGTGGGAGGACGCCGACACGCTGCCGTCCGCCGACCGGGACCTGGTGCACCGGTACGTGCCGCGTACCTGGTCGCTGACGGCGGACCTGTTCGACCGGGCGGTGGCCGACCGGGCCGGCCTGGTGGCGAAGCCGGCCGACGGCTCCGCCGGGGTGGACGTGCTGATCGGCCGGGAGACCGACGCCGGCGCGTGGCGCGACGGGCTGACCCGCGCCGTCGACCGGGGCGGCTTCATCCTCCAGGAGTACGTGAAGGCCGACGACGTCGGGCTGGACTTCGTGCACATCGGGACCGGTGAGACGGTCACCGCCGAGGTGCCGTACAGCATCGCCCCGTACCTGTTCGGCCGCCGGGCCGCCGGCGCCTGTATCCGTACCGGCTTCCCCGGCTGCGACGGCGTGCTCAACCTGGCCCGAGGCGTCCTCCTCTCCGGCCTGCTGGTGGCCGACTGACGTCGCGCGGCGCGGCGGCTCGCTCCCGCCCCGGTGACCGGGTGCGGCGGATCCCGTACGCCGCGCCGCGCAGACGTTTGCAAGAGTCGATGTGAGCGGTTTGACTGGGGGTCGTCGACGACGATCGCCGCCTGCCTGAAGGAGCCCGCCATGGGTCTTGGTCATCGATGGCTGTCGCGCACGGCGGCGGTGACGCTGCTCGTCCTCGCCGGGCTGGCCGTCCCCGGCGGTCCCGCTGCGGCGGCGAACGCGGATCCGAAGTTCACGTTCGACGTGACCGGCACGACGATTCCGGTGGGGGTCCCGAAGAAGCGGATCCACCTCAAGTTCACCAACCTGACCGACAGGACGCCGAGGGAGGCGGTCTTCTACGTCCGCCCTGGCGAGCAGGACTGGCCGGACGGGATCTCCCTGATGTGGCCGGAGGGCGGTGGCTCCGGCGAGTGCGACGGCGACGCCGCGGGTTGGTACTGCCGGATCGGTCCGGGCGCGCTTGCGGAGTTGCTGCCGGCAGCCGGCGAGACGGTGGATCTTCCCTTCGACGTCAACGTGCAGGACAACCAGCAGCCCTACGAAGGCACGTTCTCCGTCGAGGCCGGCATGGCCTGGGGCGACGAGCCGACGAAGACCACCGCCCGCAAGTTGTTCACGCTCAGGTTGGTCGACGAACCCGAGGCCGATCTGTCGGTGGTGGCGCCGGACGTGAAACAGTCGGTACGGATCGGCGCGGGCGGCCGGCTCGAACCCACCGGGACGTTGCAGCCGGGTGAGACGGGCGCGGTGCGGTACCGGATCGCCAACCAGGGCCGCAGGGCGGTCGGTGGCGTCAAGGTCACGCTGCGCCTGCCCGGGGCGGTGACGTTCACCCGACCGCCGAAGGAGTGCGTCGTCGCCGGCGACCGGCGGTCGGCCGTCTGCACCCACGACACGCTCGCGCTGATTCCGGCCGGCCAGGACACCGACCCGACCGACGGCAGCCACTCCGCCGTCGAGCTGCACGAGCTGGTGACGGTGTCGGCCGCCACGAAGGCGCCCGTCACGTTGGCGGGCGGGACGGTGCAGGTCGAGGGCCTGGCCGCGCGGACGGACGGTCGCTCCGGCCTGCCGCGCACCGAGCTGCCGGCGAACGCCGTCGCCGTGCCGGCGGCCGACGTGGACGACAGCGACAACCGGGACGGGTTCGCGGTCCTGGTCGCGGCGAAGGGCGGTGCCGGGGACGACGGCGGCGACGGCGGTGGCGGTGGGGGCGACCTGCCGATCACCGGGCCCCGGGCCGGACTGGTCGCGGGAACCGGTCTCGCCCTGGTGGCGGCCGGCGGAGTCGTGTTGCTCCTCGCCCGGCGCCGCCGCGTGGTCGCGGTGCGCGGCGGGGGCGGTACGCCTGCCGCCTGATCTTTCACCGCGGTCGCCGCCGGGGCAGGATAGCCGGGTGGGTGGCGCGCGGGTGGGGCTGACGGTCGACGAGCTGCTGCCGGTGGCGCGGGCGGCGTTCGGGCGGGGGCGGGCGCTGGTCTCGGTGCGGCGGCTGACCGGCGGCACGAAGAAGGGCGTCTACCGGCTGACCCTCGACGACGGGTCCACCGGCGTCGCCTACGTCTGGCACCCGGGGGAGGACTACTGGCCGGCGGCGGCAGCGGCACCCGACGACCCGTTCGGGCACGCCACCGGGGCCGGCCTGTTCGCGGCGGCGCACCGGGAGCTCACCGCCGCCGGGGTGCGCGTGCCCCGGCTCCTGCTGCACCCCACCGCGACCCTGCTGCCGGGCGAGGTGGCCGTGGTGGAAGACGTCCGGGGCGGCACCCTGCACGACCTGCGCCGGCGTGACCTGCGCCGCGCCGGGTCGGTGTCGGCCCGGTTGGGCGACGCCGTCCGGAGCATGCACGCCCGGCGTCGCGACCGGTACGGCCGCCCGGGGGCCGACACTCCGACGGCGGATCGGCCGGTGGAGCGGCTCGTCCTCGACCGGGCGCTGCGTGACCTGGCCGAGGCCGCCGCCCGGGTCGAGCGGATCGCGGCCGTACGGGACCGGCTCGCCGACGCCCTGGCCGAGCGGTACGCCGCCGTGGCCCCCCGCTCCCGCCACGGACTGATCCACGGTGAACTGGGCCCGGACCACGTGCTGGTCGACGACCGGGACCGCCCGGTGCTGGTCGACATCGAGGGCGCCATGTTCCTCGACGTCGAGTGGGAGCACGCCTTCCTCGAGCTGCGCTTCGGCGACGACTACCCGGCGCTGGCCGTGCCCGGTCTCGACGAGGACCGGCTGCGCCTCTACCGGCTCGCGACCCACCTGTCTCTGGTGGCGGGCCCGCTGCGCCTGCTCGACGGCGACTTCCCCGACCGGGCCGGCATGCTCGCCATCGTCGCGCACAACACCACCCGGGCGCTGGACCAGCTCGCCTGAGCCCTGCCGCCGGCGCCGGTGGTGGTGAGGGCGTGCGATGGCGTCGCAGGGCCGGGGAAGCGCGGAGGTCAGGCGTCGTTGAGGTACGCGAGGACGGCGAGGACGCGGCGGTTGTCGTCGGAGGACGGGGGGAGACGCAGCTTGCCGAAGATGCTCGCGGTGTGTTTGCCCACGGCGCTCTCGCTGAGGAACAGCCGCTGCGAGATGGCGGCGTTGGAGCGGCCCTGGGCCATGAGTTCGAGGACGTCCCGCTCGCGCGGCGTGAGGCGGGCCAGGGGTGAGGCGGTGCCGCCGGCCGTCAGCAACTTGGCGATCACCTCGGGGTCCATCGCGGTGCCGCCCGCCGCGACGCGCCGCACGGCGTCGATGAACTGGTCGGCGTTCAGGACGCGGTCCTTGAGCAGGTAGCCGACCGCGCCGGCCCCGTCGGCCAGCAGCTCCCGGGCGTAGAGCTGCTCGACGTGCTGGGACAGCACCAGCACCGGCAGGCCGGGGACGTCCCGCCGGGCGGCCAGCGCCGCCTGGAGGCCCTCGTCGGTGAAGGTCGGCGGCAGCCGTACGTCGACGATGGCCACGTCGGGCCGGTGCCGGGCCAGGGCGGTGCGTAGGGACGGCCCGTCGCCGACGGCCTCGGCGATGGTGAAGCCGTGGCTCTCGAGGAGCAGGACCAGCCCGTCCCTCAGGATGTGGAGGTCTTCGGCGAGGACGACGCGCACGGGATCTCCATGGTGACGACGGTGGGTCCGCCGGGCGGACTGTGCAGGGTCAGGGTTCCGTCGAATGTAGCGAGCCGCCGTTGGACGCCGCGCAGCCCGGTTCCCCCGGCCGGGTCGGCCCCGCCGGGACCGTCGTCGGCCACCACCATCCGGAGCACCCCGTCGCGGTGCGACAGCGAGACGGAGATGTGGGCCGCGCAGCGGGCCGCGTTGGTGAGGGCCTCACAGGTGACGAAGTAGGCGGCCGACTCGACCGGCGCGTCGAGCCGGCCGGGCAGGTCGACGTCCACGTCCACCGGCAGCGGGGTGTCGAGCGCGATCGCCCGGACCGCGTCGCCGAGTCCGCGCTCGGCCAGCACCGGCGGATGGATGCCGCGTACCAGGTCGCGCAGCTCGGCCAGCGCGGCGGCGGATGTCTCCTGCGCCTGCGCCAGCACCAGCCGCGCCCGCGCCGGGTCGGTCTCCATGAGCCGCGCGACGGCGGCCAGGCCGAGCCCGACGGCGATGAGCCGAGCCTGGGCACCGTCGTGCAGGTCGCGTTCGATGCGGCGCAGCTCGGCCGCCTGCACGTCGACGGCGTCGGCCCGGGTGGTGGCGAGGTGCGAGACCCGAGAGGCGAGCACGGCGGCCGCCGTGGGGGTGAGCAGGAGCCGGTCCCACGCCAGCCGCAGCCTCATCAGCGGGCCGGCCAGGCCGAGCCCGAGCAGCGCCGTGGCCAGCCCGAGGGGCATGCTCGCCCAGTCCGGTAGCCACGGCCCGACGAGACCGACGTGCTCGATGCCGAACCACAGGTAGAACGGGGTGATCCAGTAGCCGGTGGACAGGCCGATCGGCACCGCCCAGCTCACCCAGGTCAGCGGCTGGCAGAACAGGCCGTAGAACCCGAAGCCGACCAGGACCGCCGGCACGAACGAGAGCGGGGCCAGGGCGAGCGAGCCCAGTGCCCACAGCTGGTCGCGCCAGGTGGCCGGGTCGCCGAACAGCCACCCCGGCCGCTGACCCTGGACGGCCGCCACCAGATCGGTGTAGAGGACCCGCCCGACCCGGTAGTTGCCGTCCTCGCCGGGGCTGGGCGGCGGCGGGTACGGCCGGTACGGCGCGGGCAGGTCGGCGCCTGTCCACCGGCGGACGTGGCGCCGGTAGAGCTCCACCACCGACCGCGTGGCCGGCAGGGTGTACGGCAGCAGCCCGCCCCATGACACGACGGCGGTGAGCAGGTTGAGCAGCAGGCCGCCGAACGCGGCGAGGGACAGCCCGGCCAGTCCGGCACCCCGCCACGTCGCGGCCGACGTCCGGGCGACCCACCGGCCGACCGCCGTCTGCGGTGGCTTCCCAATGCCCAGCAGCATGCCGGTCCACCGCCCGTACGCCCGCAGCGCAGCCGGCGCGAGCAGGAACGCGGCCACCATCGCCGCGACGGCCACCGGCACCGACCACGCGAGCGGCCAGGGGGGCGCGACGAGCAGGAGCACGCCGGCCGCGATCAGCGCGGGCGGCACCAGGAGCGGGACCGCGCCGGTGACCGGGGTGAGCATCAGCCACGCCCATTCCCGGCCGAGCGTCGGGTCCTTCGCGTGCTGGTCGAGCCTGAGCAGGAACGCCGGCACCCGGGGCGACCTGAACACCGTGTCCCCGTGGACGTACCAGCCGTCCGCGCGCCGCTGCGGTGTGGGTGGCCTCGACCGGACGGGCTCGGGGGTGTCCGCTCCGGCCCAGGCGCGGGCGAGCCGGCGGGCCAGCGCGGTCAGCCGGAACTGACCGGAGACGACGAGCGGGTAGGGGAGCACCAGGGTGGCGGCGAGCACGAGGAGGTACCCGTAGGCGAACCCGGCCGCGACCAGGACGACCAGGGCGACGCAGCGCGGTACGGCGAGCACGAAGCGGGTCACGGGTCGAGTCTTCGTCGCACCGACCGCCACCGCATCGGGGCAGGCTACCGACCAGGGGTGGGGCTGGGTACACCCCCACCGGGCGGCTGGACCCATTCTGCGCGCCCGCCGCGATTCCTAGCGTTGCCGGCATGTCAGTCATCGAGGTGCGCAACCTCCGCAAGCAGTACGGCGACCACGTGGCCGTCGCCGACGTGTCGTTGAGCGTGGAAGAGGGCGAGATCTTCGGACTCGTCGGCCCGAACGGCGCCGGCAAGACCACCACCGTGGAGTGCGTCGAGGGACTCCGGACCCCGGATTCGGGGACGGTACGGGTGCTGGGGCTGGACCCGTACCGGGACCGCGCGGCGGTACGGCGGAAGTTGGGCATCCAGCTCCAGGAGAGCCAGCTGCCGGACCGGATCAAGGTGTGGGAGGCGCTCGACCTCTACAGCTCGTTCTATCCGCACCCGGCCGACTGGCGGGAGCTGATGGACGAGCTGGGCCTGGCCGCCAAACGGAACACGGTGTTCGCGAAGCTCTCCGGCGGCCAGAAGCAGCGGTTGTCGATCGCGCTCGCCCTGGTCGGCAACCCGAAGGTGGCGATCCTCGACGAGCTGACCACCGGCCTGGACCCGCAGGCGCGGCGGGACACGTGGGAGCTGGTCCGCCAGGTCCGGGACCGCGGCGTCACGGTCGTGCTGGTGACCCACTTCATGGACGAGGCGGAGCGCCTCTGTGACCGGTTGGCGGTCGTCGTGGCCGGCCGGGTCGTCGCCGTCGACACCCCCCGCAACCTGATCGCCGGTGCCCAGGTGCCCGGCGTCGAACGGCCCACCCTCGAGGACGCGGTCCTCTCCCTCACCGCTGCCAGGAGCCTCCGATGACCGCCCTTGCCAGGATCGTCCGCGTCGAGGCGAAGCTGTTCCTCCGGGATCCGGTCGGCACGTTCTTCGCCATCGCGTTCCCGGCCCTGCTGATCCTGGTGCTCGGCCTGGCCCTGCCGGGGACCCGCGACCCGTCGGAGGAGATGGGCGGTCGGCGTCCCGTGGAGGTCTACCTGCCGATCACCATGACGCTGGCCATCGCGACGGTGACGATGGTGACGCTGGTGGCCGTGGTGGCCAGCTACCGCGAGCGGGGCGTCCTGCGCCGGCTGTCGACCACCCCGGCCTCGCCGACGGCGTTGCTCGTCGCGCAGGTGGTCGTGAACGTCGCCGCACTGCTGGTCGCCTGCGGCCTGGCCTGGCTGGTGGCGGCGACCGTCTTCGACGTCTCCCCGCCCGGCAACGCGGTCGGCTTCGTCCTGGCGTTCACGCTCGGGTCGAGCGCGATGTGCGCCGTCGCGCTGCTCGTGGCGGCGGTCACGCCGAGCGCCCGGGCCTCGTCGGGGGTCGGCCAGCTGATCTACTTCCCGATGATGTTCTTCGCCGGGGTGTGGACGCCGGGGCCGCAGATGCCGGACCTGGTGCGGAAGATCGCCGACTTCACCCCGTTGGGGGCCGCGTCCCTGGCCGTCCAGGACGCCTGGGCGGGCTCGTGGCCCACGCTGCTTCACCTGGCCGTGATGGCGGCGTTCACCGTGGTGCTGGGCGGCTTCGCGGCCCGCTACTTCCGCTGGGAGTGATCCGCCGTCGCGATCGGCACGGGCCGCCGACGATGTCGACGCATCGGGGGACGGCGTCGTCGGACGGTCCCGGTCGGCGCGGTCACCGGGTCAGGCCCACCAGGGCGGCCAGGTGCGCCACGCCGGCCGGCGCCGCGCCGCCGCCCACCACGGCGGAGCCACCGCCCTGGGCCGGTCGGCGGCCAGCCGCGCCACGTCGGCCTCGGCGAGTCTCACCAGCACCGACGCGGTGATCCGGTACGCCCGCCCCAGCCGGGCGGTTCGTCGTTCCGGTCTCCTCCCTGGTAGAACTGTACCGTCGGGACGGTTTAGTTCTAGGGGGATGCGGATGAGTGAGGCGTTGAGCCCCACGCGTCGCTGGGCGTCGCTGGCCGTACTGGTCGGCGCCGTGTCGTTGCTGGCGATCGACGCCACGGTGCTCTACCTGGCCGTGCCGTCGTTGACCGCGGAGTTGTCGCCGACGGCGACGCAGGTCCTGTGGATCGGCGACATCTACTCCCTGGCCCTGGCCGGTCTGCTGGTGACGATGGGCAACCTGGCCGACCGGATCGGACGGAAGCGGTTGTTGCTCGTCGGTGCGGCCGCGTTCGGACTCGCCTCGGCGCTGGCGGCGTTCGCCCCCTCGGCGGAGGCGCTGATCGCGGCTCGTCTGCTGTTGGGCGTGGCGGGTGCGACGATCATGCCGTCGACGCTGTCGTTGATCCGGAACATCTTCACCGATCAGATCGAGCGGACGCGGGCGATCGCGATCTGGTCGGCCGCGGCGGCGAGTGGCATCGCGCTCGGCCCGCTGGTGGGTGGGGTGCTGCTGGAGCACTTCTGGTGGGGCTCGGTGTTCCTGATCAATCTCCCGGTGATGCTGCTCGTGCTGATCGTCGGCGGGTGGCTCCTGCCCGAGTCCCGCAACCCCGCCCCTGGCCGGTTCGACCTGGTCTCCAGCGGGTTGTCGATGCTGACGATCATCCCGTTCGTGTACACGATCAAGAAGCTCACCGCGGGCGGATTCGGCGTCACCGCCGCCGTGGCGATCGCGGCGAGCGTGGTCGGCGGGGCGCTGTTCGTGCGTCGTCAGCGGCGGGTCGACTCGCCGATGATCGAGGTGGACCTGTTCCGCAATCCCGCGTTCAGCGGGGCGGTGCTGGTCAACTTCATCTCCGTGTTCGCCCTCAGCGGCGTCCTGTTCTTCTTCTCCCAGTACCTCCAGCTCGCCCGCGAACTCAGTCCCCTGCGGGCGGGACTGGCGCAGTTGCCCGCGGCGCTAGCGGCGATGGCCGCGGTCGCGGCCGTCGGATTCCTGCTCACCAGGCTCGGGCGGGGACGGGCCATCGCCGTCGCCCTGCTGACCGGGGCTGGCGGAATGGCGGTCCTGGCCGCGCTGGAAGGCAGCGAGCAACTGGGCTGGGTGCTGCTCGCCATGGTCCCGCTGGGCCTGGGGATCGGCGTGGCCGAGACCCTCAGCGTCGACGCCGTGGTTTCCGCGGTCCGCCCGGCCAAGGCCGGCGCGGCGGCGTCGGTCGCGGAGACCGCGTACGAACTCGGCGTCGCCCTCGGCATCGCGATCCTGGGCTCCGTCGTCACCGTGCTCTACCGCTTCCACCTCGCCCTCCCCGCGGATCTCGCCGGCGGGGCTGCGACCCGGGCCGAGGACTCGTTGGCGGTGGCCAGCACGGTCCTGGCGCCCGGCAGCGCGGCACTGGAGGCCGCGCAGGAGGCGTTCGTGTCCGCCATGCAGGCAACTACCCTGATCGCGAGCGCGGTCATGGTGATCGCCGCGATCGTGGCCTTCACGCTCATTCCGAACAGCAGGGACGCTGCGCCAGCGGAGCACTGACATCCGGGTTCGTACCCGGGGAGAAAGGACGTCGACGTGGCACGGACCGCCGGGCGCAGCGCAGCCGAAACGAGACGGCTCATCCTGGACGCTGCCGCGCGTCTCATCAGCAGGCATGGCACCGCGGTGCCCGTCTCGGACATCGCCGAGGCAGCCGGCGTGTCGAAAGGCGGTCTGCTCTACCACTTCCCGAACAAGGAAGAACTCCTCAGCGGCCTGGCCAGCCATCTGATGGGCCAGTTCCGCCACGACGTCGAGCAGGCCGCGGCCGAGGAGGAGGAAGGAACGCCGGGCAGGCTCGCGAGGGCGTACATCCGGGTGAGCTTCGCCCACGCCGGCGACCTCACCGGGCTACGCGACCACATCGCCCTCGCCGCCCACCTCATGTTCGAACCCGGCCTGGAGGCGCTCGCACAACGGGACGCGCAACAGTGGCGGGCGGCCCTCCTCGACGACGGCCTCGAACCCACGATCGTCCGCATGGTCATCGCCGCCGCCGACGGCAGCAACAGCGCACCCCTGTGGGGCGCCATCCTCGACGACGTCGACCGCGACCACCTGGAAGCGGACCTGATCGCCCTCACCTACCGCGACCACGTCCACGTCGGCTCGCGGAACGTCGACATCTGACAGCCCGCCGACGGTTCCGCGTCGATGCCGGGCCGCGTCGGGCTGCCGATCGGCGGGCCGACATATCGAGGTGTGTGGCCGGCGACCGTCCTGGTAGAAAGGCGTCCGTGCGTACCGTCGTGGAGCCGCTGCGGGCACGGCCACGGCCGGGTGACCAGATGGACCGGTTGTTCGCGGGTGGCTGGCCGGCGTTCATCACGGCCGACCGGCAGGCCGGCCGGTACCTCGGCCGGGTGCGGGAGGTGTTCGCCGACCTGGAACTCGTGCTGCTCGACGGCGACGGCGACCTCGTCGCGGCGGGATGGGCGGTGCCGATCCGCTGGGACGGCGACCCGGCGCACCTGCCCGAGGGCTACACCGACTCCCTGCGCCACGCGGTCACCGGCCACGACCGCGACGAGACCCCCGACACCCTCGTGGTGATGGCCGCCCAGGTGCGTTCCGACCTGCGTGGCCAGGGCCTGGCCGGTGATCTGCTCACGGCGCTGCGGTCGGTGGCCGGGCAGCGTGGTTGGTCGCGTGTCGTCGCCCCGGTGCGGCCCACGCTCAAGGCCCGTTACCCGCTGACCCCGATCGAGCGGTTCGCGGCCTGGACCCGGGAGGACGGCTCCCCGCTCGATCCCTGGCTGCGTACCCACTGGCGGCTCGGGGCCCGACCGATCGCCATGGCGCCCCGGTCGCAGACGATGACCGGCACCGTCGCCGAGTGGCAGCAGTGGACCGGCATGGTCTTCCCCGACAGCGGCGACTACGTCATCCCCGACGGCCTCAGCCTGTTGCGCGTGGATCTCGATCTCGACCAGGGCACCTACGTCGAGCCGAACGTGTGGGTCCGGCACCGCTGAGCCGCGTCACCGGCTTGGTCAGGGCGCGAGGTGGGCGCCGAGGCGGCGGACGGTCTCGGCGGCGGCGACCGCGTCGCTGCGGGCGCTGCCGTGCCGGCCGTCGCTGCTGTACATCGTCGCGTCGGCGGTGAGCGGGTGGTCGGTGAGCCGCACGTGCAGGGTGCCGAGCCGTTCCGCGAGGGCCCCGGTGTGCGCCGAGAGCCGCCGCATCCGCTCGCCGAGGCCGGCGCGGTGCCGCTCGGGCACGGCGGGGCTGAGCGACACGTCGAACATGCCGACGGTGACCACGTCCGCCCCGGCCGCCTGCAAAGCCTCGATGATCGCGGTCAGCTCCGCGTCGACGGCGTCCGCGTCGTAGCCCCGCCCGAAGGCGTCGTTGCCACCGCAGACCACCAGCGCCAGGTCGGGGCGGAAGGCCAGCGCCGGGGCGAGCTGGGCGGCGCGCACCTCGTGCGCCCGCAGCCCCCGCAGGCCCAGATTGAGGTACGCCAGCTCCGGCCGGACGGCCCGCAGCTCGGCCGCGATCCGGTCCGCCCACTGCACGTCGGGATAGCCGTCGACGGGCTCGCAGAGCCCTTCGGCCACGCTGTCGCCCAGCACCGCGAAGCGCTGCCACGGGTGGTCGCGCAGCAGCGCCGCGCTCTCCCCGTCGCGCAGGCACCACGGATCCGTCGCCTCGGTCAACGTCGATGGCATGCCGGCACGCTAGCCGACGTCCGGGGGCCGGAGAAGGGCCTGGCGGACTGACGCGACGCTACGGTCGGTCGGCTTCCGGTGCCCGGCTGACGCGGGCGACGCGCGGTCCGCGTGTCAATGTAGCGTTGACATGTGACGCCCGAGCTGAGCCAGCTGTCCACTGTCGCGCCCGACCGCGCGCGGCTGGACGAGCGGGAGCTGGAGCTGATCGACCGCGCGCGTCACCTGGGTGCGACGTGGGCTCAGATCGCTGCCGCGCTCGGCTTGGGCAGCCGGCAGGCTGCGGAGCAGCGCCGACAGCGCCTGGCGGCGGCGCGGCGGTCGCGGCGGCAGGAACGGGATCTCGGATACTCGGCCCGGATCGCGGCGATCCGGGGCGCGGTCTTCGAGCTCCAGCGGTGGATCGAGGCGGACCGGCGGTGGGATGCGCGGTTCCGGCGCGCGGCCCTCGTGAGGAGGACCGCCGAGGTGGCCCTCGACGCCGATCCGGGCTCGCTGTACGCGCTGGCGTCGCTCCTCGCGGCCGACCTGGCCGACCTGCCCGACGTGGAACGTGGCCGGTTACCGGCGCCGGTGCGGACCGTCGCGTCGACTCTGGACGACCTGCTGTCAACGACACATTGACGAGTTGCGGCAGTATTGCCTGTGTCTCACTCAAGGCTGAGGATTCGAGTCGACGTGGCTCAGCCTTGGAGGACTCGTGCGCCGCAACGCCGCGCTGTTCATCGCGATCTCGCTGCTGTCGGGCTTCGGCAGCAGCGCCATGTCACTGGTCGCCGGGATCTGGATCCTGGACCTCACAGGCTCCGCCAGTCTCGCGGCCCTCGCCGGGCTCTGCGTGTACGCCCCGGTCCTCGGCGGCCCCTGGCTGGGGGCTCTGCTCGACCGGGCGCCCAGGCGACCGCTGGTCATGGCCGTCAACCTCGCGTTGTCCGCCGTACTGCTCAGTCTCCTCACGGTGCGCGGACCGGAGCAGACGTGGCTCATCTTCCTGGTGTCCTGCGCCTACGGCGTCAGCTACGTGCTGATCGACGCGGGCGAGTCGACGCTGCTGCCCTCCGCGCTGTCGCCCACGGAACTCGGAGACGTCAACGGCTGGCGTTCGAGCGCCCAGGAGGGCATGAAGCTCGTGGCGCCCGTGGTCGGTGCTGGCCTCTACGCGTGGCGCGGGGGCCACGCCGTCGTCCTGCTCAGCGCGGCGACGCCGGTCCTGGTCGCCGTCCTGTACGCGGCCGTACGGCTGAAGCAGCTGCCACCCGTCCGGCCGGCCGACCGGCCTCGCGGTGTGCGTGCGGGATTCGCCGTCCTCCTCGCGCATCGGGCGCTGCGCGTCACGGTCGTGCTCGCCGCCGTGTCGATCGCCATGTCCGGCTTCACCACCGCTGCCAACTACGCGATCGTCACCACGGGGTTGGGCCTACCGACGACGTTCCTCGGCGTGCTGCTCAGCGCGCAGGGGGCCGGGTCCGTCGTCGGCGGCCTCGTCGTCGGCCGGCTCATCGCGCGGTGGAGCCCGGTCGCCGTGGGCGTCACCGGCACGACGCTCTTCGCCGTGAGTTGCCTGGTGCGCTGCCTGCCCTGGTGGCCCGGCACGGTCGCCGCCTCCGTCGTCGCCGGCGTCGGCCTGCCCTGGGCCCTCGTCGCCGCGGTGACCGCGGTGCAGACGCACACGCCGACAGCGATGCTCGGCCGGGTGTCCGGCACCGCCAACACCGCGATGTTCGGCCCCGTCGCGCTGGCGATCCCCGTCGGCTCCGCCATCGTCCACTTCGGTGGACGCCTCACGCTCGTCGCAGCCGCCGCGATCTGCCTGGCCTGCGCAGCCGGCGCGGCCTACCGCCACCGGACGTGGCGACAGGCCGAGCGGGCCTCGACGGTCAACGGTAGGTCATGCCGGTGCCGTCGGGGACGTCCGCGGTGCGGAAGGCCCAGGTGCCGTCGCCGGATCGGGCGAGCCCTTCGGGCCCGCCCGGTAGGCAGCCGCGAGCCGCTTCGGCGCCCGGTCCTGCCACGCCTCGACGACGAGTTCGGCCAGTTCCTCGGGGTCGATCCGGTCGAGCCGGACGAGGATCGCCGGGTAGCCGTCGAGATGCGGGACGGTGAAGTAGACGGCCGGGTCGTCGGCCAGCAGTGCCTCCTTCGCCCCCAGGTCCGGCACCCGTACGCCGAGGATCGGACCGTCGGGTGCCGCCGCCCCCAGGGCGTCGAGGTCGGCTCGGCGCAGCGGTCGTTCCCAGACGAACGCCCGGTCGCGGACCTTCCACGCCGGCGCCCCCTGGTAGGACGGGTGCTCGCCCGTCTCCGGCAGACCCAGCGCGATCCTGCGTACGTCCTCCCAGGTGGCCATGTCCCGACCCTAAGCCCGGCCTACGACACCCGGTGCCCGCTCGGCCGGCGCCGCCGTCGACCGTGGCCGCAGGCCGGGCAGCAGCGGCAGCAGGGTGACCACGAGGGAGAACGCCGCCATGACCAGCAGGGCGGGGGCGAGACCGAGCGCGGTGGCCGACCAGCCGCCCAGCAGCGCGCCCAGCGGCAGGCCCGCGAACGCCAGCGACCCGGCCAGCCCGATCACCCGGGTCTGCAGGCCGGCCGGCACCCGCTCGTAGATCGCCACCCCGAGCAGCGGGTTCACCGCCGCGATGCCGATGCCGGAGGCGAACGTCACCGCCAGCACCACCGCCAACTCCTCGCTGAGCGCCAGGACCAGCAGGCGCGGGGCGCCGCCGAGCGCCGCGCCGACCACGAAGGTCAGGTACCGGGGCAGCCGGGGACCGTACGCCGTGAACAGCAGGTTGCCCAGCAGCGCGCCGGCCGAGAACGCCCCGAGCAGCAGGCCCAGCCCGGCGGGGCCGCGCAGCACGTCGGCGACCCAGAGCGGGATGTAGACCGCGACGCTCGCGTTGACCACCATGTTCAGCGCCGAGATCACCAGCAGCATGGTCAGGAGCATCCGGTCGCGGCCCAGGTGGCGGAACCCGCCCGCGAGCGCGCGCAGGTAGCCCTCCGGCGCCGCCGGTCCCGTCGCGGGGGCCGGCGGCCGGACCAGCAGGCCGACCAGCAGGGCGCAGGCGGCGAAGCTGGCGGCGTCGATGAGGAGCGCCTGCGTCACCCCGAACCACCAGACGAGCAGCCCGCCCAGCCCCGCGCCGAGCAGGGTGACCAGCCGGCCCAACCCGTCGTAGACGGAGGTCAGCCGGATCAGCCGGACCCCGGCGGCCTCGGCGGCCGGGCGGAACATCACGTGCTTGACCCGGTCGCCGACGCCCCGCAGCGCGCCCACCAGGGCGACCAGGGCGAGCAGCGCGCCGAAGCCGAGCCACGGGGTGAGGGCCACCGCCACCATCAGCCCGGCGCTGCCCGCGTCGGCCAGGATGGCGGTGCGGCGCAGCCCGATCCGGTCCGCCCAGGGCGTGCCGAGGGCGCTGGAGAGCAGGTAGGGCAGCGTCTCGGCGGCGGCCACCGCGCCCATCTTCGCCGCGCTGCCGGTGGTCTCCAGCACCAGCCAGGGCAGGGCCACCACCGAGATCCGGCTGCCCAGGTTGGAGATCAGGTCGGCGGCGACCAGGACGGTCAGCTCCCGCCGGGGGGTCACGCGAGGCTGCCGATCGACGCCTCCGGGTGCGCGACCGACGACGGATGGTCTGCGGCGTACCGGGCCCGCAGCGCGCGCTTGTCCACCTTGGCCGAGCGGTTGAGCGGCAGCCGGTCGACGAACTCCACCCCGCCCGGCGCCCAGGTGTCGCTGAGCTCGGCGGTCACCAGGTCGATCAGCTCCCCGGCGGTAACCGTCGCGCCGGGCGCCGGCACCACGTAGGCGTACGGTAGTTCGCCGGCCGCCTCGTCCGGTACGCCGATCACGGCTGCCGCCCGTACCTGCGGGTGCCCTGCCAGCACGTCCTCGACCGGGCGGGAGTGGATCGGCCAGCTGCGCCGCCGGGTGAGGATCCGGTCCTGCAACCGGTCGACGAGGTAGAGGTAGCCGTCGGCGTCGAGGTGCCCGACGTCGCGGGTGCGGACCCAGCCGTCGACAAGCGTCTCGGCGGTCAGCTCCGGTTGGCCGTGGTAGCCGGCGAAGCGCAGGCCGGTGTGCACCCACACCTCGCCGTTCTCACCGGGCGGCAGCACCGTGCCGTCGTCGGCGCGGATCTCGACGCGCACGTCGCCGTAGGGGCGCCCGCAGGAGCGCAGCCGCTGCGGGTGCGCCGGGTCGTCGGTCAGCCCCGGCAGGGCGGTGACGACCACGGCCTCGCTGAGGCCGTACACGATCCGCAGCACCGGGCCGAAGCGCGCGATCGCCTGGCGCAGCCGGGCGGGCGCGGCGGGCCCGGCGCCCACGTTGAACATGGACATGGCGGAGAAGTCCGCGCCGTCGAGGGCCGGGTGGTCGAGCACCTCGTAGAGCATCGGCGGCGTGACGAAGGTCGAGTTGATCCGCTCCCGGCCGACGGTCCCGATGAACCGCGCCGGGTCCCAGCCGTCGCGCGGGAACAGCACCCCGCCGGTGAAGAGGTTGAACAGCGTGGTGATCTGACCGCTGGCCAGCCACATCGGCGAGTGCGACAGGTGCCGCAGCGGCGGGTGCCCGGCGGCGCGGAAGTCGGCGGCCAGGGCGAGGATCTGCGCGTAGAAACTCTCCCGGTGGTGCACCAGCTTCGGGGTGCCGGTGGTGCCGCTGGTCTGCAGGAACGACTCCGGCGCCGGCACGTCGGCCGGCAGCTCGACCGCCCCGGCGCGCTCCGTCGCGGCGAGGAGGTCCGGGACCGCGCCGCCCGGACCGAGGCAGAGCACGGGTACGCCGGACAGCCCGGCGGCCAGCTCCGGGCCCAGCCCGGCCGGGTCCCGGGCGTCGTAGACGAACGCGTCGGGACGGGCCAGCCGGACGAACTCGGCTACCTCCCGGCGGGACGTCACCGGGGCGACCCACATCGTCCGGCAGCCCAGCAGGTGCAGGGCGAGCTGCACCAGCGGCCCCTCCACCGGGTTGCCGAGCGCGAGCAGCACCGCCTGCCCCGGCCGTACGCCGTGCCCGAGCAGCGTCGCGGCCAGCCCGCGCACCCGCGCGGCGGCCTCGGCGTAGCTGAGCCGCTGTCCGTTTCCGACCAGCGCCTCCCGGTCGCCGAAGCCCGCGAAGAGCTCCAGCGCCCGGTGCGCGTAGCCGGCCGGTCGTTCCGCTCGGTCGGTCATCCGACAGCCCCCTCGCCGCAGCAGTGTGGCCGTGTGCCGGGCGGCCCGGCACGGCGCGGCGGCCGGGCGGGCGCACCGCCGCCGTCCGTGAGCGTAGGGACCACCGACTGTCACCGGACAGAGCCTGAACGGTGCTCCGGACGGACCGGAGGACATTTGATCGCGTCGATCAGGTTGATTGACGGTCGTGAAACGCGACGGCTAGGTTTCTGGACCATCGTCCAGGCGGCGCCGTCAGCGGACGGCCCTGGGCTGCCAACGATGGAGGTTCAATGTCGACTCCGAAGAGATGGCATGTCATCACGGCCGCGGCCACCCTGCTCGTCGCCGGCGCCCCGGCGATGGTGGCCAGCGCCGGCCCGGCGGACACCGGGGCGTCCCAGCAGCGCACGGTCTGGGCGGGCAGCTGGGCAGCCGCCGTGACCAGGGGAAACGCGACCGGCCTGACCAACACCGGCCTCAACGACCAGAGCGTACGGATGGTCGTGCACACCACCGTCGGCGGAGAGCGGTTCCGGGTCCGGCTCAGCAACTCCTACGGCGAGCAGGCCGTCCGGGTCGGCCGCGCCACCGTCGCGAAGCCGAACACCGCGACCCCCGACGACCTGTCCGACATCGACCCCTCGACCCTGCGGACGCTCACCTTCGGCGGCGTCACCTCGGCCACCATGAACCGGGGCGCCGAACTGGTCAGCGACCCCGTCGCGCTGCCCGTCGGCGACCAGCAGGACCTGGTGCTGACCGTGCACTTCCCGACCCCCACCGGGCCGGTGACCTTCCACGGCCAGTCCCGGCAGACCAACTTCATCGGCGCCAGCGACCTGACCTCCGCCGCCGGCGGGGCCGGGTTCACGATCCGACCGAACTGCTGCTGGTTCTTCCTGTCGGGCATCGACGTGCAGCGCCGGCACAGCCCCGGCTCGGTGGTGGTGCTCGGCGACTCCATCGCCGACGGCAACGGCAGCACCGTCAACGCCAACAAGCGCTGGCCCGACCTGCTCGCCGACCGGCTCATCGACGCCCGCCCGGACGTACGCACCCCGGGCGTGCTCAACCTCAGCCTCGCCGGCAACCGGCTCAACCACGAGGGCCCCGAGCCCGGGGCGGGCGGCTTCCCCGGCTACCACGAACTCGGCCCCAACGCCCTGGCCCGGCTCGACGAGGACGTCTTCGCGCAGACCGACGCCCGGACCGTGATCACCGGACTCGGCATCAACGACATCTGGATGTCGGGCGACTCCGCCGAGCAGGTCATCGCCTCGCTGCGGCAGATCAACCAGCAGGTGAAGGCGCGCGGGCTGCGCAGCCTCGTGACGACGCTCAGCCCGTACGAGGGGCACGGCAACCCGGGGGTGTGGACGCCGGAGAAGGAGGCCACCCGGCAGGCGGTGAACGCGTGGCTGCGCGGCAGCGACGAGTTCGACGGGCTGCTCGACTTCGACCGGGTGCTGCGCGATCCGGCGCAGCCGAGCCGGCTGCTGCCCGCGTACGACTCGGGCGACCACATCCACCCGAACGACGCCGGCAACCAGGCGCTGGCGAACGCCGTACCGCTGCGACTGCTCGGCCTGTGACACCGGGCGCGGGCGGCGGGCGACCCCCGCCGCCCGCGCGCGGCACCCTCGACGAGGGAGACCGAAGGACCGTGGACATCACCGAGCTGCTGACCCGTCTCTACAGCGACGAGGGCCGGCAGGACCCGTACCCCTGCTACGCCGCCCTGCACGCGCTCGGGCCGGCCAGCCCGGTGCCGGCGCGCGCGGAGCACCGCTCGGTCGCCGCTGTCGCCGTCGGCTACGACCTGGTCAGTCACGTCCTGCGGGATCCGCGGTGGTACAAGCAGGCGCCGCCGGGCTGGCGGGAGCAGGAGGTGCTGCGCACCCTCCAGACCTCGATGATGTTCGTCAACCCGCCGGAGCACACCCGGATGCGGGCGGCTTTCGCGAGGAGCTTCACCCCGCGCCGGCTCGCCGCGCTGGAGCCGATCGTGCACCGGGTCGTCGACGGGCTGCTGGACCGGATGGCCGACGCCGGCGAGGCCGACCTCGACTTCGTCGCGGAGTTCGCGTACCCGCTGCCGGCCCTGGTGATGGCGGAGTTCATCGGCATCCCCGCCGGGGAACTCGACTTCTACCGGCAGCGGGTGGAACGGATCGACGAGTTCCTGGACGTGGCGGGCCAGACCCCGCAGCGCCTCGCCGCCGCCAACACCGCCGCCGCCGAGCTGCGCGACTTCTACGCCGGGCTGATCGCCCACCGGCGGCACCGGCCCGGCGACGACCTGATCAGCGCCCTGATCGAGGCGGTCGACTTCGGGGACGTGGAGCTGACCGTCGACGAGCTGGTCAGCAACCTGATCGTGCTGTTCAACGCCGCCTTCGTCACCACCGTCTACCTGTTCTCCAACGGGCTGCCGCTGCTGCTCGCCCACCCCGAGGTGGCCGCCACGCTGCCCGGCGACGACGCGCTGACCCGGGGCGCGGTCGACGAGATCCTGCGGCTGGAGGCCCCCGTGCACTTCCTGGCCCGGGCCGCGCCGGAGGACACCGAGGTCGGCGGGGTGCCGGTCGCCCGCGACCGCAACGTGCTGCTGATCCTCGGCGCCGCCAACCGCGACCCGGCCCGCTTTCCCGACCCGGACCGTTTCGACCCGCGCCGCAGCGGACCACCGTCGCTGGCCTTCGGCGCCGGCCCGCACTTCTGTCTCGGCGCCGCGGTGTCCCGACTGGAGGGTCGACTCGCGCTGCCCAGGCTGCTGACCCGCTTCCCCGGGCTCACCGTCGCCGAGCCGCCGGCCTACAGCGGCAGCCTCTTCCTGCGCGGCGTCGACAAGCTGACCGTACACATTCGAGGAGGGCCCGCGTGAGCGTCCATCCGCAGGTGGCGGCGTACCGGGCCGCCCGCGCGGCGGCCGGCACCCCGCCGCTGTACACCCAGACCCTGGCCGAGGCCCGCGCCGCCGACCTCGCCGCGATCCGCGCGGGCGGCGGCGCGGTCGAGCCGGTGCACGAGGTACGCGACACGCGCGTGCCCGGCCCGGCCGGCGACCTGCCGGTGCGCATCCACCGGCCGGCGGGGGAGGGGCCGCTGCCCACCCTGGTCTACTTCTTCGGCGGCGGCTGGACGCTGGGCAGCGTCGACACCGCCGACGGCATCTGCCGGCGCCTCGCCAACGCGGTGCCCTGCCAGGTGGTCACCGTCGGCTACCGGCTGGCCCCGGAGCACCCTTTCCCCGCCGCCGTGCACGACTGCCACGCGGCCACCGCGTGGCTCGCCACGCACCCGGGGGAGTTCGGCGTCGACCCGGAGCGCGTGGCGGTCGGCGGGGACAGCGCCGGCGGCAACCTCGCCGCCGCCGTCACCCTGCTGGCCCGGGAGCGCGGCGGACCCCACCTCGCCGCGCAACTGCTGGTGTACCCGAACACCGACCAGAGCGCCGTACCCGACGGCGACGGCGAGGACCCGCTGCTGTTCAACCGTCGTTCGGTCGCCTGGTACCGGGGCCACTACCTCACCGACCCGGCCGACGCGCGGCACCCGCTGGCGTCGCCGCTGCTCGCCGCGGACCTGACCGGCCTGCCGCCTGCGCTGGTGATCACCGCCGAGCACGACCCGCTGCGCGCCGAGGGGGAGCGGTACGCGCACCGGCTGCGCGACGCCGGGGTGCCCACCACCCTCACCCGGTACGCCGGCATGATCCACGGCTTCTTCGCCATGCCCGCAGCGTTCGACGACGGCCGCCGCGCCCAGGACCAGGCCGCCGCGTTCCTGCGCGGCCGGCTCGGCACGCCGGGCGGCGACGCGGCGGGTGCTGGCGCGGCGGGCGGCGGCGTGGCTGCCGGCGGCGTGGTGGGCGGTGCATCGGCCGGTAGTGCGGCGAGCGTCAGTGGGGGCGGCGCCGGTGGGAAGGGGGACCGATGATGGTGGAGGGCGTACTGCCGAAGTCGGACCTGCCGGTGGCGCAGCCGTCGCCGGCCAGCCTCGCCGACTTCGCAGGGCCGGCCCGGGCGGTGCTGCCGCCCGACGTGTGGGACTACGTCGACGGTGGCAGCGGCGCCGAGACGACGCTCGCCGCGAACCGCCGCGCGCTGGACCGGGTGGCCGTGCTGCCCCGGGTGATGCGCGGCGTGCACACCCCCCGCACCGGGGCGCAACTGCTCGGCGCGGCGTACGCCATGCCGGTGGCCGTGGCGCCCATGGCGTACCAGCGGCTCGTGCACCCCGACGGGGAGTTGGCGTTGGCCGCCGCCGCCCGCGCGGCCGACGTGCCGTACGTGGCCAGCACCCTGAGCAGCGTGTCGATCGAGCAGATCGCGGAGACCGGCGCGACGGTCTGGTTCCAGCTCTACTGGCTGCGTGACCGGGGCCTGGTCGCCGACCTGCTGGAGCGGGCGCACGCGGCGGGCTGCACGGCGGTGACGGTCACCGTGGACGTGCCGATCCTCGGCCCGCGCCGGCGCGACGTGCGCAACGCGTTCGCCATCCCGCCGCAGGTCGTGGCGGCCAACCTGCCGGCCGGCCGGGACGACCTCGCGCACATCGCTACCCCGGGGGTCTCCGCCATCGCCGCGCACACCGGCGAGGTCTTCGCGCCCGCGCTGACCTGGACCGACCTGGAGTGGCTGCGCGGCCGTACGGCCCTGCCGCTGGTGGTGAAGGGCGTGCTGGACCCGCGCGACGCGGAGCTGGCGGTGGCCGCCGGCGCGGACGCCGTGGTGGTCTCCAACCACGGCGGCCGGCAGCTCGACGGGGCGCCGGCCACCGCCACCGTGCTGCCGGAGGTGGTGGCGGCGGTGGCGGACCGGTGCGAGGTGCTGCTGGACAGCGGCGTGCGCGACGGCGTCGACGTGCTGCGCGCGCTGGCCCTCGGCGCGCGGGGGGTGCTCGTGGGCCGGCCGATGCTGTGGGCGCTCGCCGCCGGCGGCGAGGCCGGGGCGCGGACGGCGCTGGCGCTGCTGGCCGGCGAGTTCCGCGACGCCCTGGCGCTGGCCGGCTGTGCCGACCCGGAGGCGGCCCGTGAGCTGCGCGTGATCAGGGAGGGCTGACCGGTGGCGGAGACGGTGGACCTGCGCGTGGCCGACCTGCACCCGGCGGTCGACGACCCGGCGCTGAACTCGATGAACTTCCTCAACGAGGTGGCCCAGCACTACCCCGACGCGGTGTCGCTCGCGGCCGGCCGGCCCTACGAGGAGTTCTTCGCCGTCGCAGCGCTGCATCGGCACCTGGAGACGTTCCGCCGGCACCTGGCCGACGACCTGGGGCAGAGCCCCGCGCAGGTGCACCGGACGCTGTTGCAGTACGGCCGCACCAAGGGCATCGTGCACCACCTCGTCGCCCGCCACCTCGCCGTCGACGAGCAGCTGACGGTCGACGCGGAGGCGATCGTGGTGACCGTCGGCTGCCAGGAGGCGATGTTCCTGGTGCTGCGGGCGCTGCGGGCCGACCCGCGCGACGTGCTGCTCGCCGTCGCCCCGACGTACGTGGGGCTGACCGGCGCCGCCCGGCTGCTGGACCTGCCGGTGCGGCCGGTGCGGGGCGGGCCCGCCGGGATCGACCTGGCCGACCTGCGCGAGCAGGTGCGCCTCGCCCGGGCGGCGGGGCTGCGCCCACGCGCCTGCTACGTGATGCCGGACTTCGCCAACCCGTCCGGGACCAGCATCGGCCTGGCCGACCGGCGGCGGCTGCTCGACCTGGCCGCCGAGGAGGACCTGCTGCTGCTGGAGGACAACCCGTACGGTCTCTTCCCCGCCACGCAGTCCGGTCGGCCGCCCACGCAGTCCGGTCGGCCGCCCACGCAGTCCGGTCGGCCGCCGACGCTCAAGGCGCTGGACACCGCGCGGCGGGTGGTCTACCTGGGCTCGTTCGCCAAGACGGTGCTGCCCGGCGCGCGCGTGGGCTACGTGGTCGCCGACCAGCGCGTCGCCGGCGCCGACGGCACGGTGGGGCTGTTCGCCGACCAGCTCGCCAAGATCAAGAGCATGGTCACGGTGAACACCTCGCCGATCGCCCAGGCGGTCGTCGGCGGGGCGCTGCTGGAGCACGGGTGCAGCCTCGTGGCGGCCACCGTCCGGGAACGGGCCGCGTACGGTCGCAACCTGCGCCACCTGGTCGACGGCCTGGCCCGGCGCTTCCCGGCGGGGACCTCGCCGGTGCGGTGGAACGTCCCGGCCGGCGGGTTCTTCGTCGTGGTCACCGTGCCGTTCGGGGTCGACGACGCGCTGCTGCACCGCTCCGCCCGCGAGTACGGCCTGCTCTGGACCCCGATGGCGCACTTCTACGACGACGGCGCCCCGGTCGACGCCCTGCGGCTGTCGGTCAGCGCCGTGACCCCGGAGCAGATCGACCTCGGGCTGGACCGGCTGGCCGCGCTGGTCGCCGACGAGACGGCCCGCCGGGCGGCGAACGCCGAGGTGGGATGACACAACGCGTTCACCGCATGGCAAAGCGCGACTGCCCGTGTTTCGCCGTCCTGGGTGGACACTCATAATGGACGCCATGGTCGCCTGGGAGTACGCGTTGCTGG
Source organism: Micromonospora sp. CNZ303 (assembly GCF_004345505.1). Taxonomy (NCBI): domain Bacteria; kingdom Bacillati; phylum Actinomycetota; class Actinomycetes; order Micromonosporales; family Micromonosporaceae; genus Micromonospora; species Micromonospora sp. CNZ303. The sequence goes on along the minus strand of NZ_SLVT01000006.1, from coordinate 119,356 downwards.
TCCGCCGTTATCAGGGGCAGGGCCGCGCCTTTCACGTCAGCTTCACCTGGTACGGCCCGGACGGGTCGCGCCGGGACATCACCGCGTACGGCGACACGGCGATCGCGCACCTCAACCGGGCCGGCCGGGAGGGCTGGGAGCTGGTCTCCGCCGCCGAGGACGTGAACAACGTCCAGGGCAGCACCGAGGTGCACCGCTACCACCTGAAGCGGCCCGTCGCCTGAGGCCCCGGCCGTCCTCCTCCCCGCCGCCCCGGGTCCGCCCCGGGGCCGGCCGCCCGGGTGCGGCTCGGTCCGGCCGCCCCGGCGGCGGTGCGGAGCACACCGCCGTGCGTCGGCGGCGTACCGGGCGCGCGGCGGTTGTTGCTAGCGTCTTCTCCCGCCGCCGCCGGCCGGTCGCCCGCCCGGGGCACTGACGCCGCGCGGCAGGAGGAGGAAGCGTGGCGGCAGGAGGAGACACGGCGCGGCCGACGGGCGGGCCGGCCCGGTTCGTCGTCGGCGTCGACTTCGGCACCCTCTCCGGCCGGGCGGTCGTGGTCGACGTCGCCGACGGCGCCGTGCGGGGCGAGGCCGTCCACCCGTACCGGCACGGGGTGATCAGCGAGCGGCTTCCCGACGGCACGCCGCTGCCACCGGACTGGGCGTTGCAGCACCCCGACGACCACCGCGAGGTGCTCCGCGTCGCGGTGCCCACCGCGCTGCGCGCCGCCCGGGTCCGGCCCGGGGACGTGTGCGGCATCGGCGTCGACGCCACCTCCTGCACGATGCTGCCCGCCCTCGCCGACGGCACCCCGCTCTGCGAGCTGCCCGACCTGGGCGGTCGGCCGCACGCGTACCCGAAGCTGTGGAAGCACCACGCGGCCCAGCGGCAGGCCGCCCGGATCAACGACGTCGCCGCCGCACGCGGCGAGCGCTGGCTGCCCCGCTACGGCGGCCGGGTCTCCGCCGAGTGGCAGCTCGCCAAGGCGCTGGAGGTGCTGGAGGAGGACCCGGCGGTCTTCGACCGGGCGGAGCGCTTCATCGAGACCGCGGACTGGCTGGTCTGGCAGCTCTGCGGCCGGGAGACCCGCAACCTGTCCGCCGCCGGCTACAAGGGGCTGCGGCAGGACGGGCGGTACCCGTCGGCGGACTTCCTGCGCGCCCTGCACCCCCGCCTCGACGGCCTGCTGCCGCGCGTCGACGGTCCGCTCGTGCCCGTGGGCGCCCGGGCCGGCGGGCTCACCGCTGAGGCCGCCGCGTGGACCGGGCTGCCGGTCGGGACCGCCGTCGCGGCGGGCGCCATCGACGCGCACGTCACCGCCGCGGCGGCCCGCGCCGTCGAGCCCGGCCGGATGCTCGCGGTGCTCGGCACCTCCACCTGCCTGATCATGAACGCGGCGGCATACCGCGAGGTGCCCGGCGTCTGCGGCGTGGTCGACGGGGGCGTCACCACCGGGGCCTGGGGCTACGAGGCGGGACAGAGTGGGGTCGGCGACATCTTCGCCTGGTACGCCCGCACCGCCCTGCCGGCCGGCTACGCCGACGAGGCGCGCCGCCGGGGGATCAGCCCGTACGAGCTGCTGGACACCCTGGCCGCCGAGCAGCCGGTGGGCGGGCACGGGCTGCTGGCGCTGGACTGGCACAGCGGGAACCGCTCGGTGCTGATGGACCACGAGTTGAGCGGGGTGCTGGTCGGGCTGACCCTCGCCACCCGCCCCGAGGAGATCTGGCGGGCGCTGCTGGAGGCCACGGCCTTCGGCGCCCGGACCGTGGTCGACGCGTTCACCACCGCCGGGGTGGCCGTCGACGAGCTGACCGTGGCCGGCGGGCTGACCGGCAACCGGCTGCTGCTGCGGATCTACGCCGACGTGCTCAACCGGCCGCTGCACGTGCTCGACTCCGCGCACCCGGCGGCGCTGGGCGCGGCCATCCACGCGGCGGTCGCCGCCGGGGCGTATCCGGACGTGCCGGCCGCCTCGGCGGCGATGGGCGCCGGCCGGCGCGAGACCTGGCACCCCGATCCGGCCCGGGCGGCGGCCTACGACGACCTGTACGCCGAGTACCGCGCCCTGCACGACCACTTCGGCCGGGGCGGCACCGACGTCCTGCACCGCCTCCGCACCCTCCGCCACCGCGCCAGGACAGGACCTTGATCTCGGCGACACCGTGACGCGTCAGCCGTGGGAACCACGGCTCGAGCGAATCGCGTCGTGCTGCTGTTCGACCATGCCCGTCCTGGCTGCGAGGACGCCATGGGGGTGCTTCCTTCTCCTGGTTGGATCGAAGGGTTCGAGGTTCGAGTCCCCGAGTGGCTGAGCCTGTCCGCTATTCGGCGCCGGCGATGGTGGCGCCGCTGACGGTGTCCACATACCACCGCTGGTACTGCTCCAGCGGCCATCCGCGTTGCCGGACGAGCCAGTCGAAGTTGCGGACGTCCTGGGCCAGCCAGAGGATGTCGGCCACCTGTTCGACGTCCAGGTCAGGGCGGAGGGCTCCCGTGCCGACGAGTTCCGCGGCGAACATGGCCATGCCGCGGCGGCGCTCTTCGATGTTCTTGCGCCAGATCGCGGCGGCGTCCGGATCGGCTGTGGCCGCTGCGGCCAACGCGAGCATCACCTGGGCCTGTCGGGCGTTCACCTCGACCAGGTGGCGGGCGTAGCGGGCGAGCTTGGCGCGGGGATCGGCGAGCGCGCGGATCTCGGCGACGAAGGGCCGGTCGGGCAGGGCCACCGGTTCGTCGTCACCGGCCAGGGTGACGTCAACCAGATGGGAGAGCAGTTGCCGCTTGCTGCCGAACACCGCGTAGAGCGTCTGGACCGCGACGCCGGCTTCCGCGGCGACCACGGTCAGCGGCGTGGCCGCGTAGCCGGGGTCGACGAACAACCGACCAGCCGCTTCGAGGATCGCCCGCCGGGTCTGTCGGGATTGCTCCTGCCGCCGGGAAGAGTCATAGCGTCTCTTGACAACCACTGTTCGAGTGTAGTGCTCTATTGGATAGATGTTGACTCTATTGAAGTGGAGTGGCTATGCCGTTCGGTGTGATGCAGGAGATGCCCGGCGTCAGCGAGGCGGAGTACCAGCAGGTGGAGCGACACCTGGGACCGGACCGGCCGCCGGGACTCGTCGCCCATGTCGCCGGTCCGACCGAGGACGGCTGGCGGATCATCAACATCTGGCAGGACGAAGCCGCGTTCCGTCGGTTCCAGTCCGAACGGCTGGTCCGGGCCGCGGGCTTGTCGGCGCAGGAGGACGGCTTCGATCCGACGAAGGCGGCCAGCTTCCGATCGCTGAGCGTCGACGGCGCCGAAATGCCGTTCTGATGGCCGACGCCGCCACCTTGCGGTCCCACAACACCGCTTTCTGGACGGGAGCGGCAGTTGGCTGGATTCGGCACGCCGATCGGCAGGACGAGAGCGGTCGACCGCTGGGCGCGCCTGCCATGGATCGAATGGCCGCGCGGCCCGCCGAACACATCCTTGATGTGGGCTGCGGCTGCGGTGGCACCACGGCCGAACTCGCCGCGGCGGTCGGCGAGACCGGTGCGGCGGTCGGTATCGACATCGCCGAGGCGATGGTGACCGCCGCCCGGCAACGGTTCCCCACGGACCGGTACCCGGGTATCCGGTTCCACGCGGCAGACATCGAGACCCTCGATGTCGTGCCAGGTGCACCGTTCGACGCGGCGTACTCGCGAATGGCCCTGATGCTGTTGGCGGATCCGGTCGCCGGCTGCACCACGATCCGGCGGTCCCTGCGCCCGGGAGGGCGCCTCGCCGCGACCGTCTTCCGCGACGGCAGCGTCAACCCGTGGATGTCCGCGGCGTTGCTCGGCGCAGCACCGCACCTCGGGCCGCTACCACCGCTGCCGGTGGGTGACGAGCCCGGTCCGTTCTCCTTCGCCGACCCGGCGCGGCTCGTCCGGGTCCTCACCACCGCCGGTTTGACCGCCGTCACGATCACGCCGTGTGACGTCGTCATGAATGCTCCAGACGACGCCGACGCGGTGGCCGAATGGCTGATCGAGGTCGGCCCCGCCGGTGCCGCGTACCGGGCGGCTCCGCTGGCTGGGCAGGTTTCGGCCCGGGCGGGGGCGGCCCGGCTGCTCGACCGGTTTCGTGAACCTGGCGTCGGCTACCGACTACCCGCCGGCCTCTGGCTCGTCACCGCGGTCGCCGCCAAGGCTGACAAGCCGTCCGCCTCGGCCCGGCCGCCGGTCGCCCACCACCGACAACCATGTCAGGACGAGAACCGATGAGATCGATCCGAATGCTCGCGCCGACCCTCTGTCTCGTGTTCGCCCTGACGGCTTGTGCCGACGGCGGCGCGCCCGAGCCCTCCGGGGCCACGGCGGACACCCCCGCAGCAGCCGACGCCGCGTCCAGCGCGATCGGATCCGCTCCGGCCCGTGGCGCGACGCCGGTGTCGGCGAAGGAGGTGTGTGCCTACCTGGACGGCCAGTTGCCGACGCTGAGGGGGATCGGCTCCGAGACGGGCACGATGGCCAACCTCACCGTGAACCTCTACTCCTGGTACGAGAAGCAGGGCGCCGTGCCGACCGGCCGTCAGATCGACGACCAGACCCGGCAGGAATGCCCGGCGACCCGGACCGAGGTGCTCGAACTCGCCGGCATGGAGAGCTTCGAGCGGCTGTAGCCGCCGATGACCGCCGCGCAGGCCAGGTGTCCTGGACCAACTACCGCCACGACGACGTGGTGCATCCCGGCGACATCACCGATGCGACGAACGGTGCGACCGAGTTCATCGACGTACCCCTCGGACAGGGGGCGGTGCCGGGATCACCGGCGCCGCCCCCCATCCTGCTTCCACCCGCGGTTCCGGCCGTTGGGCCACCGATCACCGGGGCGCTTGTCATGCCGACGTCATCGCTGTCCCCAGGGGGTGGGGAGCAGCGACGCCCCCGCTCGGCGGGGCCGGGCGGGGGCGTCGGGTGGTGCGGGTCAGCCTAGGTCGACGGCCGGGTAGAGCGGGAAGCCGCTCAGCAGGTCGCTGGCCTGCTTGCCGATCCGGTCGGCGACGGCCGGGTCGAGGACGTACTTGGCCTTGGATCCGGTGCCGTCCGGGTTGGCGCCCGGCTTGGTCTGGCTGAGCACGGTGTGGATCAGCTCGGCCGTCTCGTCCATCTGCGCGGTGCCGAGGCCCCGGCTGGTCAGCGCCGGGGTGCCGATCCGGATGCCGGAGGTGTACCAGGCGCCGTTCGGGTCCTGCGGGACGGAGTTGCGGTTGGTGACGATGCCCGAGTCGAGCAGCGCCTGCTCGGCCTGCCGGCCGGTCAGCCCGTAGCCGGAGACGTCGATCAGCACCAGGTGGTTGTCGGTGCCGCCGGTGACCAGCTTGCCGCCGCGACGCAGCAGCCCCTCGGCGAGGGCATGGGCGTTGTCGACGATCCGCTGCGCGTAGTCGGCGAAGTCGGGTCGGCGGGCCTCGGCGAGGGCGACGGCCTTGGCGGCCATCACGTGCGGCAGCGGGCCGCCGAGCACCATCGGGCAGCCCCGGTCGACCTGGTCGGCCAGCTCGGGCTGGCAGAGCACCATGCCGCCGCGCGGGCCGCGCAGCGACTTGTGCGTGGTGGTGGTGACGATGTGCGCGTGCGGCACCGGGTCGAAGTCGCCGGTGAAGACCTTTCCGGCGACCAGGCCGGCGAAGTGCGCCATGTCGACCATGAAGGTGGCGCCGACGGAGTCGGCGATCTCCCGCATGATCCGGAAGTTGACCTTCCGCGGGTACGCCGAGTAGCCGGCGACCAGGATCAGCGGCTTGAACTCGCGGGCCGCCTCGGCGACCTTGTCGTAGTCCACGAGGCCGGTGACCGGGTCGGTGCCGTAGCTGCGCTGGTCGAACATCTTGCCGGAGATGTTCGGCCGGAACCCGTGGGTGAGGTGGCCGCCGGCGTCCAGCGACATGCCGAGCATCCGCTGGTTGCCCAGCTCCCGGCGCAATGCGAACCAGTCCGCCTCGGTGAGGTCGTTGACCTGCCGCACCTGCGCCTTCTTCAGCGCGGGCGACTCCACCCGGTCGGCCAGGATCGCCCAGAAGGCGACGAGGTTGGCGTCGATGCCGGAGTGCGGCTGCACGTACGCGTGGGCGGCGCCGAACAGCTCCCGGGCGTGCTCGGCGGCGAGCGCCTCGACGGTGTCGACGTTCTGGCAGCCCGCGTAGAAGCGGCGGCCGACGGTGCCCTCGGCGTACTTGTCGCTGAACCAGTTGCCCATGGCCAGCAGGGTGGCGGGGGAGGCGTAGTTCTCGCTGGCGATGAGCTTGAGCGACTCGCGCTGGTCGGCGAGCTCCGCGCCGATGGCGTCGGCGACCCGCGGCTCGACGGCGCGGATCACCTCGAGGGCGCTGCGGAAGGCGGTGGATTCGGCGTTCAGCGGCGACATGCGACCTCCAGTGACGTGCGGAAGGCCCAGGCGCTCGGCATGCGTCCTCATGACGGGACCGCTTCCCGATGGTGCCCCATCCCTACGCGCCAGTCACGGCCCGTGCCGATCCTACCGGGTCGACCCCGGCGGTTCCCGGCCCGCCTCGCCCCGGCGACGGGCGCCCGGCGGGGTGGGCGGGTGTCGATGTGGGGATTAACCGGCCCGGACCGGGGCACAGCACACCTGGGACGGCCTCGGATGCGCGGGCCGCCCGCCGACGAGGGGAGTGACGAGAGATGACCACATCGGGCACGGACCGGCCGTTCGCCGTGGTGACCGGCGCGTCCAGCGGCATCGGGTACGAACTGGCGGTCCAGTTAGTGGAGCACGGGTACGACCTGCTGGTCGCCGCCGAGGACGACGGGATCGGCACGGCGGCGGAGCGGCTGCGGCGCGACGGTGGAACCCGGGTGGATCCCGTCCGAACCGATCTGACCCGCGCCGAGGGGGTCGAGGAGCTGGCGGCGGCGGTGGCCGCGACCGGCCGCCCGGTCGACGCGCTGGTGCTCAACGCCGGGCGGGGCGCTGGTGGGGAGTTCGTCGGGGGCACCACGCTCGCGGACGAGCTGGCCGTCGTCGACCTGAACGTGCGCTCGACGGTGCACCTGGCCAAGCTGCTGCTGCCCGACATGGTGCGGCGCGGCGCCGGCCGGGTCCTGTTCACCTCGTCGATCTCCGCCACCCTGCCGGGACCCTTCCAGGCCGTCTACGACGCCTCGAAGTCGTTCGTGCAGTCCTTCGCGGAGGCGCTGCGCGACGAGCTGAAGGACACCGGGGTGACAGTGACCTCGCTGATGCCGGGGCCGACCGACACGGAGTTCTTCGACCGTGCCGAGATGGCGGACACCCGGGTCGGCTCCGGGCGCAAGGACGACCCGCGGACCGTGGCCGAGCAGGGCTTCGCGGCGATGCTGCGCGGCGACCAGACGGTGACCGCGGGTTCGCTGCTCACCAAGGTGCAGACCGCCGTCAGCAAGATCGTCCCGGACAAGCTCAATGCGGCGCAGCACCGCAAGATGGCCGAGCCGGGCTCCGGCAGCTGACCCTTCCGGGGCCCGGCGGCTGGTCGCGGGGGCCCGCCTCCGGTGCGGGGAAACTCGCGGCCGGGCGCGCCGCTGCCTAGGATCAGCGGCATGGCGGGGGAGGACGGCGAGGGCGGCAGCCTGCTCGCCATCAGCGACCTGCACGTCGGTCACCGGGGCAACCGGGAGGTGGTCGAGGGGCTGCGCCCCGGGTCGCCGCGGGACTGGCTGCTGGTCGCCGGGGACGTGGGTGACACCGTGGCCGACGTGGAGTGGGCCCTCGGCCTGCTCAGCCGCCGCTTCGCGAAGGTCGTCTGGGCGCCGGGCAACCACGAGCTGTGGACGCCGCCCGCCGACCCGGTGGCGCTGCGCGGGGCCGCGCGCTACGCGTACCTGGTGGACGCCTGCCGGCGGCTGGGCGTGCTGACCCCGGAGGACCCGTACCCGGTGTGGCGGGGGGAGGGCGGCCCGGTGCTGGTGGCGCCGCTGTTCCTGCTCTACGACCACAGCTGGCGCCCGGACGGGTTCGACACCCCCGAGGCGGCGTTGGAGGAGGCGTACCGGACGGGGATCGTGTGCACGGACGAGTTCCTGCTGCACCCCGACCCGTACCCGAGCCGGTCGGCGTGGTGCGCGGCCCGCGTCGCCGAGGCCGCGCGTCGGCTCGCCGAACGGGAGCCGGGGCTGCCGACGGTGCTGGTCAACCACTGGCCGCTGCTGCGCGAGCCGACCCGGGTGCTGCGCTACCCGATCTTCGCCCAGTGGTGCGGCACCGAGTCCACCGCCGACTGGCACCTGCGCTTCGACGCCGCCGCGGTGGTCTACGGCCACCTGCACATCCCCCGTACCACCTGGCACGACGGGGTGCGCTTCGAGGAGGTCTCGGTGGGCTACCCGCGGGAGTGGCGGCCCCGGGCCGCGCCCCCGGCCCTGCGGCGTATCCTGCCCGCGCCCCCGGCGTGACGACGGGCCCCGGCGCACCGGGGCCCGTGGAAGTTCGTCCGCTCAGGCCGTCACGGCGTCCAGCGACTTCTTGATGGCCTTCGGGTCGGTCGGCTTGCGCGGCGCGTCCGCGCGCAGCGCGATCATCCGCTCGCCGATCTCCTGGAGCTGCTTACGGCCGAGGGCCTCGCGCACCTTCGGGAACCACTCCTGCTCCTCCTCCTCGACGTGGTGCAGGACGTTCTCGATCAGCACCGTGGTCTTGGCGTTGAAGCGCTCGTCGCCGGCGTCCATGGTGAACAGCTCGGCGCAGAGCACGTCGGCGACGTGGTGCTCCTCGTACGACTCGAGGATGTCGTCCTCCAGGTCGGGCAGGAGCTTGCGGACCTCCGGGTACATCACCTCGTTCTCGAGGTAGGTGTGGACCGTGAGGGCTTCCAGGATCTCGTTCACCAGCTTCTGCCGCCGCGCCGCCGGACCCTCCTCGGCATCCTGGAACGCCTTGAACAGGCGGCGCATCTCCTTGTGGTCCTCTTTCAACAGGACGATGGCATCGGTGGACACCGTTGACCTCCTCGCTTCGGCTGACTTCTCCTCCCGTACCCCCGGGGTGAGCAGCCAAAACGGGCAGGGCCCGGCGGTGAACCGCCGGGCCCTGCCACTGTCGTGCCGTGGTGTCAGCGCACCACGTTGTACGCGTTGACCATGCCGGAGCCGTAGAAGCCGTTGCGCTTGCCGCCGGAGCAGGTCGCGTCGTAGGCGTTCGGGCCGGCCGCGATCAGCGGCACCGGGTTGTAGACGCCACCGGGGCAGGAGATCGCCTCGGCGGTGTTGCCCAGGAAGGCCGACAGCTGACCGGGCGCCATGCCCGGGTGCGCCGAGACGGCCAGGGCGGCCACGCCGGCGGCGTGCGGCGAGGACATCGAGGTGCCCTGCTTGAAGCCCCAGCCGTTGGTCTTCGTGGTGGTGTTGTAGGTGGTGGACAGGATGCCGTCGGAGGAGGTCGAGCTGACCCCCCGGGTACGGAAGCGGGTGTCGCCACCCGGCGCCGTCACCTCGACCACGCCCTGGCCGTAGGAGGAGTAGTAGCTCTTCTGCCCGGTCGGGCCGACCGCCGACACGGTCACCACGCCCGGCGCCTCACCCGGCAGGATGAGGCAGGAGTTGGTGAGGTTCTCGCGCTCCTCGGGCGTGCCGTTGTTCGGGCTGCCCGTGTCGGTGATCTTGTGGGCGAGGTCCCAGTTGCTGTTGCCCGCGGACGCCACGTGCAGCACGCCCTTGCCCTGCGAGTAACGAAGGGCCCGCTGGACGGCCTTCCACACCGGACGCTGGCGCGCGTCGTTGCGGCAGTTGAGCTGCCACGGGTCGATGTAGTAGCTGTTGTTGGTCACCTGCATGCCCTGCTCGGCGGCCCACATGAACCCGCAGACCGCGGCCTCCGGGTAGATGTAGCCGTCGTCGTTGACCACCTTGACGGCGGCCACCTTGACGCCCGGGGCGACCCCGGTCACGCCGACGCCGTTGACGGCGGCGGCGATGGTGCCGGCCACGTGGGTGCCGTGGTCGGAGGTGGTCGGGTTCCAGGCGGCCTCGGTGGTGTCGGTGACGCCACCGATGCAGGACGTGCTCTTGTTCTTCGCGATCTGGGTGGCCAGATCCGGGTGGCTGGAGGAGATGCCGCTGTCCAGCACACCCACCACCACGTCGGCGCGGCCGGCGTTGACGGCGTGGGCCTGCGGGACGTCGATCATCGGCATGTCCCACTGCTGACCGAAGAGGGGCTCCTTGGTCGGGTCGGCGGTCGTGTTGGCCGCCTCGGCCGCGGAGACCTCCAGGGTCTCGCCCTCGTCGAGGGCGGTGCCCAGGCCGGCCGTGGACGCCACCGAGTCGACGCCCGCGCCCGCCACGTCCGTGACGAAGTCGGGGTTGGTCGACCGGACGACGAGCACGCCGATCTGGTCGTAGCTGGCCACCACGGTGCCGTTGGCGGCGGCCACGCGGGCGGCCGCCTTGTCGGTCTTGGCGCCCTGCGGGGCGAGGACCAGGAACGTGGTGTCCGGGCCGGCGGCCGACGCCGCCGGGGCCACCCCGCCGGCGACGGCGAGGCCGACGCCGAGCGTCACGGCGGACGCGGCAGCCAGTGTCTTGCGACGGAGGTTCTTCACACAGACTCCCAGGGGCTGTTTCCAGCCGGGGTACGCCCCCTGGCGGGGAGCGGCCGGCGGGAGGCGGGCGGGATGCACGCCTCCGCAACCACCAGCGTCGCGTGGTGAGCTGGCGTTACACGCCTACGTGGGTCCGGACGAAAGGTGTCAGACGGTCGCCAGGGTGTGGGGAATCTCGTCGAGCAGCTCGCGGGCGAGGAACCCGATCCGGCCGTACCGGGGGACCAGCCGCTGACCGCTCACCGCGTGCGCGAACGCCGCCCAGCAGGCGGCCTGCGCCGGCTCCGCGCCCCGAGACAGCAGGCCCGCCAGCAGCCCGGCGCGGACGTCCCCGCTGCCGGAGGTGCCCAGGCCGGCGTCGCCGCTCTCCTCCCGCCAGCTCTGACCGTCGGGGGTGGCGATGTGGCCGTAGAGCGACACCACCGCGTCGTACCGGCGGGCCAGCTCCGTCGCCTCGGCGTCGAGGTCGTCGCCGGGCTCCCGGTCGAGCAGGTGCCGGGCCTCGGTGAGGTTGGGGGTGAGCACCGCCGGCCGCCCGGACCCGACCAGCAGGTCCGGGGCGTGGCTGAGGGCCCCCAGGGCGTACGCGTCGAGCACCAGCGAGGTCTGCGGACCGGCCGCGTCGAGCACCAGGCGCAGCAGGCGGCCGGTCTCGTCGATGTCCTTGAGGCCGGGGCCGACGGCCACCACGTCCGCCTCCGCCACCAGGTCGCCCAGCAGCTCGCCGGGCTGCCCCGCGACCGCCCCGTCGGTGGTCTCCGGCAGCCCCACCACCAGCGCCTCGGGCACCTGGATGCTCAGCGCGGCGGCGGTGGACTCGGCGGCGGCGAGCTGGAGCACCCCGGCCCCGGCCCGCAGCGCGGCCACCCCGGCTAGCAGCACCGCGCCGGGGGTGAAGCGCGAGCCGCCGACCACCAGTACCGTGCCCCGGGCCTCCTTGCCGCCGGTCGGCACGGGCAGCGCCCAGTCCCGCAGCAGGCCGGGGGTGATCACCCGGGTGTCAGACCGGTTCGGCATGGACCTCGTCCTCCCTGGTCGGCCGGGCACCCTGCTCGTGCAGGTGGCCGACGTCGTTGAACACGTCCGGGGTCAGCCGGCCGTCGGCGCCGGCGGACCACGCGGTGGTCGAGCAGTTGGCGATGACGTGTTCGCGGGTCAGCGCCATCAGCTCCGTCTCGGTGAGCCCCTCCACCAGGTAACGGGTCAGGAAGACCAGGGCGTCGTGGCCGAACAGCAGCACGCGCCGGCCCTCGTGGTCGCGGCGCAGGTCGCCGAGGAGGGCACGCAGGCGCAGCGCCACGTCGGTCCAGGACTCCCCGCCCGGCGGCCGGTAGTAGAACTTGCCGAGCCGGTCGCGGCGCGCGGCCTCCTCCGGGTGCCGCCGGCGCACCCCCTGCCCGGTCAGGCCGTCCAGGATGCCCAGCTCCCGGTCGCGCAGCCGTTCGTCGCGGGTGAGCGGGATCCCGGTGCCGGCCAGGGCCAGCTCGGCGGTCCGCACCGCCCGCAGGTACGGCGACACCACCGCCACGTCGGGCCGGCGGGACTCGGGCAGCCCGGCCAGCCACCGCGCGGTGGCCCGCGCCTGCTCCTCCCCGGTGGGGCTCAGCGGCACGTCCGCGTCCCGGTGGGTCAGGTCGATCAGCTCGGCGCCGGACGCCTCGGCCGCCGTGGCCGCCACATTCGCCGTGCTCTCGCCGTGCCGGACGATCCAGAGCGTCGCCAGTTCCGCCATGCGGCAACCCCTACCCGGGGCACGCGCCAGGTAACCGCACCGGCTGGCCGACAGTGTCCGCTCCCGCCGGGACCGGCCGATCCCGCCACCGGTCCCGTCAGCATCGGGCTCCGTGGGGCGGGGCCGGTGCGGTTCGAGACGCCGGATGACAGGGTGCGCCGGGCGGCCAGCCCCGAACCCGGCCGCCCGGCGCGGCCGGTCACCGCCGGCGGGTCGGCGTGGCGCGGGCGACGCCGACGAGCTCCCGCCGGATCTCCTCCAGCCGGTCGGCCAGCTCACGCGGCCGGCTGAGGGCCACCGGATGCCCGCCGTCCATCTCGTCGGGCGTGACGCCCAGCCGTTCGGACACCAGCCGGCGCAGGAAGTCGACCGGGAAGAAGCGGTCCCCCCGGCAGAGCAGCGCCCGGGTCGGCACGTCCGGCCAGGCACCGAGCGGCCAGGGCTTCTCGAACGGCGTGCCCGACTGGTCCCGGGCGTGCGCCGTGGCCTCCTCGACCAGCGGCGGCGGCAGCTCGTGGAAGAAGATGACGCCGGGGTCCCCGTCCTGCTCCGGCGTCCAGCCCTCGCGCTCGGCCTGGACCTGCCTGGCGTGCGCGTAGCCGGTGTTCTCCCACCACTCGCCCGGCGACTCGCCGGGCGAGGGCACCATCGGGGTCAGCAACACGAGCAGCTCGGCGTTGACGCGGTCGCACACCAGCGGGCCGGTGAACGCGCCGAACGACTGGGCCACGACGACCAGGTCCGTACGGTCTCCGATGGCCCGGACGGCGGCGTCGGCGTACTCCGTCAGTCCCGCCGAGTCGTCGGCGCACGGCAGGTCGACCGCCACCACGTCGTGCCCCCGGTCCCGCAACTGGCCTGCCAGCAGGTGCCAGTACCAGGGCCCGCTGCCCGCGGGGGGAATCAACACGTAGGTCGTCATGGTCAGTGCTGCTCCAGTTCCGTCGGGTGGCCGACGACCCGCGCGGGCATCCGGTCACGATGCCCGGTCCTGTGGTGTCGATCGTCGTACCGGTCGTGGTGCCGCCACCACTGCTGCGGGTATTCCAGCTCCTCCTCCTGCCGGCCCAGCGCCGTCAGGTCGAGGTAGTTGTACGTCCACCCCATCCGGCGCCGGAACGGCTCGATCCTGGTCAGCGGTGCCCGGGACACCAGCACCAGCCTGGTGTCCCGGGCACCGCAGGTGAGCCGGGTGGCCGAGGTTGTCGACCTGTAGGGAACAGCCGACGCAACCCTCGTCCCAGTCGCGGTGGAACATGAGGTGCCGGACGATGAGCTGACGACGGCCGCCGAACAGGCCCGGAAGGCCACCGCGCCGTCCGGCGACTCGAAGACGTACTCCTTGTCGATCCGGACCATCGGCAGCCGGCGCCGCCGGGCGCTCAACGCGTCGCGTGCCCGCGTCAGCTCCTTCTCCTTGACGAGCAGCTCCGCACGGGCCGTCTCCCACTCGTCCCGGCTGACGACTCTCCGCTGGGTCATGCTGGTTCACTCCCGCCTCTCTCGGTGCGTCAGCGGCGCGCCGCTGACGCCGGCCGCCCCGGTTGAGACTGTCGGGGCACGGAGAACTCATCGCCGCCGCCGTGGTCACCGGGTCGGCGGCAGCCCGAAGGCCGCAAAGACGCGGGGTGGGAAGGTGGTCACCTCCACGATCTCGCCACCCTCGATGCGGAGCACGTCGAGGCCCAGCGCCCGGTAGTGGGATCGGCCCGGCTCACGCACGTAGCCGGCGACGGCGGGCTGGTGGTTGGCCCGGGTGGGCACGTGACACCAGTCCTTCCCGCGGGCGGGTCCGACCAGCGCGGGGGCCCAGCACTCGACGATCGCGGCCCGTCCCTCGTACCACGTCGGTTCGGGTGGCATGGTGAAGCGGGCGTCCTTACTCAGCAGCGCCGCCAGCGCCGGCAGGTCCCCGCGTTCGGTGGCCTCCACGTACCGCTGGAGCACCGCCCGTTCCTCATGGCTCGGGTCGGTCGCCGTCGACCACTCCATCCGTCGTTGCGGCAGGTGCTGCCGGAGGGTGGCGCGCGCCCGCTGGAGGGCGCTGTTGACCGCGGCGACCGTGCCGTCGAGCAGCGCGGCGGTGTCGGCCGCCGGCCAGCCGAGCACGTCGCGCAGGATGAGCACCGCCCGCTGCCGGGACGGCAGGTGCTGGATCGCGGCGAGGAACGCCAGCTCGATGGTCTCCTTCGCCACCAGTGCGGTGTCCGGCTCGCCGTCGGGCGGCGCGGCCGGATCTAGCAACCGGTCCGGGTACGGCTGGAGCCAGGGGACCTCCGCCTGCGGCAACGAGGTCCGACCGGGCCGGGCGGCGCGGGACACCGTCGGCACGACGAGCGGACGTGGCTGCCGGTGGCGGCGGTCGAGGAAGTCGAGGCAGGCGTTGGTCGCGATCCGGTAGAGCCAGGCCCGCACCGTGGACCGGCCCTGGAAGGTCTCCCGCCTGCGCCAGGCCCGCAGGAACGTCTCCTGTACGAGGTCCTCGGCGTCGTCGAAGGAGCCGAGCATCCGGTAGCAGTGCACCTGCAACTCCCGCCGGTGCCGATCGGTCAGCTCCGCGAACGCCTGTGCGTCGCTCTCCCGGACGGCGTCACCCACCGTTCTCTCGCCGACCCCGCCCGACCCCGTGCCACCTTCAGCCACGAACCGTCCTCCGCCCTGTCCACCCGATCATCACGTGCCGCCGTCCCAGAGATATGACGACCGACGGACGACGGAGTCATCGCCCTGGCGCGTCCGATTTCGGACGACGCCGTCGACCAGGTCCGCCGGAAGGCGCCGGGACCCGCCGCCGGGCGTGATCGGTGCCGGGTCGGGTAAGCGCTGCCTCGACCGATCACCGAGACGGGGAGGTGCGCCGTGGCCACCATGGTCAGGGAGCCGGCGAGCCCGGTGAAGGACCAGAACTACGACCTGATCCACGCGCTGCAGATGTCGTTGCAGCACATCTGGCAACTGGAGAACTACGTCGCCGACGCCGACGCGCGCGGCGACACGGAACTGGCCACCTGGTTCCGAAAGATCCAGGAGAACAACCGCAAGGCGGGCGAACAGGGCAAGAAGATGCTCCTGGTGCGCCTCCAGGAGGAGATGAGCTGACCCCGCCTGGTATGTGTAAGGAAGGGCCCTTTGTTGACGCTATGCGTTGACAAGGGCCCTTCCTTACACCCGGCGAGCGGGCCCGTGCCGGGCGGGCGGGTTACGGTGTCAGGCGTGGCGACGCCGGCCGAGGAGATCCAGGTGGGGGAGCGGCTGGTGCGCGTCTCCAGCCCCGACAAGCCGTACTTCCCGGAACTCGGGTTGACCAAGCGGGACGTGGTGTCCTACTTCCTCGCCGTGGGCGACGGCGTCCTGCGCGCCCTGCGGGACCGGCCGACCATGCTGGAGCGGTGGCCGCGCGGCGTGTTCGAGGGGGCGAAGATCGGCACCCGGCAGGACAACCGGGGCGACGCCTTCTACCAGAAGCGGCTGCCGGCGGGCGCGCCCGACTGGGTGCGCACCGCCCACATCACCTTCCCGAGCGGGCGTACGGCCGACGAGGTCGCGCCGAGCGAGTTGGCGGTGGTGATCTGGGCGGCCAACCTGGGCACGCTGCGGTTCCATCCCTGGCCGGTCTCCGCCGCCGACGTGGAGCGGCCCGACCAGCTGCGCATCGACCTGGACCCGATGCCGGGGGTGGGCTTCGACCAGGTGGTGCCGGTGGCCCACGAGGTGCGCGCGTTCCTCGCCGAGCTGGGGTTGACCGGCTACCCGAAGACCACCGGCGGGCGGGGCCTGCACGTCTATCTCTCCATCGAGCCCCGGTGGAGCTTCGGCGACTGCCGACGCGCGGTGCTGGCGCTGGGCCGGGAGATGCAACGCCGGCTGCCGGAGCTGGTCACCACCACATGGTGGCGGGAACAGCGGGACCGGCCGGTCTTCGTCGACTACAACCAGATGTCGCGGGACCACACGATGGCCTCGGCGTACTCGATCCGTCCCACCCCGCAGGCGCTGGTCTCCGCGCCGCTGGACTGGTCGGAGCTGGACGACGCCCGGCCGGAGGACTTCGCCGTGACCACGATGCCCGCCCGGTTCGCCGAGCGCGGCGACCCGCACGCCGGCCTCGACGACCGGCGGTTCTCCCTGGAGCCACTGCTGGAACTGGCCGACCGGGAGGGGCTGGAGGCCCCACCGGAGCGCTGAGCGGGGAGACCGCCGCGCCGGTTCACTCCCACGGGCTGCGTTCGCCGTCGAACTCCTCGAAGACCAGCCAGGTGCGGGTGGAGAGCACGCCGGCGATGCTCTGCACCCGGCCCAGCACCACGTCGCGCAGGGTGGCGTTGTCCGGCGCCCGGACCAGGGCCAACACGTCGTGGTCGCCGCCGAGCAGGGCGGCGTGCTCGATGTAGCGGACCCGGGCCAGCTCCGCCGACACCTCCCGCCAGGTGTTCTGTTCGATCTTCAGCGCGATGTACGCCGAGGTGCCCAGCCCCGCCGCCTCGGGCGCGACCTGGGCCCGGAAGCCGGTGATCACCCCGTCGCGCAGCAGCCGCTCGACCCGGGCGTACGCGTTGGTGCGGGAGATGTGGATCCGCTCGGCGAGCGTGCGCACCGACGTGCGGCCGTCGCGGACCAGCTCGTCGAGGATCCGCCGGTCGACGTCGTCCAACGGTCGCGCCGAACGTCCCGTTCCGGCCACCGGCTCCGCTGCGCCCCCGGACTCCTGGCTCATCTCGCCGCCTGTCCCATGCCATCCGTCCCGCGTTTGTCCTGGATCTTGAGTCAATCATCCGACAGCAGGAGCATAGGCCCACCACACGTCCAGGAGGTCCCGCCGTGACGACCACACCCGAGGCGGTCCGCAGGGCATCCCCGCGCAGCCGTCGGAAGGCCACCCCACCCGATCCGGCCACGCCGCTGCTCCCGGCCACCGAGCCCGTCCGCCTGCTCGATCCGACCGGCACGCCACTGCGCGCCCCCGCCGACTACCCCGAGCCGCCCGTCGAGGCGCTCGTCGAGATGCACCGGCGGATGGTCGTCGGCCGCCGCTTCGACGTCCAGGCCACCGCCCTGACCAAGCAGGGCCGGCTGGCCGTCTACCCGTCCTCGCGCGGCCAGGAGGCCTGCCAGGTCGGCGCCGTCCTCGCCCTGCGCGACACGGACTGGGTCTTCCCGACCTACCGCGAGTCGATGGCCCTGGTCTCCCGGGGCATCGATCCGGTCGAGGTGCTGACCCTGCTGCGCGGAGACTGGCACTGCGGCTACGACCCCGCCGAGCGGCACACCGCCCCGCAGTGCACCCCGCTGGCGACCCAGTGCGTGCACGCCGCCGGGCTGGCCTACGGCGAGGCGTACCAGGGGCGCGACACCGTCGCGCTGGCGTTCATCGGTGACGGGGCGACCAGCGAGGGCGACTTCCACGAGGGCGTCAACTTCGCCGCCGTGTTCAAGGCCCCCGTCGTCTACTTCGTGCAGAACAACCGGTACGCCATCAGCGTCCCGCTGTCGCGGCAGACCGCCGCGCCGTCGCTGGCGTACAAGGGCGTGGGCTACGGCGTGCCCAGCGAGCAGGTCGACGGCAACGACCCGGTGGCCGTGCTCGCGGTGCTCACCCGCGCGGTGGAGCACGCCCGTTCCGGCAAGGGTCCGTTCCTGGTCGAGGCGCACACCTACCGGATGGAGGCGCACACCAACGCCGACGACGCGAGCCGCTACCGCGACGGCGCCGAGGTCGAGGCGTGGCGGGACCGGGACCCGGTGGCCCGGCTGGAGACGTACCTGCGGGCCCGGGGCGCGCTCGACGACGCCGTCGTCGCCGCGGTCGCCGCGGAGGCCGAGGCGTACGCCGCCGACCTGCGCGTCCGCATGAACGCGCAGCCGACGGTCGACCCGATGAGCCTCTTCGAGCACGTCTACGCCGAGCCCACCCCGCAGCTGGTCGAGCAGCGCGAGCAGGTCCGCGCCGAGCTGGCCGCCGCCGCAGACGAGGAGGGTGAGCGCTGATGGCCGCCCTGACCATGGCGAAGGCGCTCAACGCCGCGCTCGCCGACGCGATGCTCGACGACGACCGGGTGGTCGTCTTCGGCGAGGACGTCGGGGCGCTCGGCGGCGTCTTCCGGATCACCGACGGCCTCCAGGCCCGCTTCGGCGACAAGCGCTGCTTCGACACCCCGCTCGCCGAGGCCGGCATCGTCGGCTTCGCCGTCGGCATGGCCATGTCCGGGCTGCGCCCGGTGGTCGAGATGCAGTTCGACGCGTTCGCGTACCCGGCGTTCGAGCAGATCGCCTCGCACGTGGCGAAGCTGCGCAACCGCACCCGGGGCGCCCTCAGCGTGCCGATCGTCATCCGGGTGCCGTACGCCGGCGGCATCGGCGGCGTCGAGCACCACTGCGACTCCAGCGAGGCCTACTACGCGCACACCCCGGGCCTGAAGGTCGTCACCCCGGCCACGGTCGAGGACGCGTACTCGCTGCTGCGCCAGGCGATCGACGATCCCGACCCGGTCGTGTTCATGGAGCCGAAGAAGCTCTACTTCTCCAGCGCCGAGGCGGAACTGCCGGCCGCCACCGCGCCGATCGGCCGGGCGGTCGTGCGTCGCCCCGGCCGCGACGGCACCCTCGTCGCGTACGGGCCGGCGGTGCCGGTCGCGCTGGAGGCCGCCGAGGCCGCCCGCGAGGAGGGCTGGGACCTGGAGGTCGTGGACGTACGCAGCATCGTGCCGTTCGACGACGAGACCGTCACCGCCTCGGTCCGGCGTACCGGCCGGTGCGTGGTGATCCAGGAGGCCCAGGGCTTCGCCGGGGTGGGCGCCGAGATCGCCGCCCGGGTGCAGGAGCGCTGCTTCCACGCCCTGCACGCCCCGGTGCTGCGGGTGTCCGGGCTGGACATCCCGTACCCGGCGCCGATGCTGGAGCACACCCACCTGCCGTCGGTGGACCGGATCCTCGACACGGTGGCCCGGCTCCAGTGGGACGACCAGCCCGACGGGCGCTGGCTGAGCCGGGGGAGCGCGGCGTGACCACCGTGGACGGGACGCAGGTCTTCCTCCTGCCCGACCTGGGCGAAGGGCTGAGCGAGGCCGAGATCGTCGAGTGGCGGGTCGCCGTGGGCGACGTGGTCACGGTGGACCAGAGCGTCGTGGAGGTGGAGACCGCCAAGGCCGTCGTCGACGTGCCCTGCCCGTACGCCGGGCGGGTCGTGGCGCTGCACGGCGCGGCGGGTGAGACCCGCCCGGTCGGCCAGCCGCTGATCACCATCGCGCCCCTGGACGGCGACGGCGGGGCCGGCGACGAGCCCGCCGCGCACGCCACCTACCGCGAGGAGGAGCGGGCCGGCTCCGGCAACGTCCTCATCGGGTACGGCACCGGCCACGGCGGCGCGGGGCGGCGGCGTCGCCGGCCCCGTCTCGTGGCCGCACCCGAACCCACCCCGGCGGCTCCCGCCCACGCCGCACCGCCGGCGGCTCCCACCCCGGCGGCGACTGCGGCCGGCGCGGCCGACCACCCGCACGGCGCGGCGGCACCCCTGGTCATCTCGCCGATCGTGCGCCGGCTGGCCCGCGAGCACGGGCTCGACCTGGCCGCCCTGCGCGGCACCGGCCCCGGCGGCGTGGTGCGCCGGGCGGACGTGGAGGCCGCCGTCGCCGAGGCGGCGACGCCGGCCGCCCGGCTCGCCGCGGTGCCGGACGAGCCCGTCGGGTCGGCGGCCTCCGGCGCCGAGGACCTGGTCGTCCCGCTGACCGGCATCCGCAAGGCGATCGCCGACAAGCTCTCCCGCAGCCGGCGGGAGATCCCCGAGGTGACCATCTGGGTGGACGTGGACGCCACCGGGCTGCTGGAGACCCGCGCGGCGATCAACGCGGCGACCCCGGACGCGCCGGTGAGCATCCTGGCCCTGCTGGCCCGGATCTGCCTGTCCGGGCTGCGCCGGTACCCGCAGCTCAACGCCCGGGTCGACACCGAGGGCCAGCGGATCGTCCAGTCCGGCGGGGTGCACCTGGGCATCGCCGCCCAGACCGACCGGGGGCTGGTCGTGCCGGTGCTGCGGGACGCGCAGCGGCTGACCACCGCCGAGCTGGCCGCCGAGCTGGCCGCGACCACCACGGCCGCCCGGGCCGGCACGCTGCCCCCGGCCCGGCTGACCGGCGGCACGTTCACGCTCAACAACTACGGCGTCTTCGGCGTCGACGGCTCCACCCCGATCATCAACCACCCGGAGGCGGCGCTGCTCGGGGTGGGCCGGATAGTGGACAAGCCCTGGGTGGTCGGCGGGCAGCTCGCCGTACGCAAGGTGACGCAGCTCAGCCTGACCTTCGACCACCGGGTCTGCGACGGCGGGGTGGCCGGCGGCTTCCTGCGGCACGTCGCCGACTGCGTCGAGCGGCCGGCGGTGCTGATCGCCAACGTCTGACCCCGGACGCGACGGCCCCGGCTCCGCCTCCCGGCGGCGCGGGGGCCGTCGCCGTCGCGGCAGGCGTTTTCTCGCAGACGGGCCGGGAATGCGGGCCGGGCAGTCTCGCCGAGGGGAGCACGAGGTGGCCTGTCCGGACATGCCCTCCGCCGGCGGTGTGCGCCGGCACGCGGTGGCCGGCGCCCCGCTGCTCTGCGACGCCCGGGAGCACGGCCTCATCGGCGACGGGACGGCCAACGACCAGCCGGCGCTCGCCGCGCTGGTGGACCGGCTCGGCGACGCGTACGCCGCCGACGGCCGGGCCCGGATCATCTACTGCCCGCCCGGGGTCTACTCGATGCGGGACTCGGGCACCGTCTGGCGCAGCGGGGTGTCGCTCATGGGCGCGGGACCGGGCGCGACCCGTTTCGTGCTCAGCAACTCCGGCAACCGGGCCGATCCCGCGCCGCTGGCCTTCCACACCGCGATCGAGCACGGTGCCAGCCGCAACCAGCACCTGTCCGACTGCACCTTCGCCGACTTCGAGATCGACGGCTC
Organism: Micromonospora sp. CNZ303; assembly: GCF_004345505.1. NCBI lineage: Bacteria > Bacillati > Actinomycetota > Actinomycetes > Micromonosporales > Micromonosporaceae > Micromonospora > Micromonospora sp. CNZ303. The sequence goes on along the minus strand of NZ_SLVT01000006.1, from coordinate 98,148 downwards.
GGAGGTGGCGTCCGCGGACTACAACCCGCTGGCCAAGGGCCTCGGCCTCCAGTACGTCGTCCGCGGCGTCTTCCGCAACCTGTACATCCACCACACCGCCGCCACCGGCCTGGGCTGCGACTTCCTCCAGGACTGTTTGATCGACGGGGTGCTGGTCACCGGGTGCGGGCGGCTGGACAACGGCACCGAGATGGGCGGCGCGGGCATCGGCGTCGGCATCGGCGGCTGGGGCAGCGTCGAGCGGTTCAACATCGTCAACTGCAGCGCGGTCGCCAACGCCACCAACGGCATCTTCCTGGAGTTGCAGGAGGCGGACCACCTGCGCCCACGGGGCGTACGGATCATCGGCTGCCACGCCCAGGGCAACCGCTTCGGCATCTCCGACTGGGGCGCGAACGGCCTGATCGTCTCCGCGTGCACCATGACCGGCAACCTGGAGGCGGGCTTCCACGTCTCGGCGAAGGGCACCACGCACACCGCCGGCCGGGGCGGCATCCTCACCGACTGCGTCATCGACGGCAACCTGCGCGACGGGGTGAGCATCGGCAACACCCCCGGTCCGTACACGATCCGCGGCAACCGGATCAGCGGCAACGGCCGGTACGGGTACCACCAGCGCAACCTCGGCGGGTCCGAGGAGCACGTCGCCGAGGAGATCGTCATCGAGAGCAACGACTTCTACGGCAACAGCGCCGACGCCATCCGCATCGACCGTCCGGTCCGCGACGTCTTCCTGGTCGCCAACCGGATCCGGAACAACGGGCGGCAGTGGGCGCCCGCGACGAGCGCACACGGCGACTCGGTGCGCTACACCGGGAAGTCGGTGGTGGACCGGCGGGCGACCTGGCCGAACGACGGGCACCGGGGCAAGGTGGTGCGGGTCGGCGAGCGCATCGCCGTGGTGGCGGCCAACGACGACACCGAGCTCACCCTCGCGCCGATCCGGCCGGACTCCCCGAGCGGGTGGAGCGGGGGGACTCCGCCACCGGGCACGCCGTACGAGCTGCCCGCCGGGCCGCCGGTGCGGGCCGGCATCGCGATCAACGCGGCCGTCGAGTCGGCCACCATCCGGGGGAACCGGATCTGGGACAACCGCGAGCCGAGCACCCAGAACCACGGACTGTGGGTCACCGAGCAGGGCAGCTGCGTGGACTGCCGGGTCGAGGACAACGACTTCGCCGGCAACGCGGACTCCGCCGTCCGGCTGGACACCCCACCGGTCGGCGGCCGGTGGGAACGCAACCACGGCTGACGACGACCGGACGGCCGGCCCGTCGGCGGCGGCGCGTCCGGTCGCGTCGTGCCGCACGGCGTCGCCTTCTTCCGCCGGATCGCGGGTGCGGGACGGCTGTGCGCCGACACCGACGCCGCCGTGGCCCGAACCGGGACGCGACGGGAGTCCGGGGGCCGCCGGCGGGCGCGCCGGACGATTCCGGACGGACCCGGAAACCGGCGCGTGTGGCCCTTTTCCGTGCAGTGCGGGGAAATGCTTCCCATAATTGCTTTCGCATTTCCGTGGAAATTGCGCGTCCGCCCGGCGAGGCGTGGAGAGAATGTGGCTGAGGACACCAGACAACGGGGGGACGCATCATGAAGTTGAGGCGGCGACTGACGGTGCTGGCCGTGACCATCGCGGCCACGCCGTTGGCCCTCGGCGGGTGCACCGCCGACCGCAAGCCGGGTGCCCGGCCGGCCGAGGGGCAGGCGGCGGCGCCGGAGCTGACCGTGACGCCCACCGACCGCGCCCGCGAGGTGCCGATCACCGCCGAGGTGGGGACCGCGGTCAGGAACGGGAAGGTCACCGCCGTGCGGATCACCGACGACAAGGGCGCGCAGGTCGCGGCGGAGCCCCGGGAGGACGGCTCGGGCTGGGTGCCGAAGGCGCCCCTGAAGCCGCGGCGCACCTACACCGCGGAGGTGACCGCGACGGGCGACTCGGGCACGACGACGACCCGGAAGACCACCTTCACCACGATGCCGAAATCGACGAAACCGGAAATCACCAGCACGTTGTACTTCGCCGGTGATCGGACGTACGGCACCGCGATGCCGGTGACCGTGGCGTTCGACCCACCCATTCCGAAAGAGGCCAGGGACGACGTGCAGCGCCGATTGTTCGTGAAGACGGATCCGCCGCAGCCGGGCGCCTGGTCGTGGGTGTCCGACGGCAGTCAGGCCTATTACCGGGCCCCCGATTTCTGGCGCCCGGGGACCCGCATCAGCGTCCGGGCCGGGCTGGAGGGCCTGCCGATCGGCAAGGACCGGGTCGGCGACTCCGACCGCACGGCCACGTCGAAGATCGGCCGGCAGGTGGCCCTGGAGATCGACAACGCGACCAAGCAGATGTCCGTGCTGCGCGACGGCAAGGTGGTCCGCAAGATCCCGGTCAGCATGGGCAAACCGAGCACGCCGACCTCCAGCGGCAAGATGGTGATCATGGAGAAGCACGATTTCACGACGTTCGACACCCGGGGCTCGGCCGACCCCTACGTGGTCGACGTCGAGGACGCCCAACGGCTCACCTGGGGCGGCGAGTTCATCCACGCGGCGCCGTGGTCGGTGGGGGACCAGGGCAACACCAACGTCTCGCACGGCTGCACCAACGTCTCCAACGAGGCCGCGGACTGGCTGATGGGCGTCACGCAGGTCGGCGACCTGGTCACCATCAAGGGCACCGAGGTCGAGCTGACCGAGGGCAACGGCTGGACGGCCTGGAACGTCAGCTGGGACGAGTTCGTCAAGGGCAGCGCGCTGCCCGTGCCGGCCGGGCTGCGGCCGTCCCCGTCGGCCGTGCCGCACCCCGGTGCGGTGGCCGGGGGCTCGCCGGCGCCGGCGCCGTCCGTTCGCGGCGGCTGATCCGACCGTACGCACACCCGGGGGACCGGTCCGCCGCCACGCGGGCCGTTCCCCCGGCGCGTCGATCGCACCGGGGCCTCCCGTCGACCCCGTCACGCGGGCTGGTCCCCGGCGTGGCGATCGCACCGGCGCTTCCCGCCGGCCTCGTCCGCGTCCGGGGCTCAGCCCAGCGGCACCCGGGCCACCCCGGGGCCCGTGAGGCTGCCCAGCCACAGGTGGTCGCCGTGCTGGCGGACGCCGGTGACCATGTCGTAGGTCCCGCGCGGGCCGTGCAGGGTCCGCAGTACCCGCCCCTCGCCGTCGACGAGGGCCACCAGGCCGTAGCGCAGCGGCTTCGGCTGCACCGCCGCCGGCAGCACCGCCACCAGTTGCCGCAGCCGGGGGTGGGGCAGCAGCCGCTCGACCACCGGCACGCGCGGGCTGGGCAACGCGATCCAGTACGTCCCGTCGCCCACCGGGGTCAGGTTGTCCGGGTACGCCGGCAGGTCGGCCAGCACGGTGACCGCGTCGTCGGCCAGTGCGACCCGCACCAGTCGGTGGGCGGCGGTCTCGACCAGCATCAGCGCCGACTCGTCCGGGGTGAGCGCGAGCCCGTTGGGAAAGTAGAACCCGGTGCGGACGACGTCGGTGCGCCCGCTGCGCGGGTCGTACGCCAGCACCCGCCCGTTGGGCCGGTGTTCCAGCAGGTCCCGCTTCCAGTGCGCGAGCGGGAAGCGGTCGGACGAGTCGGTGAAGTAGACCGTGCCGTCGCGGGCGACGGTGGCGTTGTCGGCCAGGTTCGCCCTGGCCCCGAGGCCGCCCAGCTCGCGCACCGCACCGTCGCCGGTCACCCGCAGCAACCCCCGGTACGCGTCGCAGACCACGAGGCTGCCGTCGAGCGGGTCGACCTCCACGCCCAGTGGCCGGCCCCCGGTGTCGGCGAGCGGCCGGGGTCGGGTGCCGGGGGGCGCGTCGACCGGCCACCACCAGAGCCGGCCGTCCTCCGTCCCGCTGACCACCCGGCCGGTCGGGTCGACGACGACGTCCTCCGGGCCGGACACCCCGTCGGGAAGCGGCAGCAGCTCCACCGAGTCGAGCCGCCGGTCGGTGGGCGTCCACGGCCCGTCGAGCGGCGGCGGGACCGTGGCGGGCTCGCGGACGGGGCGGATCAGCCGGGGCGCGCGGCGGCGGGGAGCGACCATCGGCTCATTCTCGCCCGCCGATGTGCAGCCCGCAGGCCCTCGTCGCGTCATCCCTGAGGGGGATCCTGGAGTCTCGGGGTATGACCCTGGGCGTACCCGGATCCGGTCCCTCAGCAGGGCGGAATTGTCGGTGGCGGGGGATAGGTTCGTCGCATGGGACAGCGCGACGACCGGCTCCACGTGGACATCACCGTGGCCGACCACGAGGTGGCGGTGCGGGCGACCGGCGAGGTCGACATCGCCACGGTCGCCGCGTTCCGCTCCGCGCTCTGGGCCGCCCCGGCCCGGCCCGTGCTCCGGCTGGATCTCTCCGGGGTCCGCCTGCTCTCCGCGGCCGGGGTGCGGGCCCTGGTCGCCGCGCACCTGCGCGTGCGTGCCCGGGGCGGTGAGCTGGTGCTGGTCCGTCCCGACCCGGTGGTCGAGCGGGTGCTGCGGGCCACCGGCCTGCACCGGGTCATCCCGATCGTGGACCCGTGCGCCGACCGGGAGCTGGTGCCCTGCTGACCTCCGGCGCCCGAGGCCCAGGGGCACGGTGGCGTGCGGCGCCTCGACCGGGAGCCCGCCCAGCCGGTCCACCGACGTGCCAGCGGGCCGGTGCCGACGGCGTCGTCCACCGTCCGCACCGGCCCGTGGCCCGGCGGTTCGCCGTCCACTCGAGCGGTGCACCGTCCGTTCGGAGGGATCATCCCCCGCCCGGCGGTGCCTGCCCGCCCAGTGGGTCATCCTCCGCTCAGCGGACGCCGAGCAGGTCGACGACGAAGACGAGGGTCTCGCCCGGCTTGATGACGCCGGCGGCGCCCCGGTCGCCGTAGCCCAGGTGCGGCGGGATGGTCAGGCGGCGCCGGCCGCCGACCCGCATGCCCACGACGCCCCGGTCCCAGCCGGAGATGACGTGACCGGCGCCGAGCTGGAACTCGAACGCCTCACCCCGGTTCCAGGAGGAGTCGAACTCGCGACCGTTGGAGTGCGCGACCCCCACGTAGTGGACGCTGGCCAGCTGCCCCGGCTGGGCCTCCGGGCCCTCGCCGACGGTGATGTCCTCGATGACGAGGTCGGCGGGCGGCGCGCCCTCGATCGGACCCACCTCGGGCTTGCCCGAGCGGGCGCCTGCTGCCTGGTTCATTCGGGAGTCTCCTACCGTTTCGGTCCTGATGTCCGTCACCCGAGATCCTGCCTGATGGCGTCCGACCGATGTGTGGCGGTCCCGGCGCACGCGTCGCGGCCGGCCCTCGGAGCGACGGCGTGACGCGGTGGGCACGCCGAAGCGGGCGTCACCGGGTGGTGACGCCCGCCGAGGGGGAGATGCCGCGCCGGGTCAGCGCAGCCAGGGGAACCGCCGCACGATCGCGAGCTTCGCCCACGTCGCGCCCAGGCCGAGGGTCGCGCCGGCGTTGACCAGCGCGAGACCGACCAGCAGCGCCGCGTTGATCAGGTGCTCGTCCATGAAGGGGTTGTTCTCGGGAGGCAGGACGACCGTCCACATCATCACGTAGAGCACCGCTCCCGCGACGGCGGCGATCCGCATCCCGATGCCGAGCAGCAGCGCGACGCCGATCGCGGCCAGGCCGGCCATGAAGAGCACGTCCGCCCAGGCGGCCCCGGCGATGCCCTGGTAGAAGTCCGCGAACGGGCCGGCCGCGCCGAAGGTCAGGAAGCCCTTGGTGGGGCTGCCGCCGTTGATCCAGGCGTTCTTCGCCTCGGTGGCGAACCCCAGACCGAAGACCTTGTCCAGGAACGCCCAGAGGAAGGTCCACCCGAGGGCGATCCGGATGCCGGCGAAGACGTACCGCGCGGCCCGTTCCCTGCGGGTCTCGCCGACGTGCCGGGTCTCCGCCACCGCAGCGTCGTTCCTGGCGGTGGTGCGCTCGATCGTCGCGGCCATTGTCTCCACGTCCCTTCGTGTGCCTGGCACCGCGCTTTCCGGTGGCATCTCCATTGGACGCCCGCCGGGGCCGGGCGGGCAGGGCCGACCGGACCCCACCGGACCGGGACCTTGGACCCCTCCCGCACCGGTCCGTACGGCCGTGCCGGCCCGGTCCGGCGGCCCTGACCCGGCGGCCCGCCGCGGCCGTAGCGTCGCGGTGGGGAACGACAGGGAGGTCGTGATGAGGACGTGGCAGGTGGGCGACGTGATGACCCGGGAGGTCACGACGGTGGGGGAGGAGACCCCCTACCGGGAGATCGTCGACGCGTTGCTCCGGCGGGGCATCAGCGGGGTGCCCGTGGTGGACGGCTTCCGGCGGGTCCTCGGCGTGGTCTCCGAGTCGGACCTGCTGCACAAGGTCGAGCGGGCCGGTCACCCGGACGAGCGGCGGGTCTTCGAGGGGCGACGACGCCGTACCGCCCGGGAGAAGGCCGAGGCGCTGCTGGCGCGTGACCTGATGACCGCCCCGGCGGTGGCGACCTGGCCGGAGGCGACGATCTCCGCCGCCGCCCGGCAGCTGGACCGGGAGTCGGTCAAGCGGCTGCCGGTGCTCGACGACCTGGGCCGCCTCGTCGGCATCGTCACGCGCGGTGACCTGCTGCGGGTGCACCTACGCACCGACGCGGAGATCCGCGAGGACGTGGTGCAGGAGGTGCTGCGCCGGGTGCTCGCGGTGCGGGACGGGCTGGTCACCGTCCGGGTGCGCGGGGGCGAGGTGACGCTCGACGGCCGGTTGGACCGGCGCAGCGCCGTCGAGCTGGCGGGCCGGCTCGCGGGGCAGGTCAGCGGCGTGGTCCGGGTGACCAGCACCCTCGCCTACGACGTCGACGACACCACCCTTGCCGACCTGGACCCGGCCCGGATCGCCCCGGTGGCCTGACGTCCGGGCCCGTCCGGCCCGCCTGACGTCCGTGCGGGCCGGGCGGGCCTGAAACCCGGGCGGGCCGGGCCTTCCGGCGGCGCGAGCTGTCCGGCCCGCCGGGGCGTCGAACGTCCCGTCGACGGCGCCGACTTGCCCGGACTGCCGCCGGCCGGTGGGCGGCTCGCCTAGGCTCGACATCGGACACGCTCCGGGCCCGCCGCCGGGCCGCCGAGGGCGCACCCGCGCCGCCGGCCGCCGGGGGGTGTCCGTGCCGCAGGCCGTCGGAGGCGGGTCTGTGCCGCAGGCCGTCGGGGGCGTGTCCGTGCCGCAGCCGTCGGGGACCGCGCGAGCCGGACCGGGCCGCGCGTCGGGAGCGGAGCCGCCGTCGGGGATGCGGAGGACGCCGGGTGGACGAGGCGACGTTCGCGGCACCCCTGTGGGCCTGGGCGGCGGTGGGCGCGGTCATCGCCGTCATGCTCGCCGTGGACCTGCTCTCCCACCGCGACAACCACGTCATCGAGCTGCGCGAGGCGCTGCTGTGGAGCGGCGTGTGGATCACCGCGGGGCTCACCTTCGGCCTGGTCGTCTGGCTGTGGCGGGGCGGCGAGCCGGCCGGGGCCTACTTCTCCGGCTACCTGCTGGAGAAGGCGCTCTCCGTCGACAACGTCTTCGTCTTCGCGCTGCTGTTCGGGTACTTCCGGGTGCCGGCCGCGTACCAGCACAAGGTGCTCTTCTGGGGGGTCGTCGGCGCGCTCGCGTTCCGGCTGGCCTTCATCTTCGCCGGCGCCGAACTGCTGGAGCGGCTGACCTGGGCCGGCGTCGTGCTCGGCGCCTTCCTCATCTGGACGGGGTGGCGACTCGCGGTACGCGGCGAGCCGGACGTCGACCCCGACCGCAACGTCGTGGTGCGGGCGTTCCGGCGGTTGGTGCCCACGGAGCCGGGCTACCACGGCGGCCGGTTCACCGTCCGGGTCGACGGCCGGCGCAGGGCGACCCTGCTGCTGGTGGCGCTGGTAGCGATCGAGGCCACCGACGTGGTCTTCGCGATCGACTCGGTCGCGGCGATCCTGGCCATCACCACCGACACGTTCCTCGTCTGGACGGCGACCGCGTTCGCCGTGCTCGGCCTGCGCAGCCTCTACTTCTGCCTGGCGGGGCTGCTGCGGCACTTCGGCTACCTGCGGTACGGGCTGGCCTTCCTGCTGGCCTTCGCCGGGGCGAAGCTGATCCTGGCCGAGACGCCGGTCGGGAAGCTGCCGGTCTGGTCGACCCTCGCGGTGGTGGTGCTGACGTTGTCGGTCGCGATCGGGTGGAGCATGGTCGACGCCCGTCGGGAACGGCGCCGGCGCGCGGGCGGGTGACCGGGCGGGGTGGGGCGGCGGCGGTCAGCCCGGGTGCACGACCGGGTCGGCGAGCTGCGCGGAGAGCACGGCGGGCGCTTCGGCGAGCGACGGGCCGTACCAGGTCAGGTGCCTGCCGGAGAGCAGGGCGCAGGGGATGCCGGGGAACGCCTCCGGCCCGTCGTCGGCGGTGAAGCGGTACGGCTCGTCGGGCAGCACCACCAGCTCCGGCGCGCGGGCGCGCAGCGCGTCGAGGCTCGGCCGGGGGTAGCGCTCGGCGTCGTCGGCGTACGCGTTGGCGACGCCGAGCCGGCGCAGCACGTCACCGGCGAAGGTGTCGGCGCCCAGCACCACCCACGGTCGCCGCCAGACCGGCACCACAGCCCGGCGGGACGACCGGGCGGTGGGCAGCCCGGCCCACGCCCCGCGGGCCTCGGCGAGCCACTCCGGTTCGGTCGGGGCGCCCAGGTCGCGGAGCAGGTCCCCCAGCTCGGTCAGCGCCTCGTCGACGGTACGCGGATAGGTCACCCGCACCGGCACGCCGGCGGCGGTGAGCGCGTCGGCGTCCTCGCGGCGGTTCTCCTCGACGTTGAGCAGGACCAGGTCGGGGCGCAGCGCGCGCACCCGGTCCAGGTCCGGGTACTTGCTCCCGCCGACCCGCGCCACGTCCAGCCCGGCCGGGTGGGTGCACCAGTCGGTGGCGCCGACCAGCAGACCCGGCAGGGTCAGGGCGACGGCCTCGGTCAGCGACGGCACCAGCGAAACGACCCGCACCCCGCGTACCTCCCCGGTCCCGTGCGCCGACCACCGGCGTACCGGTCGATCATGCCCCGACCCGTGGCGGGGGCGGCGGCCCGGGCGTCCCTTGCGGCGTCTCTACAACGTTGTAATACTCGGCTGGTCCCCGTCAGGAGGTTCGATGAGGTCCCACACCACCGCGCCCGCGCCGCGCACCGACCAGCCCGTCACCCCCGTCGAGGACGAGGAGGTTCCCCTGGAGGCGCTCGGCGACCTCTACCGGGACGGCATCACCGCGTGCCGGGGCGCCTTCGCCGTGGACTGGGTGGACCGCGTCGGCGAGGACGTCGAGGCCGCCTTCCGGGAGGCCCGCTCCCGCCCCGACGGCGCGGTCGGCCGCGGCCCGCAGCGGTGGTACGTGGAGATCCACCCCGAGCAGCTGCGCGGCTTCGTCGACCTGGTGACCCACCCGTGGGTGGTCTCGGTGTGCCGGGCCGTGCTCGGGCCCGACTACCAGATCGTCGAGCTCGGGTTCGACATCCCGTTTCCCGGCGCGGCCATGCAACCGTGGCACCGGGACTTCCCGATGCCGGAGGACACCCGCCGGCAGCGGCGGCTGACCTCGCTGGCCTTCAACCTGACCACGGTGGACACCGTGGAGGAGATGGGGCCGTTCGAGATCGCCCCGGGCACCCAGTGGGACGACGGACGCGACTTCGACCACCAGATGTTCCCGCCCAGGGAACGCCACCCCCGCTACGCGCAGCGGGCCGTCCGCAAGTATCCGCGGCGCGGCGACATCTCCGCCCGGTCCGCGCTGACCATCCACCGCGGCACACCGAACGTCTCCACCCTGTCCCGCCCGGTGCTGGTGCTCGGCGTCGACGCGCCGGGAGCGGGCAACGCCGCGCACCACGACATGGCGGTCACCCGCAGGTACTGGGCGGGCCTGCCCGAGCAGGTGCGCGCCCACCTGCCGTGCCCGGTGGTCGACGCCCTGACGCCGATCCGGCAGAAGCACACCATCGAGGGCCTGGTGATGGGCGCGGAGTGACGGTCGGCTCGCGCCGTGCCTAGTCGGCGTCGCGGCGCAGCCACCGCTGCCGGGTCAGCGCGTACTCCACCTCGCCGTGCTCCGCGCCGTCGATCAGCTCCGGCCAGTCCCCGACGTACGTCCGCACGAGCCGCAGCCCGGACTTCTCCATCACCCGACGCGACGCGACGTTGACGGACATGGTGTTCGCGGTGACCCGCTGCACGCCGAGCGCGGTGAAGCCCTCGTCGATCAGCGCCCGGCAGCCCTCGGTGGCGAGGCCGAGGCCCCAGGCGGACCGGCGCAGCCGGTAGCCCAGTTCCACCTCACGGGCGTCGCCGTCGCGGGTCGGGCGGAACTCGAACCAGCCCAGGAAGTCGCCCGAGCCCCGGCCCAGCGCCGCCCACCACCCGAGTCCCGGCGGTCGCCGGTAGTGGGCGAGGATCCGGGGCAGGACGCGCTCCCGGACGACCTCCGGCGGGGTGGGGCGCCCGCCGGTGAGGTACCGCATCACCTCGGGATCGCCGTCCAGCTCGACGAGCAGGTCGGCGTCGTCGGCGGTGAACTCGCGCAGCACCAGCCGCTCGGTGTTGAGGAAGACGCTCACCCGCCCATCCCACCGGCGCGGGCGGGCGCCCTCAAGCGAATTGCGGGCCGACGGCCCGGGGCACCACCGGTGCGCCGGTCATGATCGACCGCCTAGACTCGCCCCGGCCGACGCGTCGGCCTCGGTCGGCGGGACGGACGGATCAGGCGGATGACGGGCACCGGTGGTGGGGACGGCTCCTGGCTGCGGGCGGTCGCCGGGGACGGTGGGCGCGGCCCGCTGCTCGCCCGGGGCGGCCAGCTCGTGCACGGCCCCCGCCGGCTCGGCGAACTGGTGCAGGGGCGTCCGCCGGGCGTCACCGGCAACCAGTGGAGCACGGCCAGCCGGGAGGGCTACGACCTCGTCGTCTGCGCCGCCGACACGGCCCGGCCGGTCTTCGCCGTCGAGGTCGGCCCCGTCGCGGCCCCCGGCTCCGCCGCGCAGCGGGCCGAGCGGCTGAAGAACGCGGTCGCCGAGGCGGTCGGCCTGGCGGTGCTGCGGATCGGGTCGCCGACGCTGCGGGCCGGGGAGCACGGGCGCCGGATCGTGGCGTACGTGATCGACGCGCGCGCGTACGCGGCCCTCGGCGCGGGGGAGCCCGACGACACGGGGGTGCCCCCGGTCGGCTTCCGCGACATCCTCGGTCGGTTGCCCGACGGGCGGACCGGGCACGTCAACGACCTCGGCGCCCTGGCCCGGGCCGCCGCCGTCGAGGCGTACGTGTCGCGGCGGCTGGCCGACCCGATCGTGCGGGGGCTGCACGTGCGCTGGACGGGCGGGCCCGCCGAGGGGTGGAGCTGGGTACGGGTGCGTCCCGACGCCTGCCTGGTGGAGCGGGTGACGGTGCACCCGCAGCGGGTCTCCGCCGGGGTGGATCCGGGGCGGCTGGCCGAGGACCTGGCGGCGGTGGCCGTCGGGGAGCGGCTGCGCGCGCTGGACGCCGCCGAGGCGGTCCTGACGCCCTGGGACGAATTGCTCGCCGAGATCCGGGGGCTGGAGTCCCGGCACGACGAGATGACGGGCGGCTTCGCGTTCGCCCACCTCTGCGCGGACTGACCCGCCCTTCTCCGGAGCGCCACCGGTCGCTGGCCCGGCACACGTCACCGCTCATCGGCCCGGCACACGTCACCGGTCGGCGCCCGGGCTCCGCCCCGGATTCCCGGAAGCGCGTTGAACCTTCGCCGCGGCCGTCCCGTACTCCTGCGGGAATGGACAGGATCTCCCCGACCGCGCCGCGCGGTGCGGAAGGCGGTGCGGAAAGGGCATCGTCGGTCATCGACGTGCCACCGGTTCGCCGCGACGGTCCCCGTCGGGTGCGCCCTCAATTCCGTCGGTCCGCCGAGGTCTCAGATCAACTACCGGGTCGCGAAGGAGAGCAAATCGATGCGCAGGTCCACACGGGCGCGCCGGTCATCCGGTGGCGCGCGGAGCAAGCGACTGCTGGCCGTCGTCGGCACGCTCGCGGTCTTCGGCGGGATCGTCGCCGTGACCCAGATCTCGTCGGCCGAGGACCGGCGGCCGACCAGCACCCGACCGGCCTCCGCGGCCTGCGTGGAGCCGAGCCCGGGCGCGACCGCGCCGAGCGGGCGGGGCACCAGCCGGACCTGGCAGGACGGCAGGTGGGTGCGCAACCACTGGGGGGACGGGCAGCAGTCGGTCGCCGAGTGCGAGCAGATGCGGGGCGGCGGCGCCGACAACGGCGGCTCGGCCGTGGCCTGCCCGGACGTGGCCGGCCGGCTGCCGCGGGTGCCCGAGCGCGCCCGCGCCGAGGTCGACCGGAACCTGAGCCTGCTGCAGACCCAGATCGCCGAGGCGGACCGGCGGCTGGCCGCCGAGGGCCGGCGGGGCGAGGAGTTCGTCCGCACCTCGATCCTCCAGCCGCTGGCCGGCAAGCGCCGGGCGACGCTGGAGCGGATCACCGTCGCGATCGACCGGGTGGGTCCCCGGCCGCAGGGCCTGGCCCGGCTCGCCGAGTGCCAGGTGGCACCGACCGGCGGCAACAACGGCGGCGGCAACAATGGTGGTGGTAACAACGGCGGCGGCGGTGACAACGGTGGTGGCAATGGTGGGCCCGGGGCCGGGCTGGGAGTGATCGCGAACGACTGCGACGACAGCCGGTTGCAGCCGCACGACGGTTTCCAGAACGGCAACCGCTGCGTCAGCACCGCCTTCGGCGAGGTGGGTCCCGCGGCCGACAATCCGTCGCTGCTGATCACCGAATTCCCCGACCGGGTCGGGTCGAACCAGCCGTTCACCCTCCGGGTCTCCACCCGCAACCTCGTACGGGACCGCTTCCTGGCCGCCGGGCAGGGCGGGTACTACGTGGAGAGCTCGCTGCTCAACGAGCAGGGACTGGTGCGGGGCCACTTCCACACCGCCTGCCGGATGCTGGGCAGCCTCCGGCAGCCGCCGCAGCCGCAGGAGGTGCCGGCGTTCTTCGTCGCCACCGAGGACAGCCGTGGTGGCGCCGAGCCCGACGACGTGACCATCCAGATCCCCGGGCTGCCCGGATCCGGCACCGCCCAGTGCGCGGTCTGGGCCGGCGACGGCTCGCATCGGGTGCCGATGATGGAGCGGGCCAACCAGACGCCGGCCTTCGACGTGGTGCGCATCCAGGTCGGCTGACGACCGCTGCGGGGCCGTCCGGGCGCACCCCGGCGGCCCCGCGACGGCAAGTTCACGCCAGCGCCGCGGTCACGCCAGCGCCGCGGTCACGCCAGCGCCGCGGCCTCGCGCGGGGCGGCGGGCGCCGCGGCGGCCCGCAGGGCGGTGATCCGCCGGGCCCGGGGCCGCACCGCCAGGAGGTTGCCGGCCGCCACCAGCAGGGCCAGCCCGAACAGCCCCAGCCAGAGGACGTCGGTGGAGAACCGGGCGGCGACCAGGCCGCCCAGCGTCGGCCCGGCGAAGCTGGCGAAGGCGTGACCGAGCGAGTAGACGCCCTGGTAGCGGCCGCGCTGGGCGGCCGGCGCCAGGTCGGCGGTCAGCGCCGAGTTCGACGGGGTCATCAGCATCTCGCCGAGCGTCCAGACGCCCACCGTGAGCGCGTAGAACCAGACGGCGTCGGCCAGCGCGGTCAGGGCGAAGCCGGCGCCGATCACCACGACGGCCACGGCGACGGTGCGGGACCGGTCGAAGCGGCCGATCAGGCGGGGCACGAAGAGCTGCCCCAGCACGATCATCAGACCGTTGACCGCGATGACCGGCCCGAACGCCGACGCCGGCAACCCGTCGGCCTGCAACGCCACCGGCAGCATCGCGCTGCTCTCGATGCAGAGCCAGGCCAACCCGGTGAGGGCCGTGAAGGTCAGGAAGACCCGGTCCCGCAGCACGGTGCCGAGCCCACCGGAGTCGACGCGGGCGACCTGCGCGACGGTCACCGGGGCGGGGCGCGACTCGGGCACGGTCAGGCCGATCAGCGCGGCGGTGCCGAGCAGCACCGCCGCGTTGATCGCGAACAGCAGCAGCGGCTCGACCCGGACCAGCAGGCCGGCCACGGTCGCGGCGACGGCGAACCCGATGTTGATCGCCCAGTAGTTCAGCGTGAGCGCGCGCAGACGGTCCCGTTCGCCCACCACGTCGATGACGGTCGCCGTGAAGGCCGGCCGGGCGAGGCCCAGGCAGAGCCCGAGCAGCAGGGTGAGGGCCGCGATCGCCACGGAGTGCCCGCTCAGGCCCAGCGCCAGCGCCGCCGCCGCGGCGGCCACGTTCCCGGTCAGCATGGCGGGCCGCCGTCCCCACCGGTCCGCGACGATCCCGCCGAGCACGCCACCGGCCGCGCTGCCGGCTCCGTGCAGCCCGATCACGATCCCGGCGTACGCGGGACTGAGGCCGCGTACCGACACCAGGTAGACGCCGAGGTAGATGGCGACGAAGCTGCCCAGCCGGTTGATCAGCGTGGCCGACCAGAGGTACCAGAAGACGCGGGGCAACCCCCCGGCCGTCTGGCTCCACCATCGCGTCATCCGCCACCCCCGAGATCCACACCGGTAATGCTCGACAAAGCTGTCGCTCATTACACTCGGGAAGTGTGGCGTCCCGGCTGCATGCCGGGGTGATCGTGGCGACGATCACGCTCGCCGGGCCGGTGAACGGCCCTTGTCGGCCGATCCGAAGCGACCCGGCGACCCGCCGATGGTCGAAGCGCAATCGTGGCGGGCCGGGAATGGGCCCGCCGGCGGGTGCGGGTCGTGCGAATGGATCGCCGTGGGAAAAGACCGGCGGGGCCGCGCTGATTCCTCAGCGTGACCCCGCACCAGCCCGAGCGTGAGCCCGGCGCCGGTCAGCGGTTCTTGTACGCCTCCACGACCTCGACCGGGATGCGGCCGCGCTCGGAAATCTTGTAGCCGTTCTTGGTGGCCCATTCCCGGATGGCCCGGTTCTGCTCGCGGTCCATTCCCGAGCCGCCCGGCGTGCCGGCCCGGCGGGGTGCCCGCCCGGTGTCGGCGGTTCCGCGACCGATCCGCCGGCCAGCGTTGATGTACGGGTCGAGGGCCTTGCGCAGCACGCCCGCGTTCTCGTCGGAGACGTCGATGGTGTATGCCACGCCGTCCAGACTGAACTCGACGGTCCGGTCGGCCTTTCCACCGTCGAGGTCGTCGGTCAGGACCGTGATTACTTTTCTCGCCATCGTCAATTACTCCCTGTGTGGGGCGGGGTGTGGTCAAAGTTTGACGTATCCCGGGGCTAATCCGCAACAATGCGCGTCGTCCTCATTTCGGCGCGTCGCGTTATCGCGGGAAAACGGCTCGGCGCAAAGCCCGGGGTCAGTCGCCGAGCAGACCGGCGTGACCGGCGAGCGCCGCCGCCTCGGCCCGGGTGGAGACCCGCAACTTTCGCAGCAGCGCGGCGGTCATCCGCTTTACGGTGCGTTCCGAGACGTGCATCCGTTCGGCGATCTCGACGGTGCTGCGACCCGCCGCGATGGCCTGGAGCATCGCCCGTTCCTCGTCGTCCAGATCGACCGGGGCCGCCCGGCCGGGACGCAGCAGCGCACGGAGCAGATGCCCCGGCAGCACCGCCCAGCCGTCGAGGACGGCCAGCAGCGGGGGCAGCAGTTCCTCCGGCTCGGCGGTCTTGGGCAGGAAGGCCTCGGCGCCGGCGCGCAGCGCCTCCAGGGCGGGAGTCGGGTCCTCCGCGCCCGACATGGCCACCACCCGCACCCGGGGCGTGGTGCGCCGGATCGCCGCCACGGCCCGGATCCCGCCCGGGGGCGGCATGTGCAGGTCGACCAGCGCCAGGTCGGGCAGGCAGCGGCTGACCAGCGAGGCGGCGGCCGACGCGTCACCGGTGGAGCCCACCACCTCCGCCCGCCCGTCGGTCGTGGCCGGCAGCAGCAACTCCAGCCCGCGGACGAACAGCGGATGGTCGTCCACGACAACCAACCGGACGACGGGGGGAGCGGGCATGCCTGGTCCGTTCCCGAGCGGGTACCGATCATGCGGCCGAACGAGGGAGGTCGGGCGGATGCGCGGACGGCACGGGGGGCGGGGACCGTTGCGGCTGCTCCGGTGGGCGGGGCCCGAACCCGGTCCGGCCGATCCGGCGGCCCTGGACACCGACCCGGAACTGCTGCTGCGCGTGCTCTGCCACGAGTTCCGCACCCCGGTCAGCGTCCTCACCTCGCTCACCCGGGCGCTCGCCGACGAGCGGCTCCCGCTCACCGGCGACGACCGGCGCGCCATCACGGCACTGGCCCACGAGCAGGCCGTACACCTGCAGGGCCTGCTGCGCGACGCCGCCGCCGGCACCGGGGCCCTCGTCCCGGCGGCGGACCCGGCGGCGCCGTTGGCGCAGGTCCTGCGCGGTGCGGCGGCCCTCGTGCCCCCGCACCGGCGGCTGACCGGGGTGACGCGGCGGGCCGGGGGCTGCCCGGTGCCGCGGCGGCGGACCCGGCAGGTGGTGACCAACCTGGTGGAGAACGCGCTGCGGCACGGTCCGGCCGAGGGCCGCGTCGGCATCCACGCCGCGCTCGGCCGTTCCGGTCTGCGCATCGTCGTCACCGACGAGGGGCGGGTCGACCCGCCCCTCGTCGAGGCGCTGCGCCGGCCCGCTCCCGGCGCCGGGGCCTCCGGGCTGGGACTGTGGATCGTCCGGCGGCTGCTCGCCGCCGACGGCGGACGGCTTCGCCTGCACCGGCTGCGACCGCGCGGGGTGGCCCTCGAGGTGGTGCTGCCCGCGTTCCCCGCGACAGGTTGACCCCGTTGGGCCGCCGGTTGGCCCGATGGGGCCGGCCGTCGCGGGAACCGCCTCGGTGACAGCCCGACCGGCACCGAGGAGGACACGTGTTCAGCCACATGAAGGATCTGCAGTTCGAGGCCAAGCCGGACGGCCCGGACGCCGCGTTCGCCCGCCGGCTCCAGGAGGTCCTGGGCGGCAAGTGGGGCGAGATGACCGTCGCCAACCAGTACCTCTACCAGGGCTGGAACTGCCGTCTGCCCGGCAAGTACAAGGACCTCTTCCTCGACGTCGGCACCGAGGAGATGGGCCACGTCGAGATGATCGCCACGATGATCACCCGGCTGCTGGAGAACGCGCCGCTGTCGTTGCAGGAGGCCGCCGCCGACAACCCGATGGTGGGCGCGATCTACGGCGGGTCGAACCCGGCGCACTTCATCCATGGCGGCGGCGGAGCGCTGCCGGTGGACAGCGCCGGCGTGCCCTGGAACGGCAACTTCATCACCGCCAGCGGCAACCTGATGGCGGACTTCCAGCTCAACGTCACCGCCGAGGCGCAGGGCCGGCTCCAGGTGGCCCGGCTGTTCAACATGACCGACGACCCCGGGGTCAAGAACATGCTGCGTTTCCTGCTGGCCCGCGACACCATGCACCAAAACATGTGGATGGCGGCCATCGAGCAGCTCAAGGAGGACGGCCTGGAGGAGATGCCGGTGCCCGACGCGTTCCCGGACTCCAAGGAGTTCACCGAGCAGTTCAGCTACACGTACCTGGACTTCTCGCCGGGCACCGACGCGTCGGAGGGGCGCTGGGCGTCCGGGCCGGCGCCCGACGGCAAGGGCGAGTTCCGCTACGACCACAGCCCGCGCGCGCACGCGCCCGAGCCGGTCCTGCCGCCCGGCGACCCGCGGCTCTACGGCACGAACCCCGGCCTCGCCAAGGGCGCCGTCAACAAGGTCAAGAGCAAGCTCACCTGACGCCGTCGCGCCGGGTCGTCCGCGAGCGGCGGACGGCCCGGCGGCACCGTACCGGAGGAGGTGTGCCGTGACCGAACTCGTGTTCCGCCCGCTCGCGGACGCGTTCATGCAGGTGGGTGTCTACGTCGCCGTCATGGTGGCGCTCTTCGGCTGGCTGCGCTGGCGCCACGGCGACCGGGTCACCGACGGGCTCACCAGCCGACCCCGGCTCGGTCCGCTGGTCGGCGCTCTGCTGGGCGTCAGCCCCGGCTGCGGCGGGGCGATCATCCTGATGCCGCTGTACGCCCGGGGGAAGGTCTCCTTCGGCACCGTGGTCGCCGCCCTGGCGGCCACCATGGGGGACTCGTCGTGGGTGGTGCTCGCCTGGAACCCCGTGTTCGCCCTCAAGATCCACGCGTTGCTCTTCGCGGTCGGCCTGGTGACCGGGTACGTCGTCGACGCGCTCGGCATCGACCCGGCCCGCGCGGTCAACCACCGGGTCGCCGCCGCGCCCGCGCCGGTCGGCCTGGCCGCCGCGGGCGGGCCGGACCTCGCCGGCTCGCGGCGGCTGCTCGGCGCACTGCTGCCCCGGGTGCCGGCGTCCACGGCGTTCTGGGGGCTGACCACGCCGGCGTTCGCGGTGTCGGTGCCGGTGGTCTTCCAACTGGTCGACCCGGGCGCGCTGACCCGCTCCTTCGGGGGCGTCGACCCGTACCTGGCGCTGGGGGTGCTCGGCACGCTCACCGCGGCGCTGATCTTCGCCGGAGGGCGCGGGAAGCTGGCGGACGACAGCCTGGAGACCGCGCAGCCCCGCTCGCTGCGCGAGACGCTGCGGCACAGCGCGCACGAGGCGTCCTTCGTCACCGTCTGGGTGGCCGTGGCGTACCTGGGCTGGCAGGTGGTGACCACCACGACCGGCTTCGACGGCTCCCAGCTCGCCCTCACCGGGCTCGTCGGCGTCCTGGTCGGCGCCGGCATCGGCCTCATCCCCGGGTGCGCGGTGCAGATCGTCTTCACCGGCCTGTACGTCAGCGGCGGCCTGCCGCTGCCCACCCTGGTCGCCAACGCGATCAGCCAGGACGGCGACGCGCTGATCCCGCTCGCCGCGCTGCGCCGACACTCGGCGGCGCTCGCCACCGTCGTCACCACCGTGCCGGCGGCGGCCGTCGGCGCCGCCCTGCTCGTCCTGCTCTGATCCCGTACGGAGGGGAGATCCCGATGCCCGTCGCGATCCCGATCGCCCGCACCCGTCGCAAGCTCCTGGCCTTCGCCGTGCTGACCGGCGTCGCCGTGGTGGCCGGCCTGCCGGGCTGGACCGTCGCCGCACTGGCGCTGACCTGCCTGGCGATCCCGCTCGCCGTGGCGGTCGCCGGGGGCGCCGGCCTGGTGCGTGAGCTGCTGCGCCCGCAGCGCCGTCCCACGGGCGAAGGTGGCCTGGGTCACAGCCCGGAACAAGGGGAACGATTTGTTACTTGAGTTGGACACGCTCAACTCAACGCGATAGCAGGTGTTCGATGGCAACTCTCCCGGTACTTCCCCTGACCGACGCCCTGCTCCTGCCCGGCATGGTCATCCCGGTGACCCTCGACCCGACCACCCAGGCCGCCGTCGACGCGGCCCGCGCCACCGGCGAGGGCACGCTGCTCGCCGTGCCCCGCCTCGACGGCGAGTACGGCCCCGTCGGCGCGGTCGCCACCATCGAGAAGGTCGGCCGGCTGCCCAGCGGCGAACCGGCCGCCGTCATCCGCGGCCTGTCCCGCGCCCGGATCGGCTCCGGCGTACCCGGGCCCGGCGCCGCCCTCTGGGTCGAGGCGACCGAACTCGACGAACCCGCCCCCGCCGGCCGCGCCCGCGAACTCGGCCGCGAGTACCGCGCCCTCATGACGTCCGTGCTCCAGCAGCGCGGCGCCTGGCAGGTCATCGACGCCATCGAGCGGATGACCGACCTCTCCGAGCTGGCCGACTCGGCCGGCTACGTCTCCTGGCTCAGCCTCGCCCAGAAGACCGAGCTGCTCGCCGCGCCGGACGTCACCGCCCGACTGGAACTGCTCGTCGGCTGGGTGAAGGACCACCTGGCCGAGCAGGAGATCGCCGAGCAGATCAGCACCGACGTCCGCGAGGGGCTGGAGAAGTCCCAGCGGGAGTTCCTGCTGCGCCAGCAGCTCTCCGCCATCCGCAAGGAGCTCGGCGAGGACGAGCCGGACGGCTCCGCCGACTACCGGGCCCGCGTGGAGACCGCCGAGCTGCCCGACAAGGTCCGCGAGGCGGCGCTGCGCGAGGTCGGCAAGCTGGAACGTGCCAGCGACGCCTCCCCGGAGGCCGGCTGGATCCGGACCTGGCTCGACACGGTGCTGGAGATGCCGTGGGGCACCCGTACCGAGGACGACACCGACCTGGCCGCGGCCCGCGCCGTGCTCGACGCCGACCACGCCGGCCTGGCCGACGTGAAGGACCGCGTCCTGGAGTACCTCGCGGTGCGCAACCGGCGGGCCGAGCGCAACCTCGGCGTCGTCGGCGGCCGGGGCTCCGGCGCGGTGCTCGCCCTCGCCGGCCCGCCCGGAGTCGGCAAGACCAGCCTCGGCGAGTCGATCGCCCGCGCGCTCGGCCGCAACTTCGTCCGCGTCTCGCTCGGCGGTGTCCGCGACGAGGCCGAGATCCGCGGCCACCGGCGCACCTACGTCGGCGCGCTGCCCGGCCGGATCGTGCGCGCCCTGCGCGAGGCCGGCTCGATGAACCCGGTCGTGCTCCTCGACGAGGTCGACAAGCTCGCCGCCGGCTACTCCGGCGACCCGGCCGCCGCCCTGCTCGAAGTGCTCGACCCGGCGCAGAACCACATCTTCCGTGACCACTACCTCGAGGTCGACCTCGACCTGTCCGACGTGCTCTTCCTGGCCACCGCCAACGTGGTGGAGGCCATCCCCGGCCCGCTGCTGGACCGGATGGAGCTGGTCACCCTCGACGGCTACACGGAGGAGGAGAAGGTCGCCATCGCCCGCGACCACCTGCTGCCCCGGCAGCGGGAACGGGCCGGGCTCACCGCCGAGGAGATCACCGTCGCCGACGACGCCCTCGCCCGGATCGCGGGCGAGTACACCCGCGAGGCCGGCGTACGGCAGCTCGAACGGGCGCTGGCGAAGATCCTCCGCAAGGTCGCGGTGGCCCTGGCGACCGACCCGGCGCCGGTCCGCGTCGACACCGGCAACCTCGCCACCTACCTCGGGCGGCCGAAGTTCACGCCGGAGTCGGCGGAGCGGACGGCGGTGCCCGGCGTGGCCACCGGCCTGGCCGTCACCGGCGCGGGCGGCGACGTGCTCTTCATCGAGGCCACCAGCATGGAGGGCGAGCCGGGGCTGACCCTGACCGGCCAGCTCGGCGACGTCATGAAGGAGTCGGCGCACATCGCGCTGTCGTACCTGCGCTCCAACGGGCGCCGGCTCGGGCTCGACCCGAACGCCCTCGCCGGACGGCGGATCCACCTGCACGTGCCGGCGGGCGCGGTGCCCAAGGACGGCCCCAGCGCCGGCATCACCATGGTGACCGCCCTGGCGTCGCTGGCCAGCGGCCGGCCGGTGCGGCCCGAGTTCGGGATGACCGGCGAGGTGACCCTCTCCGGCCGGGTGCTGCCCATCGGCGGGGTGAAGCAGAAGCTGCTCGCCGCCCACCGGGCCGGCCTGACCGAGGTGATCATCCCGGCCCGCAACGAGCCGGACCTCGACGACCTGCCCGCCGAGGTCCGGGAGGCGCTGACCGTGCACACCCTGGCCGACGTCGCCGACGTGCTCGCCCTGGCGCTGCGCCCGGCCGACGCCGACACCCGCCCCGACCCGGCGCTCGCCGCTGCCTGAGGTGTGAGGAAGGGCCCCCTGCTAACGCCTGGTGCATGGCAGGGGGCCCTTCCTGACGTGCGGGGTCAGCGGCGGTCGCGGCGGTCGAAGTCCCGGTCGCGGCGCTCGCGCCGGTCGGCCCCGTCGAAGCGGCGCTCGCCGCCGCCGTCGCCGTCACGGTCCCGGCGTACGGTCGCCTTGCGGCCCTTGATGGTGCTGCCACGCAGCCCGGCGATCACCTCGTCGGCGACGCTCTGGGGCACCTCCACCAGCGAGAACCGGTCGGCGATCTCGATCGAGCCGATGTCCCGGCCGCTGACCCCGGTCTCGCCGGTGATCGCGCCCACCAGGTCCTGCGGGCGGACCCCGGCGCGCCGGCCCAGCCCGATGAAGACCTGGGTGGTGCCGCCGGTGCGGGGCCGGGCACCGCCTCGGCGCTCGCCCCGGCCACCGGCCTCCGGCCGCCCCTCACGCGGGCCCCGGACGGGGACCTGGGGGATCTCCTCCTCGTCGTCCGAGCCCGGCGACGTCGCCTCGTGCGCCAGCTTCACCGCGGCGAGGGCGACCTCCACCAGGTCGAACTCGTCGGTCAACGACTCGACGATCGCCCGGTACGGGTCGAGGTCGTCCTCCAGCAGGCTCTCCCGCAGGGCGCCCTGGGTCAGCTCCAGCCGCCGGGTGCGCATGTCCGCCACCGTCGGGATCTTGTCGATGGCGATGCGCTGGCCGGTGACCCGCTCGATGGTCTTGAGCATCCGGTGCTCGCGCGGCTCGGCGAGGGTGATCGCCACGCCCTCCCGTCCGGCCCGGCCGACCCGGCCGATGCGGTGCACGTACGACTCGGGGGCCGACGGGACGTCGTAGTTGACCACGTGGGTGAGCTGCTCGACGTCCAGGCCGCGGGCGGCCACGTCGGTGGCCACCAGCAGGTCCGCGGTGCCCGTGCGCAGCCGGCCCATCACCCGGTCGCGCTGCTCCTGGCTCATCCCGCCGTGCAGCGCCTCGGCCCGGTAGCCCCGTCCGTTCATGGTCTCGGTGAGCCGGTCGACCTCCTCGCGGCTGCGGCAGAAGACGATCGCCGCCGTGGGGGACTCGACGTCCAGCACCCGGCCCAGCGCCGCCGGCTTGTGCGCCCGGGCGACGATGTACGCGCTCTGCCGCACCCGGGGCGCCTCGCCGGCCACCGGCTGCTCGCGGGCGATGAGGATGCGTACCGGGTCGGTCAGGTGCTTGCGGGCCAGCCCGTCGATGCGCGCCGGCATCGTCGCCGAGAAGAGCACCGTCTGGCGCTGCTCCGGCGCGTGCTCCAGGATCGCCTCGATGTCCTCGGCGAAGCCCATGTCGAGCATCTCGTCGGCCTCGTCGAGCACCACCGTGGCCAGCGCGCCCAGGTCGAGCGTGCCCCGGGCGATGTGGTCCAGCGCGCGGCCCGGGGTGGCGACCACGACGTCGACCCCGAGGTCCAGGGCGCGCAACTGCCGGCCGATCGGCTGCCCGCCGTAGATCGGCAGCACCCGTGCGCCCAGGTCCTTGCCGTAGCGGTGGAACGCCTCGGAGACCTGCACCGCGAGCTCGCGGGTGGGCACCAGCACGAGCGCCACCGGGGCGCCGCCGGGCCGGTCGTCGGGCATCCGCTGCAACAGCGGCAGCGCGAAGGCGGCCGTCTTGCCCGTACCCGTCGCGGCCTGGCCCAGCAGGTCCCGACCGGACAGCAGGGGTGGGATGGCCTCCCGCTGGATCGGAGTGGGCTCCTCGTAGCCCAGGGCGGTCAGCGCGCCCAGCAACTCGGCGCGTAGTCCGAGGTCCGCGAAGGGGCTCGTGTCGTCGAGGGCGTCGGGGCCGGGCTCGGTGGGCGGGTCGTGCCGTACGGGTGCGGAACTCATGCCGTCAAGCTTTTCATCACCGCCGCGACGCCGTTTCGCCGACCGGCACAACGAGCGCCCGCGCGGGTCCGGCGGGCGCCCGTCGCCGTGCTGCGGCGGGCTAGCCTGGCGGCGTGCGTACGGTCGAACTGGTCTGCTCGCCCGAGCTGGAGGCCGCCGTGCGCGGCGCCTGGGAACGGCTGGCCGCGGTGGGGCTGCCCAGCCTGGCCCGCAACGCCCACCCGACGAACCGGCCGCACCTGACCCTCGCCGCGGTCGACGAGTTTCCGCCCGGCACGCAGCGGCGGCTGGCCGACCTGTTCGACGCGGGGCTGCCGCTGCCCGTGCGGCTGGACCGGATCGCGGTGCTCGACGGCAGCGCCCCGCTGGTGTGGCTCGTGCACCCGTCGCCGGAGCTGACCGCCCTGCACGCGTCGGTCTGGGACGTCCTCGCCGCGGCCCCGGGACAGCGTCCCTGGCACGCGCCGGGGCACTGGCGCCCGCACCTGAGCCTGGCGCTGCGCTTCCGCGACGCCGATCGTCGGCTGGCCCGCGCGGTGGCGGGCGTCGACCGTCCCGACGGGGCCTTCGTCGCCGGGCGCAGCTACGACGGACAGAGCCGGACGGTCAGCCCGCTCGGCGGCGCCGACCGCCGCACGTGACCGCCGGGGGAGCCGCCCCGGCCCCGCCGCCCGCTGCCGCACGTGACCGCCAGGGGTGCCGCGCCGGCCCCGTCGCCGGGCGTCTGGAACGGGATCGGGCCCCCACCGTCCGGCGGGGGCCCGATCGTGCGGGGTCAGCGGTGGAAGCGCAGGTAGTCGAAGTGCGCCGTGACCGCCGGGTCGGCGCCGCCGTGCGCGACCAGCCCGATCCGGGGAGTGGTGTCGGCCGGGAAGGTCCACACCCCGCCCCACGTCCAGTTCCGCCCGTCCCGGCTGGAGCCGGCCCGGAACTCGTGCTCGCCGGTGGCCGGGTCGACCCGGTGCGCCAGCCGCAGCCAGGTGGTGGTCGCCGGGGTGCCGACGATGTTGCCGCCGTAGACCGGCTGGCCGGCGAAGGGCAGCTCGTAGCCGTACTCCACCTGCCTGGTGTTCCAGATCGCGACCTGCGCCAGCCGGGCGAAGCGGTCGTCGTCGACGTAGGCGACCAGCCCGGCCTGCTGGTAGTTGCGGACGGTCTCCTCGCTGAGGTCGAGGGTCACCTTCGTCTCCACGACGTAGTCGCCGTCCGGCGCGTCGCGCAGCAGCACGCCGGCGGTGTTGCCGGTGCCGGTCAGGTCGGCGCCCTGCACCGGCCAGCGCAGCGCCCCGCCGGACACGGTGGCCGCCGGGTCCGGCCGCACCCACCGCCACGCCGGGTCCAGCCCGTCGGTGAACTCGTCGGAGAACGCCGGCAGCAGGCGGCCCGCCCGCGGCTCGGCGACGGCGTGGCGCACCGGCCGGTGCAGCCGGGCGACGCTGACGTTGTCGAACCCGGCGGCCCCACCGGTCGCGGTGAGCGTGAGCCGCCCGGCCACCGGCCGCGCCAGGCGCAGCGACACCACCGCCAGCTGGTCGCCGAGCCGGGCCGGGCTCAGCTCGGCCACCAGGTCCCGGCCGCGTACCTCGACGGCGAGGTGGTGCCCGACCGCGGCGTCGAAGCCGGCGGGTAGCGGCGCGCTCGCGGTGCGCCCGCCGTCGGCGACGACCAGCCGGCCGGCGGCGGCGTCCACCCGCACCGAGACCCGGTCGCCGAGCGTGAGCCCGGCCGCCCCGGCGGCGGGGAGCCGCAGGTCGGCCTCCGCCCGCAGGTCCCCGCCCATGGTCGTACGGCTGGTCAGCGCGCCGCTGCCGGTGAGCCGCCCGTCGGCGACCCGCCAGTCCCCGGAGCCGCGCCGCCAGCCGGCCAGCCCGGCGTCGAAGTGCTCGTCCACCCGGCCGGTGGTGACCGGCGCGGGCCGGGGGCCATCGGAGGGGCCGGCACCGGCGTTCACCGTCGGCCAGCCGTCGATCCAGTCGAGGCGGTCCAGCAGCATCGGTCGCTCGTTGATGCCGAACGGCTCGTCCAGGTACGGGTCGGCGCGGTCGATCGCGTGGTAGACGATCCAGTCCTGGCCGGAGAGGTCGGTGAGGAAGCCGTTGTGGCCGGTGCCGATCCACCGGTTGCCGTTCTGGGCGAGCACCGGCGTGCCGCCGGCCCGCGAGGCGGTCAGCGAGATGCCGTCGCGGTCGACGAACGGCCCGCGCGGGTCACGGGACCGGCCGACGTGCACGGAGTAGCCGGTGGCCGGGCCGGCGCAGCAGTTGGCCGTCGAGGCGAACAGGTAGTACCAGCCGTCGTGGCGCACCACGTGGCTGCCCTCGAACTTGTTGTCGACGGCGACCAGGGTGGGTGAGCCGACCGCGCGCAGCCCGTCGGCGGAGAGCTCGGTCACCGAGATGCCGCCGTAGTAGCTGCCGTGGTAGAGGTAGTGCCTGCCGTCGACGTCGGTGAACTGGCTCGGGTCGATGGTCCACAGCCAGCCCCCGCCACCGCCGGGGCGGGGCGCGACCACGGGCTCGGCGGCGAAGGTCCACGGGCCGGTCGGGGTGGGCGCGGTGGCCGCCCCGACGGCGAAGTCACCCCCGTCGGGGGACACGGTCGTGTCGGTGACGGTCACGTACATGACCCAGCGGTCGCCGATCCGGCGCACGTCGGGGGCCCAGAAGCCGGCGCCGGGAGCCGCGTACGCCGGGCGTTGGCCGGCGCCGAAGGCGTCTCCGACGTACGTCCAGCCGACCAGGTCGGTCGAGCGGGCGATGGGGACCCCGTGGAACGTCCCCTCGCCCTCGCGCAGCGGGTCGGTGGTGCCGTACGCGTACCAGAATCCGTCCTCACCGCGGACGATCACGGGGTCGGCGAAGGTGTCGGCGAACCCGGCCGAGACGGGGTTGCGGTAGCGGGGCTCGGGTGCGGCGGCGGCCGGCGCGGACGCCGTCGCGGCCAGGACCAGACCGACGACGGCGGCGAGCGCCCCGGCGCGGCGGAGATGTCGCATCAGACCTGCCTCGGGTGGGTGGAGGGTGTCGACCTGCATTGGCGCGTGTCCGTTTCTACAACGTTGGATACAACGTTGTAAAGGGCGTGGGCGCGCGCCACGCCGCACCCGTGCCAGCATGGGCGGGTGACCACCGCCTCCAGCGACGGCCCGGCCCTGGCCCGGCTCGCCGCGCTGCTCGCCGACGACACCCGGGCCACCATCTGCCTGGCCCTGCTCGATGGCCGGGCCTGGACGGCCGGCGAACTGGCCCGGCTCGCCGGGGTGGTCCCCTCCACCGCCAGCGACCACCTCACCCGCCTGGTCCGGGGCGGTCTGCTGGCCGAGGAACGGCAGGGGCGACACCGCTACGTCCGGCTCGCCGGCCCTGCGGTGGCTCAGTTGGTCGAGGACCTGGCCGGCCACGCACCCGGGCGGCCCGAGCCGGCCGGCTCGTTGCGCGCCGCCCGCGCCGGCGCCGCCCTGGCGTACGCCCGCACCTGCTACGACCACCTGGCCGGACGCCTCGGGGTGCTGCTGCGCGACCGACTGCTGGCGCGTGGGCTGCTCGACGACGCCGGCGGGCTGGCGCTGACCCCGGCCGGGCTGGGCTGGCTGGACGGGTTGGGGGTGCCCCTCGACCCGCTGCGGTCCGCGCGCCGCCCCCTCGTGCGCGACTGCCTGGACTGGACCGAGCGCCGCCCGCACCTGGCCGGTGCGCTCGGCGCGGCGCTGTGCGGCCGGTTCCTCGACGCGGGCTGGCTGGTCCGGGGCGGCGACCGGTCGCTCCGGCTGACCCCGGCCGGCGGCCCGGCGCTGGCTGCCGCGTTCGGCCTGGCCCCGGCCGACCTCGCGCCGGACGCGGCGCCGGACACCGGCAGCGGCCGCGCCTGACTGCCGCGATGGGCCCGAAGCGCGAGCCGCGCGACACGCCTGTTCCCGTCGAGTCGGTGCGTCACGTGCGGGGCCTGTTCGGACGGCACGTCGAGGCCGGCCCTCGGGAGACCCGGCGGTCTCGCGCCTCTCGTGTCGCATAACTGACGGTGATGATTGGGGATTGTTGCTGGCCGTAGTGGTCGACGCTCCGGCCGCATGGGCCCATCGAACCCCTTTGCTCTGCACCCATCGACGCACCATGCCTCTGAGCTGGCCTTTCCTGACAACGTGCGCTCTGGGGGTGCACGCCCTTGCTCACATTCCGTGGCTGGCGCGTCCGAGTATGCAGAGCAAAGGGGTCGAGAGCTGTGGCATCCGCCCGGCGCGTCCGGGATCTTGGCACGCAACGGCCCCTCCAGGGGCCCTCCCCTGCCAAGATCTCCCGCCTCCCCGGGCAGCCCGGGTCGATCATGCAGTTGTGGCGCCCTGCATAAGGTGCGATCCCGGACACGACGCCCACCACAACTGCATGATCGAAGCCGGCCTGCAGCGCCCCGACGACAGCCGTACGGATCACGAGGGCCACCGCCCGTCGTACGCGGAGCTGATTACGCTCAGTATCCGTCGACAGTGTCAGCCAGTGCTCCGACGTGGCGGCCGGTGGCGCGGCCGACGCGGCCTGGTGTCCACCGTGCTCGGCTGGTGCGAAGGCGCGGGTTCCGGTCCGCTCGGCCCCCGGGCAGTGGCGCCGCTCGTGCCCGGTGGCGGACGTTTCGGGGGCGGCCGAAGTGTCGCGGCCCTACCGTCGCCCGGTGACCGTCGACGACCTCGTGATCGCGCCCGCGCCCGACACCCCACCGTGCGGACCGCCCACCCGTCATCCCGACACCGGTTGGACGGTGACCCGCCACGCCGACGTGCGGGCGGTGCTCGCCGACCCGGCCTGTCAGGTGCCTGTCGCCCCGGGTGGGGGGCCCGGCACGCTGGCCTGGCTGCGCGGCACCGTCAGCCGGTTCAGCGCCCCGCACCGGCACCCGGCCCGCCGGGCCGCCGGGGTCGCCGCGCTGGCCGCGGTCGACCACGACGAACTGCGTGCTGCCGCGGCCCGGCTCACCGGGGAGGTGCTCGACCGTGCCGGCGACCGGCTGGACGTGATGTCCGGGCTCGCGCGCCACGTACCGCTGCGGGTGCTGGCGGCGCGGCTCGGGCTCGCCGATCCGGTGGCGGCCGTGCCGGCGGTGACCGCCGTGGCGGCGGCCTACCACCCCGGCGCCGACACGGCGCGGGTCGCCGCGGCCGGCCGGGCTGTCTCGGCGCTGCTCGGGATGACGCCGCCGGGCCCGCCCGAGGCGGTGGCGAACCGGATCGGGCTGCTGGTGCAGGCATGCGACGCGACCGCCGGGCTGATCGGCGCCGCGACCGGCCACGGCCTGGCGCTGCCCGCGACCGTGTCGACCGGCGACCTGGTCGCCGAGGTGCTCCGGCTCGACCCGCCGGTGCGGGGGACCCGGCGGGTCGCGGTCGCGCCGACACGGCTGGCCGGCCGCGACCTGGCGGCGGGCGAGGAGGTGCTGCTGCGCTTCGACGCCGCCAACCGGGATCCCGCCGCGCACGCCGACCCGGACCGGTTCACGCCCGGCCGGCCCGGCACGGCGCTGACCTTCGGCGCGGGAGCGCGCGGCTGCCCCGGCGAGCGGCACGCCGTGGCCCTGGCCACGGGGGTGGTGCGGGTGCTGCGCCACCGCTGCCGGACCGTGCCCGCCCCGCTGAACCACGAACCACACGCGCTGCTGCGCGTCCCGACGACGATCGAGGTGGAAATCCGATGAACGAGCGCTGCGCCGCCTTCCACGCCCTGCACCACGCCGACCGGCCGCTGCTGCTGCCCAACGCCTGGGACCACGCCAGCGCCGCCGCGTTCGTCGCGCGCGGCCATCCGGCGGTCGGCACCACCAGTCTCGGGGTGGCGGCGGCCGCCGGCCTGCCGGACGCGGCGGCGGCGACCCGGGCGGAGAACGTCCGTCTGGCCCGGGCGCTGAGCAGGCTCCCGGTGCTGCTCAGCGTCGACGTGGAGGCCGGCTGCGACGACGATCCGGCGGCCGTCGCCGAGTTGGCGGCCGAGTTGGCCGGCCTCGGGGTCGTCGGGGTCAACATCGAGGACGGCCGCGCCGACGGTGCCCTCGACCCGCCGGAGTCGACCGCGGCCAAGGTGGCCGCCGTCAAGGCCGCCGTGCCGGACCTGTTCGTCAACGCCCGCACCGACACGTGGTGGCTCGCCACGCCCGACCCGCTGCCCGAGAGTCTCGCCCGGGCCCGTGTCTACGCCGCCGCCGGGGCCGACGGCATCTTCGTGCCCGGGGCGCCGGACGCCGACACGATCGCCGCCCTCGTCGCGGGGATCGACGCGCCGCTGAACGTGCTGTACCGCCCGGGCGGGCCCACCCTCGACGAATTGGGGGCGCTCGGCGTGGCCCGGGTGAGCACGGGCTCGCTGCTGTTCCGGGCGGCGCTCGGCGGCGCCCTGGACACCCTGGACGCCGTCCGCTCCGGCGCCGCGCCGCATCCCGAACCGCCCTCGTACGACGAGGTGCAGCGGTTGAGCGTGGCGTCCCGGCCCTAGCCGTTCGTGCCGGGCCGCGCGCCCGCACCACCCTTTCGATGAGGATAAGAGGATTGTTCGGACTCATCCCGCCACGTCTGATTATGGTGTGCTCAGGGCGATGCACACAGTGAGGACGTGACGGGAGAGAGGACCCGACCATGCGAGTGCCCAGCCGAAGCCCGGGACAGCAGCCCGGCTCCTCCGTCACACCCGCCGCCCCGGGCCGGCGGCGCGCGTTCTCCACCGCGACGCGGCCCGCCGCCGCGCCGGACCTCGACGCCTACCGGGCGGCCGTGGCCGAGCTGCTGGTCGAGGTCGGCGCCCTGGCCGGCGCGTCCTGCACCGCCGCCCGGCAGGTGCTGATCGACGACCGGCTGCGCGAGCCCGCGATCGCCGCCGTGCTCGACGCCACCCCGCAGGGGCTCGTCGGCGCCCGCGAGACGCTGCTGCTGGAGATGGCCCGCTACCAGCCCAACGCGCGCAGCTCCGCCGCCGACCTCACCGCGCTGGTCCGGATCTACCTGCTCTCCCGCGTCGACGTGATGTGGTGGCGCGACGCCCCGACCTACCTCACCGACGCCCAGGTCGACGCCAGTCCCGAGCTGGTGGACCTGGAGTGGCTGCGCCGCCGGGACCTGCTGCGCTTCCGCTACACCGAGCAGCCGAGGACGCTGCTCCGCCGCGGGCTGCGGGCGGTGCGGCGCCGGCTGCGGCCCGACGCCACGCCGCGCACCGCCGGACTGCGGTTCCGGCGGGCCCGCCGCGAGATGGTGGCGCTGCTCAACGACGTCGCCCGGCAGTTCGCCGCCAGCACCCCGCCCGCCACGCCGCCGCTGTGGGTGACCAGCCTGGTCCGCAGCGCCGAGCACCAGCACCGGCTGCGCCGGCTCGGGTACGCCGCCATGATGCCCAGCGGGCACTGCCTCGGCTGGGCGGTCGACGTCGAGATGGAGTGGTTCGGCCGCTTCGGCGCGCGGGACACCCTGGCCGAGCTGCTGCTGGCCCGGCAGCGGGCCGGCGAGGTCAACGTGGTCGACGAGGGGCAGGCCTGGCACGTGTGCCTCGCGCCGGCGGCGCGGCGGCGGCTGCGCCGGGCGTACGAAGCTGAGATGGGGGTCTGAGCCGATGTGTGGCATCGCGTTGAGTCTCGGCCGCGAGGCCGATCCGACGATCTTCCGGCGGATGCTCGCCACGCTCGCCCCACGCGGCGAGATCACCGAGACGCGCTACGAGAACGGCCTGCTCACCGGCACCCGTCGGCTGCCCATCGTGGACCGCGAACGCGCGGTGCAGCCGTGGGCCTCCGCCGACGAGCGGTGGCTGCTCTGCTACAACGGCGAGGTCTTCAACCACCCCGAGCTGCGCGCGGAGCTGGTCCGGCTGGGACACCGCTTCCGCGGCACCGGCGACACCGAGGTGGTGCTCGCCGCGTTCCTGCAGTGGGGCGAGGGCATGGTGACCCGGCTGCGCGGCGAGTACGCCTTCGCCGTCGTGGAACGGGCCACCGGCCGGGCCTACCTGGTCCGGGACCCGCTCGGGGTCAAGCCGTTGTACTGGGCCCGGACGCCCGGCTGCCTGCACGTCGCCAGCGAGGTCAAGGCGCTGGTCGGGCACCGCGTGCCGATCACCGAGGTGCCGCCCGGACACCACGGCTGGGTCGAGCCCGACGGGCCGGTCCGGCTGCGCGCGTACGTCGACCTGCTCACCCTCGGCGACGGGCTGCCGGTGGTGGACGACCCGGACGAGGCCGCCCTGCTCGTCCGTGCCGCCCTCACCGACAGCATCCGGATGCGGGTGGACACCGACCTCACCGTCGGGGTGGTGCTCTCCGGCGGGCTGGACAGCTCGCTGGCCCTGCTGCACGTGCGCGAGATGCATCCCGACTGCGTCGCGGTCACGGTCGGCGTGCCCGACAGCCCCGACGTCGCGTACGCGCGGCGGCTCGCGAAGGACCTGGGGGTGCCGCACGAGGTGGTAGAGCTGCGCCCGCGCGACATCCGGCTGGCCGACATCCGGGAGGCCATCCGGATGTCCGAGCTGACCGAGTACGGCGACATCATCAACGCGGTGGTCACCGTGCCGCTCTTCCGCCGGCTGCGGGAGCTGGGCGTGAAGGTGGTGCTCACCGGCGACGGCTCCGACGAGCTGTTCGGCGGCTACCCCATGTACCACGAGGTCGGCCCCGAGGCCTCCCGCCGGCTCTTCCTGCACAAGATCCGCAACCTCTGCCGTACGGAGTTGCAGCGCGTCGACCGGGCCAGCATGGGGCACGGGGTGGAGGCCCGCGTGCCGTTTCTCGACCTGAGCCTGGTCGAGCTGGCGATGCGACTGCCGATCGGGCTGAAGATGCGCGACGGGCAGGAGAAGTGGATCGTCCGCCGGGCCTTCGCCGACCTGCTGCCCGACTACGTCCGGCGCCGGCCGAAGAACCCGATGTCGTACTCCTCGGGGCTGCACGAGCGGGCCCGGCTCTACAAGCCGCTCTTCGCCCGGCTGCACCGCTCGTTCGGCTACCACCTGCTCGAACCGGTGCGCCGCGACTTCGACAGCGTGCTGACCCGGTGCGGCAACGACCTGGACCGGGCCATCGCCGACGGCCGGGCCCGGCCCGACTACACCGTCCTGGAGCACGCCCGCGACCTGGTGGGCGCGGCGAAGTGGAACGCCGCCCCGATGGTGCGCCGGCTGGTCGGGCCGCGCCGCACGCGCGGCGACGAGGCGCCGCTGCCCGGTTGACCGCGCACCACGCGCCTTTCGCGTCGTCGGCCGGGGCGCGCCTGGCGACCGGCGACGCCTCCCGCCCGGCGCGGATCAACCCGGGCGCTCGCGGGTAGTGCTCCGGGCATGGCGGAACTGGACGTGATGGTGGTCGGGCAGGTGGCGCGGGACCTCGTGCTGCGGGTGGACGAGATGCCGGAGGCCGGCGGGACCGCCCCGGTACGGCGGCGGCGCGAACTGCTCGGCGGCAAGGGTGCCAACCAGGCCGTCGGGCTGGCGCAGCTCGGCGCCGCCGTCGGTCTGCTCGGGGTGGTCGGCGACGACGAGGTGGGGGAGCGGCTGCTGGCGCTGGCGCGGGCCGACGGCATCGACGTCCAGTGGGTACGGCGCCGGCCCGGCACCCCGACCGCGCTCATCGTCGACGTGGTGGACGCCGACGCCGACTGGCGCTACCTGGAGGACGTTGCCGAGGCCACCCTGCTCACCTGCGACGACGTCGCCGGGGCGGCATCCGCGCTGCGGGCCGCGCGGGCCGTACTGGTGCAGCTCCAGCAGCCGGCGCGGGCCGCCCTGGCCGCGGCCCGGACCGCCCGGGAGGCCGGCCGGCTGGTCGTGCTCGACGGCGCGCCGACCGACGCGGCCGACGCCGACGCGCTGCTCGCCCTCGCCGACGTGCTGCGGGCCGACGCGAAGGAGGTGGAGCTGATCACCGGCCACGCGCCGCGCGACGCCGGGGCGGGGCTCGCCGCCGGGCGTGAGCTGCTGCGCCGCGGCCCGTCGCTGCTGGCCGTCGAGGTGGCCGGGAAGGGCAACGCGTTCGTCTGGCCGGACGGCGAGCTGTTCCTGCCGCTGAGCGAGACGCCCACCGTGGACGACACCGGCGCCGGGGACGCCTTCGTCGCCGCGCTGACCCTCGGCGTGCTGCGCGGCGAGCCCCGGGAGCGGGTCGCCCGGCACGCGGTCGCGGCGGCCGGTGCGACCGTCGGGCATCCGGGCGGCCGGCCCGCGCTGACGCCGGAGGCGATCCGCGCGCAGCTCGACCGGATCCCGGCCACGTGACGGGCGGTCGCCTTTCTCCGGGCGCCGGCGGCGACGGACGGTTTGTCCACCCAGGAGGGTTTTCCGCCTCCGGGACCCGGGTATCCCGGTGGCCTGACCGAGAGGCGGGTGACTGACATGAAGCGCAACCAGTACCACGTCGTACCGAACGACGGCGGCTGGAAGGTCGAGCAGGGCAACCAGGTCGTCGGCACGTTCGACACCAAGCAGCTCGCCGTCGAGGCGGGGCGCCGGGCGGCGCACGGCAACGAGCCGAGCCAGCTCGTCGTGCACACGTCCGACGGCAAGATCGAGACGGAGTACACCTACCAGGACGACCCGTACCCGCCGGCCGGCTGACCGGCGCGTCCACGATGGACGCGGACGGGCCCGACCCCGGTGGGGTCGGGCCCGTCGGTGCGCTGCGACTACCAGCTCAGGTAGCTGGGCTGGGTCTGCACGTTCAGCTCGCGGTAGCGGACGAGGTTCGCCGTCCAGGTCCGCCAGTCGGTCAGCTTGAGGACGTCGAAGCCCTTGGCCATGTCGTTGGAGTAGATGTAGCCGTTGTAGTAGTACGCCGACCAGGAGCCGCCGCCGACGAGCCGGTCGGTCGAGATCGGGCCCCGCTCCCAGAACGCGATCTCCTGCGGGTTGGCCGAGTCGGTGAAGTCCCAGACGGAGATGCCGCCCTGGTACCACGCCTGGACCATGATGTCGCGCCCGAGCACCGGGATCAGCGAGCCGTTGTGCGCCACGCAGTTCTCGGTGTCGGCGTTCATCCGGGGAATCTTGTAGTAGCTGCGGAAGACCATGGTCCGGGCGTCGCCGCGACCGGTGATGTCGTAGATGGCGTTGGCGCCCCGCTCGGGTCCGACGGCCTCGTTGCAGGTGGCCGCGCTGCCGCCGCCCAGCTCGTCGGTGAAGACCACCTTGGTGCCGGCGTTGTTGAACGTGGCCGAGTGCCAGAACGCGAAGTTGACGGTGTCCCGGACCCGGTTGATCAGCCGGGGGGCCTCCCGGTTCGAGATGTCCATCAGCACGCCGTCACCCATGCACGCGCCCGCGGCGAGGTTCTTCTCCGGGTACGCCGTGATGTCGTGGCAGCCGGTGGTCGCCGAACCGCCGGGCCGGCCCTCGTAGCCGCCGTCGGGGAAGAGGTTCGGGGTGGCCACCACCGCCGCGTCCGTGGGCGACTTCACCGGCACCTTGACGATGGAGATGGAGTCGTGCGGGGGCTGGCAGTCGGGGAACTCCGCCCGTGGGCTGTACGAGGAGACGTACAGGTAGACGGCCTTGCGGTCCTTGCCCGGCACCAGCGTGTGGGTGTGCGACCCGCAGGCCGTCTCCACCGCCTTGACGTAGCGGGGGTTGGCCTTGTCGCTGATGTCGAAGACCTTGATGCCCTCCCAGGACGCCTTCTCCGTCGCCGGCGCGCTGGTGCTGTTGCAGGAGTCGTCGCTGCGGGAGGAGTCGGTGGAGAGGAAGAGCAGGTCACCGTGGACGGAGATGTCGTTCTGCGATCCGGGGCAGTACACCTGCGACACCACCGTCGGCGCGGTCGGCCGGGAGATGTCGTAGATGACGAAGCCGTTGTAGTTGCCGGCGAAGGCGTAGCGGCCCTGGAAGGCGAGGTCGCTGTTGGTGGCGTCCAGCGGAGCCTGCTTCGGCAGGTTGGCGATCTGCCGGAGGTTGGGGCTGCTGACGATCTCGTCGACGCCCGGGATGGTGTTGGTGGTGTCCGCCGTGCCCGAGGGGGCGGACCGCGCCGCCACGCCGGCACTTCCCGGCGTGGCGGTGGCGACGCTGGCGAGGAGTAGACCGGCCGCGGCCAGGCTCACGGTGGTGAGCCGCCTGGCCCGCAAGGTGCGGAAACTGGTCATCGGCGACGTCCTTCGCAAGGGGATGACGATGGTGCACACCTTACAGTCCAAAGAGTTCCATCGATGTGACGTGAATCACATTTAAGCCCGTTCGTCGATGGATAGCATCGCCATGACCTCTACCGGGGGGAGTGGCCCATGACCAACCCGCGCGCGCGGATCCTCGCCGTCGTCACAGCCGCGTGTCTGCTGGCGGTGGCGGTCGTCGTCCTGTCCCGTTCCACCGGCGGCCCGGCGGTGCCGGCGGGACAGGCCGCCGCCCCGACGTCCGCCCCGGCCGGTCCGAGCCGACCCGCGGTGATCGTTCCCGGTCGGCCCGGCGAGACCGCCGCGGTCCGGCCCGCCGAGGAACTGCGCGACGCGACCGCGGCCCGGCACAACTCGATGGACGTCTGGTTCGTCCGGATGATGATCCCGCACCACGCCCAGGCGCTGGAGATGGCGGAGTTGGCCGGTGACCGCGCCGGCAACCCGGCCCTGCGCGCCCTCGCCGAGCGGATCCGGGCCAGCCAGGGCCCCGAGATCGGCCTGATGCGGGGCTGGTTGCAGGCCCGCGGGCTCTCCACCGAGGTGGCCGGGCACGACCACGAGGGCATGCGGGGCATGCAGACGCCCGAGGCCATCCGGCAGCTCGCGGCGGCGCGGGGCGCCGAGTTCGACCGGCTCTTCGTGCGGATGATGACGGAGCACCACCAGGGCGCGGTCCAGATGGCCACGGACCTGCTCAAGGTCGGCGCCGACCTCACCCTCTCGGAGTTCGCCAACTCCGTCGCCACCGAGCAGACCGTCGAGATCGACCGGATGCGCGAGCTGCTGGCCTGACCCGGTCGGGCGGCCCGGCCCCGGCCTCGGGGCGGAGTGACCCGCTGACCTGCGGCACGTACGCTGGGTGACCGTGAACCGCGCGATCCTCGGCCGCCCGCTGCGCGGCGTCGCCTTCGACGCCTTCGTCTCCACCACGGTGGCGCTCCTCGGCCTCGCCGGCATGGCCAACCAGCCCGGCGGTGGGAGGGCCACCCTGGTCGGGGCCGCGATGGCGGTGGCGCTGCTGTTCCGCCGGGCCCACCCGTCGGCGGTCGCCGCCGTGGTGGCCGCGCTCGCGATGGTGCAGGTGGTCGCCGGGTGGGGGCCGCTGCCCTTCGACGTCGCGGTGCTGATCGCCCTCTACAGCGTCGTCAAGTACGCCGACCGGCTCCGCGACGGGGTCCTCGCCGGGATCGGCGCGGCCGTCGGGGTGGTGCTCGCCGGCCTCCAGACCTCGGGAGCCATCGCCTGGTGGGCGGCGGCGATCTACTACGGGCTGGTCACCGGGGCGGTCTGGCTGGTCGGGCTGAACGTGCGCACCCGCCGGCTCTACGTGCTCACCCTGGAGGAGCGGGCCGCCACCCTGGAGCGGGAACGCGAGGCGGAGGCGCGCGCCGCGGTCGCGGAGGAACGCACCCGCATCGCCCGGGAACTGCACGACGTGGTGGCGCACAGCATGGCGGTGATGATCGTGCAGGCCGACGGGGCGCGGTTCACGCTCGACCGGGACCCGGAGACCGCCCGCCAGGCGGTGAAGGTGGTCGCCGACACCGGCCGGCAGGCGCTGGAGGAGATGCGCCGGCTGGTCGGCGTACTGCGGGAGCCCGACGCGCAGGCCGGGCCCGGCGCGGCGGGCGCGCCCGGCGACGCCGGGGCGACCGCCGACCCGGCGCACCGCCGGTTGGCGCTGGCGGAGCTGCCCGCCCTGCTCGACCGGTTCCGCGCCGCCGGCCTGCGCACGCGGCACGCGGTCACCGGAGAGCCGACGTCGATGCCGCCCGGGCTGGAACTGACCGTCTACCGGGTGGTGCAGGAGGGGCTGACCAACGCCCTGAAGCACGCCGGGGTCGGGGCCGATGTCGAGGTCACCGTCGCGCACGCCGGCGACGCCGTGGTGGTCCGGGTGGTCGACGACGGGCGCGGCCGGCCGCCGGTCAGTCCCGCGCCGTCCGGCGGGCACGGCCTGGTGGGCATGCGCGAGCGGATCGGCGTGTACGACGGCAGCCTCACCGCCGGCCCGCGGCTCGCCGGGGGCTGGCAGGTCGAGGCGCGGCTACCGCTACCGTCGACGTCCCCGACGACGGAGGTGACGGCGGCATGACGGTCCGCGTGGTGATCGTGGACGACCAGGCCCTGGTCCGCGCCGGCTTCCGGATGGTGCTCGGCTCCCAGCCGGACCTGGAGGTCGTCGGCGAGGCGATCGACGGGGCCGACGCCCTGCGGCTGCTGGCCCGCGTCGAGGCCGACGTCGTGGTGATGGACGTCCGGATGCCGACCATGGACGGGGTGGAGGCGACCCGCCGGATCTGCCGGGACCGTCCCGCCGGACCGCCCCGGGTGCTGGTGCTCACCACCTTCGACACCGAGGCCGACGCCTTCGCCGCGCTCCAGGCGGGCGCCAGCGGCTTCCTGCTCAAGAACGTCCCGCCCGAGGAACTGCTGGCCGCCATCCGGGTGGTCGCCCGGGGCGACTCGGTGGTCGCCCCGCCCATCACCCGGCGGCTGCTCGACCGGTTCGCCGGCCGGCTCGGCCCCGGGCCCGCCGAGGACCCCCGGATCGGCCAGCTCACCGAGCGCGAGCGGGAAATTCTCCTGCTGGTGGCGCAGGGCCTCTCCAACGCGGAGATCGCCGCCCGGGTGCACGTCGCCGAGGCCACCGTGAAGACGCACGTCGGGCGGATCCTCGCCAAGCTCCAGCTCCGCGACCGGGTGCAGGCCGTGGTGCTGGCGTACGAGACGGGGCTGGTCACCCCCGGCGGCTGAGCCGGTCTACGACCCAGGTCGTACGGGCCCACCCCGTCAGGGGCTTCCCAGGTCGCAGCGGGATCACCACGCGCGGGTGGACGCGGCCGGACCGGCGGCGCCCATAGCGTCGGAGACGTCCCAGCCACGATCTCCACGGGGAGCTCCACGTGTCCGTCGCACCTCCCGCGCACGCCACCGCCGGCGTCGCGGTCACCGCCCGCGGCCTGTCCAAGCGGTACGGCGCCGGCCAGGCCGCCGTCGTCGCCCTCGACGGGGTCGACGTCGACTTCGCCGCCGGCCGGTTCACCGCCATCATGGGCCCCTCCGGCTCCGGCAAGTCCACCCTCATGCACTGCCTCGCCGGCCTGGACCGGCCCACCGCCGGCAGCGTGCGCATCGGCGACGCCGACCTCGCCGGCCTCGACGACAAGCGGCTCACCCTGCTGCGCCGCGACCGCGTCGGCTTCGTGTTCCAGAAGTTCAACCTGCTGCCGGCGCTGACGGCCGAGGAGAACATCGTGCTGCCCCTGGCGATCGCCGGCCGGCGGCCGGAGCGGGCCTGGCTGCGCCAGGTGGTCGCCGCGGTGGGGCTCACCGACCGGCTGCGCCACCGTCCCGCCGAGCTCTCCGGCGGCCAGCAGCAGCGGGTGGCGGTCGCCCGCGCCCTGATCACCAAGCCGTGGGTGATCTTCGCCGACGAGCCGACCGGCAACCTGGACTCGCGCTCCGGCGCCGAGGTGCTGCGCCTGCTCCGCGAGGCCGTCGACACCCTCGGCCAGACGGTGATCATGGTGACCCACGATCCGTCGGCCGCCGGGCACGCCGACCGGGTGGTCTTCCTCGCCGACGGCCGGCCGGTACGCGACCTCACCGCCCCGACCGCCGAGCGCGTGCTCGACGCGCTCGCCGGCCTCGACGTGGCGCGCGTACCGGCCGCCGGCCGCGAGGCGGTGACCCGGTGATCAGGACGACCCTGCGCCAGCTCCGCGCCGAGGCACTGCGCCTGATGCTCTCCTCGCTGGCCATCGTGCTCGGCGTCGCGTTCATCGCCGGCACGTTGATCTTCGTCGACGGGATGCGCGCCGGCGCGTACGAGCGGGCCGGGGCGTTCGACCGGCACACCGACCTCGCCGTCCACTCCACCACCGACGACCCGTTGCCGGCCGCGCTGGTCGAGAAGGTGCGCTCCGTCGACGGGGTCGCCGCCGCCGAGGGGGAGCTGCTCGGCTCCGGCGGCATCGTCGGCGCCGACGGCCGCCCCGTGCTCGGCTACGCCGTCCTCGCCGCCATCCCCGTCGACGAGGCGCTGCGCTCGTACGACGTGGTGGCCGGCCGGCTGCCCGACCGCCCCGGCGAGGTGGTGCTGGACGCCGCGACCGCCGACGAGGAGGGCTTCGCCCTCGGCGCGCCCGTACGCGTCGGGGGTGGCGGGGGAGCGGCCCGCCCGTACACGCTGGTCGGGACGGTCGACGTGGCCGGCACCGCCCGCGACGTCGGCGGTCCGTTCATCGGCCTCGTCGGCGCGGACGCCCTCGCGGTGACCGGCCAACGCGGCTACGACCGGATCATGGTGGCCGCCCGGCCCGGCACGGCCGACGGGGCGTTGGTCGGGCGGACCGCCGAGGCCGTCGGCGCCGGCGCGACCGTCAAGACCCGGCAGCGCATCCTCGACGACGCCGTGACCGACGCGGTCCGCGACCTGCAGCAGTTCAACATGGCGCTGCTGACCTTCGCCGGGGTCGCGGTCGTGGTCGCCGGGTTCGTCATCGCCAACACCTTCGCGATCGTGCTGGCCCAGCGGACCCGGCGGACCGCGCTGCTGCGGCTGGTCGGCGCGACCCGGGGCCAGCTGTTCCGCGCCGCGCTGCTGGAGGCCGCGCTGGTCGGGCTGGTCGCCTCCGCCGCCGGCGTGCTGATCGGCGTGGCCCTGGCCGGCGGCATGAACCAGGTGATGGCACGGCTCGACGCGCCGGCCCCCGGCGGGCTCGCCGTCACCGCCTCGACCGTGCTGGTCAGCCTGCTCCTCGGCACGGCGATCACGATGGGTGCCGCCCTGCTGCCCGCGTGGCGGGGCACCCGGATCGCCCCGGTCGCCGCGCTCACCGACGCGGCGGTCCAGCCCGCCCGGGGCGCCGGCCGGCTCCGGCTGACCGTCGGGGCACTGGTCTTCGCCGCCGGGATCGCCGCGCTGGTCGGCGCCGCGTACGCCGTCCAGGTGGTGCTCGTGGCCGCCGGTGGCGTGCTCGCCTTCTTCGGCATCGTGCTCTTCGGCCCGGTGCTCGTGCCGGCGCTGGTCCGGGTGCTGGGGTGGCCGGCCCGTCGGCTGCTCGGCGCCACCGCCGGCCTGGCCGTGGCGAACGCCGTACGCAATCCGCGCCGGATCGCCGCGACCGCCACGGCCCTGGTGATCGGGATCGGTCTGGTGTCGGCCTTCGTGGTCGGCGCCCGCAGCACCAAGGACGGCATCGAGCGCAGCGTGGACGCCGAGATCGGGGTCGACTGGCTGGTCACCGGGATCGGCGGGAACCTGCCGGCGCCGCTCGTGGCCGAGTTGCGCGCCCGGCCCGAACTGGCGGTGGTGCACGAGCGGCGCGGCGCCGTCGCCGCCGGCGTGCAGATCCAGGCCGCGCACCCCGCCCTGGTGGCCCGGACGCTGACGGGCGTCGTGGCGGGGGACGTCGACCGGCTGGGACCCGGGTGGGCGCTGGTGCACCGGGAGCTGGCCGAGGCCCGGGGCTGGACGACCGGCTCCACCGTCACCGTGCGCGGCCGGTCGTTGCGGGTGGCCGCGGTCGTCACCGCCGACGGACCGGCACTCGCCGGCAGCCCCGTCCCCGACGGTCACGTGATCGACGTGGTGGAGGCCGACTTCGCCGCGCTCTTCCCCGACGAGCGGGGCTTCCTGGCCGAGATCGACCCCGCCGACGGGGTCTCCGCCGGTCGCGCCCGGGCCGCCGTCGAGGCGGTGGTCGCCCGGTATCCGACGGCCAACCTGATGGACCAGGGCGCGTACAAGAAGATGCTCACCGCCACGGTCGACATGCTGCTCGCCCTCGTCACCGCGCTGCTGGGCCTGGCCGTGGTGATCGCGCTGGTCGGGGTCGCCAACACGCTGAGCCTGTCGGTGGTGGAGCGGACCCGGGAGAACGCCGTGCTACGGGCGGTCGGCCTGACCCGGGGGCGGATGCGCGCCATGCTGGCCGTCGAGGCGGTGCTGACGGCGCTGGTCGGCGCGCTGCTCGGGGTCGGCCTCGGCACCGGCGTCAGCGCCGCCGCGATGGCCCTGCTGGCCCGGATCAGCGGCGACTTCGCGGTGGTGCTGCCGGTGGGGCAGCTCGGTCTGATCCTCGGGGTCGCGGTGGTGGCAGCCCTGGTCGCCTCGGTGCTGCCGGCGCGCCGGGCGCTGTCCCGGCCGGTGGTCGAGGCGCTCGGCGACCAGTGACAGCCGCCGGCCGGTCCCGTCGCCCCTCGGGTGCCGGGACCGGCCAGCGGTGCCGGGCCTACAGGCGTTCCACCACCGGGCCGGCACACCGGTTGCGGGTGTCGAAGACGTACCGGGCGTGCCGGGTGACCAGGTCGTAGTCGAAGTCGTCGTGGTCGGTGACCACCACCACCGCGTCCGCCGCGCGCACCTCCTGCTCGGTCAGCTCCACCACGAGCACGCCGCCCGGGACCTGGTGCGGCTCCGCGTACGGCTCCACCGCCCGGACGTCCGCGCCGAGGGCCTGCAGGCGCTGGGCCACGTCGACGGCGGGGGAGTCCCGCATGTCACCGGTGTTCTTCTTGTACGCCAACCCGAGCAGCAGCAGCCGGGCCCCGCTGACGGCGCGACCGGCCCGGTTCAGCCCGTTCATGATCCGTCGGGCCACGTGCTCGGGCATCTCGTGGTTGACGTCGTTGGCCAGCTCGATGAACCGGAACTGCCGCCCGAGGCGCCGCTTGACCTGCCAGGACAGGTAGCACGGGTCGATCGGCAGGCAGTGCCCGCCGACCCCCGGGCCGGGGCGGAACGGCATGAAACCGAACGGCTTGCTCTCCGCCGCCTCGATCGCCTGCCAGACGTCGATGTCGAGGTGGTGGGAGAGCATCGTCAGCTCGTTGATCAGGGCGATGTTCACCTGGCGGAACGTGTTCTCGATCAGCTTGGTCAGCTCCGCCACCCGGGTGGAGTCCACCGGCACGGTCCGTTCCACGAGCCGGCGGTAGAACCCGTCCACCCGGGCGAGGGCGACCGCGTCCATCCCGGAGACCACCTTCGGGGTGTTCTCCAGGCGCCAGGTCGGGTTGCCCGGGTCGATCCGCTCGGGGCTGTAGCCCAGGTGGAAGTCGCCCGGGCTGAGCAGTCCGCTGGCCGACTCCAGCAGCGGGCGCAGCAGTTCCTCCGTGGTGCCGGGATAGGTGGTGGACTCCAGGATCACCGTGCAGCCCGGCCGCACGTACGGGCCGATGCCGACGCCGGCCTGCTCCACGAAGCTGAGGTCGGGCGTGCCGTCGCGCAGCGGCGTGGGCACCGTGATCACGCAGATGTCGAAGCCCTCCGCGTCGGTGTACGCCGTGCTCGGCCGGTACCGGCCGCTGCCCAGCGCGCGGCCCAGCCGGTCGGCGGGGATGTCCTCGACGAACGACTCGCCCGACGCGAGCCGCTTGATCCGGTCGGAGTCGACGTCGAGGCCGATCACGTCCAGACCGGCCTCGACGGCTCGCATGGCCAACGGCAGGCCGACGTACCCCTGGCCGATGACGACCAACTTCTCAACGCTCACCCGGACTCCTGAGGCAGAGGCGGAAAGTGCCTGCTGGGGAGCCTAGAGCGATTTCTGTGCCCGTACGTCCGGTTTGGGGTTATCGGTGCCCGTGAGATTGACGCGGCGTCACCACAGGATCACGCAGCCGGGCGTCGGCGCTCAGACCGCCGGCGGATTGGCCGGCTCGACCGGAGTGGTCTGGGTCGGGATCGGCTCCGTCGGCGGCGTGGTCTGCGTCGGGGCGGTGCTGGTGCTGGGCGTCGGCACCGGCGGATCGTCGGTCTTGGTGGGGTCCGGCGATTCCGGAGCCGCCGACCCGCTCGGCTGGGGCGAGACCGGTGGCGCGGTTGCCGACGGCGAGGGGCTGGCGGAGCCGGTGGGCCGCGACGTCCGCCCGGGGTCGACGGGGGCGTCCTCCTGCTTCACCGGCGCCTCGGCGCCGCCGCTCGGCTCCGCGGCAGGGGTGGTCGCCTGCGGGACCTTGACCGCCGGCGCGTCGGCCTCGCGCGACGCGCCGAGCGCCGCGCCGAGGCCGGCCAGCGCCACCAGCACCGCCGTGGCCGCGCCGACCAGGGTGCCGCGTCGCCTCCGGCGGGCGGCGGTCGCCGTGACCGGCACGTCGGTGCGGGTGCCCGGGTCGACGCCGCCCGCCGCCACGGCGGCGGGCACCATGGCGGTCGGCGCGGAGGGGTCGGACACGGCGGCGCGGGCGGCCTCGGCCATCGCCGCCGCACTGCTGAACCGGTCGGCCGGATCCTTGGCCAGGGCGCGGGAGACCAGCGCCCGGACCGCCTCCGGCACGTCGTGCGGCAACTCCGGCGGCTCGTCGTCGAGGTGACGCACGGCGACCTGCAGCGGGTTGTCGCCGGTGAACGGCGGGCTGCCGCTCAGGCAGCAGTAGGCCACCGCACCGAGGGCGTAGATGTCGGTCGCGCCCGAGACCGGGCGGCCGGCGGCCTGCTCCGGCGCCATGTAGAGCGCGGTGCCCGGCACGGCGTTCGTGCTGGTGATGCTGGTGATGTTGGTCGACCGGGCGACGCCGAAGTCGACCAGCACGACACTGCCGTCCTCCTGCACCAGCAGGTTGCTCGGCTTGACGTCGCGATGCACGATCCCGCCGAGGTGTGCGGCGTGCAGCGCCTCCGCGACCTGCGCGACGACCGCCATCGTCTCGGCCACGTCGAGACGCCCGACGGCCTCGATCCGCTTGGACAGCGGCTGGCCGGTCACGAACTCCATGACCAGGTAGTCGGCCCGCCCGCCGTCGGGCAGGTCGTCCTCGCCGGTGTCGAAGACCTGGACGATGCCCGGGTGGCGCAGGGCGGCCATGATCCGGGCCTCGGCACGGAAGCGGGCGATGAAGTCGGGGTCGGAGACCAGCGCAGGCAGCAGGACCTTGACCGCGACCTGTCGGCCGAGGACGAGGTCCTTGCCCCGCCAGACGTCGCCCATGCCGCCCGTGGCGACACGCTCGTCCAGGCGGTAGCGACCGCTGAGTACGACCTCCGATGACAACACAGCATTACCGTACCCAGGCCGGCGGGGATCGGCGCGCC
Source organism: Micromonospora sp. CNZ303 (assembly GCF_004345505.1). Lineage (NCBI taxonomy): Bacteria > Bacillati > Actinomycetota > Actinomycetes > Micromonosporales > Micromonosporaceae > Micromonospora > Micromonospora sp. CNZ303. The sequence goes on along the minus strand of NZ_SLVT01000006.1, from coordinate 53,633 downwards.
GCGTGCCGTCGGGTCGAACCGTGCCGCCCGCGCGGCGGGGGCGGCGGGACCGCGCCTGCCTCGGATAGGCTGTGAGCGCCCGTGGACCGTGTGTGACGACATTCCCCTCATGTCCGTCGTGGGCTGGTCGAATGCGCCGCCACCCGCGCCCGCCGGCGACGCGCAGCGTCCCGGGTCGCCGCACCGTTACGGCGACGGGCCGGCCGAACGGCTAGATAATTCTCACTCTTCTGCCCACCGGGCCGGGCTTGCCCGATCGACCCGGCGCTCCTAGCGTTAGCCCGACTCGGGCCCGCCCCACGGCGTCGCCGCGGCACCTGCGCCACCGGCCGTGCCGCCACGGCAGGAGTCCAGACGTACGGTCCGGGCGACGCGGTCCCGGGCGTGATCAGGTCAGCGGGGGGCTGAGGGTGCGGGATCAGGTCCGTTTGCCGGACCGTGCTTGCCTCGCGCACGCCCACGTGCGCAGCCTGCGCGTGTCCACGGGACGGAAGCGGCGACCACATGGCCGGTGAGCTGAACGAGGCCGTCGTGGCGGCGCAGGCCGGCGACGAGGACGCCTTCCGCTTCCTCTACCGCAGCCTCCAGCCCGGCCTGCTCCGGTACCTGACCGCCCTGGTCGGCGCGGACGCTGAGGACGTCGCCTCGGAGACCTGGTTGCAGGTCTCCCGCGACCTGCCCAGCTTCACCGGTGGCGAGTTCCGGGCCTGGACCGTCACCATCGCCCGCAACCGGGCCATGGACCACCTGCGCCGGCAGCGCCGTCGCCCCTCGCTGCCCGTGCCGGTGCAGGCGCTCGCCGAACTGGCCGGCGACGCCGACACGGCCGAACGGGCGGGCGAGACGATCGGCACCGAGGCGGCGCTCGCGCTGATCGCCACCCTGCCGCCCCGCGAGGCCGAGGCCGTCCTGCTACGCGCCGTCGTCGGGCTGGACGCCGAGACCGCCGGGCGGGTACTCGGCCGCCGGGCCGGTGCCGTGCGCACCGCCGCCCACCGGGGGCTGCGCCGGCTCGCCGTCCTGATGGAACGCTACGACCCGAGCCGGTCGCCGGCCGCCCCCGAGGCCGCCGCGGCGCCCCGACCGCGTACCGGCCGGCGGCAGGCGTCGCACGCCGAACCGGCGGACGGTTGACGTGAGGGGATCCAGGATGTTCTTTCGCCGGACCGAGCGGCCCGCCGACCGCGGCGCGTCCGACCGGCTCCTCGACGCCGCCCGCGCGGATGCCTCCCGTACGCCGGACGCCGAGCCGCTCGCCCGGCTGCTCTCCGCCGCCGCCGCCCCCGCCCGCCCCGGCGAACTGGCCGGGGAGGAGGACGCCCTGACGGCCTTCCGGGCGGCGCGTGCGGCCGGTCCCGCCGCCGGAGCCGTCCCGTCGCCACGCCGGCGCCGGTTCACTGCCGGCGCCGTGGCCTGGGGCGCGGGGATCGCGGTCACCGCGACCGCGGGCGCCGCCTTTGCCGCCGTCACGCTGGACCGGGCCGACGAGCCGGCTCCCCCGCCCCGCCCCACCACCCCGGCGCCGGCCACCACGGGCCCGCACCGGGACGGATCGACCGGCGACACCGGTGGCCGCCCCACCGGGACCCCGCCCCGCCCCTCCGCCACCCCGATCCCGGGCGCACCCGCCCCCGGCAGCACCGCCGGCGACGCGCCGGGAGCGCCCCGGCAGGACGCAGAACACCTGCGCGGGCTCTGCCGGGCGTACCTGGCCAAGAAGCCGGCGCAGCGGGAGAAGGCCCTGGACACCCCCTCGTTCGCGCGTCTGGTGACCGCGGCGGGCGGCCGGGAGCGGGTCGAGGGCCTCTGCGGGGACCTGCTGCCCGACGTGCCAGCGAAGGAGTCGCCGGACAAGCCGCCGAAGAAGGGGCCGGGCCCGATCCCGGCTGCGACCCCGACCGACTGACGCCCCTCGCGGTCGGTCCCGGCCGCTGATCCCCCCGGCCCGTCGTGACGGGTCGGGGGAGGCCGTTTGCGCTGCACGTTCCGGCTGGCCGCGCGGAATTCGTCTGCTAGACAGGAGTGGGTGGGGCCACCGACGCCCGCGCCGATGACGGTGGGTGGCGTTACGGTGACACCGAACGGAAGTCGGCCGGGAAGGGGGCCCATGCCGTGGTGACGTCGCCGGAGCTCGACCGGACCACCGTCCTGCGGGAGTCCGCCGCCGCCGAGGGCCACCTCGCGCGCATCTGCTTCAAGACCGGTCCACCGACCCACACCGGCGTCGAACTCGAATGGACCGTGCACGACGCCGCCGACCCCGCCCGCCCGGTCGACGGCGAGCGGCTCCGGGCGGCACTGGGGCGGCACAGCCCCCGCACCCTCGACCGCGCGAGCCCCGCCGAACCGCTCCCGCACGGTGGCACCGTGACCGTGGAGCCCGGCGGGCAGTTGGAGATCTCCACCGCGCCACGCACCTCGCTCGCCACCCTCATCCACGCCACCGACGGCGACATCGCCGTGCTGAACGGCCTGCTCGACGCCGCCGGGCTGGTCCTCGGGCGCAGCGGCATAGACCCGCACCGGCCGCCCCGCCCGGTGGTCGAGGGCCCCCGCTACCGCGCCATGCGCCACGTCTTCGACCGGCGCGGCCCGGCCGGCCGGACGATGATGTACAGCACGGCCGGTCTCCAGGTCTGCCTCGACGCCGGGGAGCCGGAACACCTGCCGGAGCGCTGGGCGGCGGTGCATGCGCTCGGGCCGCCCCTGCTGGCCGCGTTCGCCACGGCCGACCGGCACGCCGGGCGCAGCACCGGCTGGGCGTCCGCCCGGATGGCCGCCTGGTACGGCATCGACCCGGCCCGCACCCGTCCGGTGTGGACGCCGGAGACCGACACCGACCCGGTCACGGCCTGGACCGGTTACGTCCTCGCCGCGCCACTGCTCTGCGTGCGCGGCGACGGCCCGGACTGGACGCCGCCGCCGGGGATCACGTTCGCCGACTGGGTCGACGGGGCGCTGCCCCGGCCGCCCACCACCGACGACCTCGACTACCACGTGAGCACCCTCTTCCCGCCGGTGCGACCCCGGGGCTACCTGGAGCTGCGCTACCTCGACACGCAGCCCGGCCGGGGCTGGGTGCTCCCGCTCGCGGTGCTGGCCGTCCTGCTCGCCGACCCGGGCACGGTCCGCGCGTCCCGCGCCGTCGCCGGGCCGGTGGCGCACCGCTGGCACGCCGCCGCCCGCCACGGCCTGCGCGACCCGGCGCTGGCCGCCGCGGCGGCGGACCTGTTCGACCTGGCCCTCACGGCCCTGCCCCGGCTCGACCTGCCGGCGGCCCTGCACGACGACATCGACCGAGGCGTACGGCGGCGACGCGACGCCGCGGGGAGGAGCCACCGGTGACCGGAACGACCACGCGCCCAACGGGCCCGGAGCAGTTGCGCAGCCGGATCGCGGCGGAACTCGACCGCACCCGCGCCCGCACCGCCCTGCTGACCGAGGCGGTCGACGAGGCCGACCTGACGCGGCAGCACTCGCCGCTGATGTCCCCGCTGGTCTGGGACCTCGCCCACGTGGGCAACCAGGAGGAACTCTGGCTGGTCCGGGACGTGGGCGGGCGCGAACCCGTCCGGCGGGACATCGACGACCTCTACGACGCGTTCAAGCAGCCCCGCCGGGACCGCCCGACGCTGCCGCTGCTGCCCCCGCAGGAGGCCCGCGCCTACCTGCTCACCGTCCGGGACAAGGTGCTCGACCTGCTGGACCGGGTCGCGTTCACCGAGCGGCCACTGGTCGCCGACGGCTTCGCCTTCGGCATGATCGTGCAGCACGAGCAGCAGCACGACGAGACGATGCTCGCCACCCACCAGCTGCGCGCCGGCCCGGCGGTGCTGCACGCCCCGCCGCCGCCGGAACCGACGACCAGGGTCGACGGCGAGGTGCTGGTGCCGGCCGGCGAGTTCACCATGGGCACCGACACCGACCCGTGGGCGCTGGACAACGAGCGACCCGCCCACCGGGTCCACCTGCCGGCGTACGCCATCGACGCCGCGCCGGTGACCAACGGGCGCTACCGCGACTTCATCGCCGACGGCGGCTACGACGACCCGCGCTGGTGGAGCCCGGCCGGCTGGCGGCACCGCCGGGAGGCGGAGCTGGTCGCGCCGATGCACTGGCGACGCGACGGCGACGGCTGGGCCTACCGGCGGTTCGGGCGGTGGGCGCCGGTCCGTGACGACGAGCCCGTGGTGCACGTCTGCTACCACGAGGCGCGGGCCTACGCGGCCTGGGCCGGCAAGCGGCTGCCGACCGAGGCGGAGTGGGAGAAGGCGGCCCGCTGGGACCCGGCCTCCGGCCGCTCCCGCCGCTACCCCTGGGGCGACGACGACCCCACGGCAGAGCACGCCAACCTGGGCCAGCGGCACCTGTGGCCCGCGCCGGTGGGCGCCTACCCGGCCGGCGCCTCGCCGCTGGGCGTGCACCAGCTCATCGGCGACGTGTGGGAGTGGACCTCCACGCTGTTCCGGGGGCACCCGGGCTTCACCGCGTTCCCCTACCGCGAATACTCGGAGGTCTTCTTCGGCGACGACCACCGCGTGCTGCGCGGCGGGTCGTTCGGCACCGACCGGGCCGCCTGCCGGGGCACCTTCCGCAACTGGGACTTCCCGATCCGGCGGCAGATCTTCAGCGGTTTCCGCTGCGCGCGGGACGCCCGGCCGGAGGAGTCGCAGCCGTGAGGACGGGACCGTCGGACGGCCGGGTCGGACCGGGCACCCTGCCCGGGGGCCGGCGCCCGGTGCCAGGCGACGTCGGCGGCCGGCGCCCGGGCCGTCCCGCCGGTCGGGGCGGTGTCGCCTGATGTGCCGTCACCTGGCCTACCTGGGGCCGCCGGTCACCCTGCGGGAGCTGCTGTTCGACCCGCCGTACTCGCTCGTGCGGCAGTCCTGGGCGCCCCGCGACATGCGCGGCGGCGGGACGATCAACGCCGACGGCTTCGGCGTCGGCTGGTACCCGGGCGACGGTGAGCCGGTGCGCTACCGGCGGTCGCAGCCGATCTGGAGCGACCCGACCATCGCCCAGCTCGCGCAGGTCACCTCGGCCGGCGCGGTGCTGGCCGCCGTCCGTTCCGCCACGGTGGGCATGGCGGTCCTCGACGGGGCCGCCGCCCCGTTCGCCGAAGGGCGGTGGCTGTTCAGCCACAACGGGGTGGTGCGGGGCTGGCCCGACTCGATGGTCCCGCTCGCCGCCACCCTGCCCGTACGCGACCTGCTCACCCTCGACGCGGCCACCGACTCGGCGCTCGTGTGGGCGCTGGTGCGCCACCGGCTGCGGGCCGGGGTGAAGCCGGCACGCGCGATCGCCGAGACCGTGACGGCGGTGGCCGGGGCCGCCCCCGGGTCCCGGCTCAACCTGCTGCTCACCGACGGGCGCACCGTGGTGGCCAGCGTGGCCGGGCACGCGCTGTCGATCCGCGCGACGCCGGCCTCGGTGCTGCTGGCGTCCGAGCCGCACGACGACGACCGCGACTGGCAGTCGGTGCCGGAGGGGCAACTGGTGGAGGCCACCGCGACGGGGATACGCGTCCGCGCCCTCGCCGAGGTCTGACCGCCGCCCGACAGGGACGTTCCACCCGACGACGAAGGGGATGACATGAGCGTGGAGCCGCTGGAGATCCACCTGGAGGAGCAGGACCTGGGCCGCAGCCTGCGGGAGGACGTCCGCACCGGCCTGACGGCCGAGGAGAAGTGGCTGCCCCCCAAGTGGTTCTACGACGCCCGCGGCAGCGAGCTGTTCGAGGAGATCACCCGCCTGCCGGAGTACTACCCGACGCGGGCCGAGCGCGCGGTGCTGGCCGAACGGGCGGCCACGATCGCCGAGCTGACCGGGGCGAAGACGTTGATCGAGCTCGGTTCGGGCTCGTCGGAGAAGACCCGGCTGCTGCTGGACGCGTTCACCCGCCGGGGCGGGCTCGGCACGTTCGTGCCACTGGACGTGTCGGTCAGCGCGCTGCGGCAGTCCACCGCCGAGATCGCCGCCGACTACCCCGGGCTGCGGGTGCGCGGCATCGTGGGGGACTTCACCCGCCACCTGGACCGCCTGCCGACCGGTGGGCGCCGGCTGGTGCTCTTCCTGGGCGGCACGATCGGCAACCTCCTGCCGGCCGAGCGGGCGCGGTTCCTCGCCGCGATGCGGGCCGCGCTGGAGCCGGGGGACTGGCTGCTGATCGGCACCGACCTGGTCAAGGACCCGGCGGTGGTGGTGCCGGCGTACGACGACGCGGCCGGGGTCACCGCCGAGTTCAACCGCAACGTGCTGCGGGTGGTCAACCGGGAGCTGGGCGCCGACTTCGATCCGGCGGGGTTCGCCCACGTCGCGCTCTGGGACGCCGAGCGGGAGTGGATCGAGATGCGGCTGCGGGCGCGGCGGCCGATGCGCGTACGGGTGCTGGACCTGACGGTCACTTTCGCCGAGGGCGAGGAGCTGCGCACGGAGGTGTCGGCGAAGTTCCGGCCCGAGGGGATCGCCGCCGAGCTGGGCTCGGCCCGCTTCGCCGCCCACGACTTCTGGACCGATCCGGCTGGCCTCTTCGGCGTCACCCTGGCCCGCGCCGAGTGACCGGTGGGGCCGCGCCAGGTGACCGGCGGGGTCGCCGGCGGGTGAGCATCTTCACCCGCCGGAGCCGGCCTGACCGGTGATCGGCTAGGCTGGGCGACGCGAAGGGGAGTAGCCCCCAATGTCGTGGTCGACACACTGGTGCGTTCCGCATCCGGCCACGCGGCCTCGTCATCCGAGGCGGGCGAGACCTTCGATCCAGGCTGTTGCAGCCGGGTCGAGGGCGCCCCCGTACCTCCTCCCGGCATGATCCGGAAGGATGTCATGGAAGGTTTCCTCGTCGCGCTGGTCGTCAGCTTCGGCGTCATCTTCGTCGCCGAGCTGGGGGACAAGTCCCAGCTGATGGCCCTGACCTTCGCCACCCGCTTCAAGACCGTACCGGTCCTGATCGGGATCACCGTCGCCACCGCCGTGGTGCACCTGGCCTCGGTGGCGATCGGCTACGGGCTCGGCGCCGCGCTGCCGACGGAGTGGATCTCGCTCGTCGCGGGCCTGGCGTTCCTCGGTTTCGGCGCGTGGACCCTGCGCGGTGACTCGCTCACCGAGGAGGAGAAGCGCAAGGCCGAGAAGAGCAGCAAGTCCGCCATCGTCGCGGTGTCGGTCGCGTTCTTCCTGGCCGAGCTGGGCGACAAGACCATGCTCGCCACCATCACCCTCGCCACCCAGTACGGCTGGTTCGGCACCTGGCTCGGCTCGACGATCGGCATGGTGGCGGCGGACGCGCTGGCCATCCTCGTCGGGCGGATGCTCGGCAAGCGGCTGCCCGAGAAGACCATCAAGTACGGCGCCGCGGTGCTCTTCGCGATCTGCGGGCTCTGGCTGATCCTGGAGGCCGTCACGCAGCTCACCTGACGCCGACTACCGCCGTGCTGGCCGGGTAACGGCAGCGGATGGGCGTCGAGGAGATCCTGCGCCACGGCTACCAGGGCCTGGTCACGGCGGTGGAGGTCGCCGGGGCGGTGGTCATCTTCGTCGGGGCGGCGTGGGCGGCGCTGCGGTTCGTGGTCGAGGGACTGCGGCACCGCAGCGCCGCCGTGTTCACCCCGATCCGGCTCTCCCTGGGGCGGTTCCTCACCCTCGGGCTGGAGTTCCAGCTCGCGGCGGACATCCTGCGTACGGCGGTCTCGCCGACCTTCACCCAGATCGGCCAGCTGGCGGCCATCGCCGCGATCCGGACCGCGCTGAACTACTTCCTGGGCCGGGAGATCCGCCAGGAGCAGCAGCAGGTCCGGGAGTCGGAGCGCGTCCGGTGATCCGTGCCCTGGTCACCGCCACCACCGCCCTCGCCACCCTGGCCGGGCTCGCGGTGCTGCTCGGCACGGGCTCCTGGCGGTGCGCGATGCGGGTGCTGCTGGACCTGCTGACCGCCGCCGGGCTGCTGCGGCTGGCCGGCGGCCAGGGCTGGACGGCCCTGGCCGCGGCGGCGGCGATCGTCCTGCTGCGCCGGCTGCTCTGGGCCGCGCTCACCGCCGGCGGGCCGGCCGGACCGCCGGGGCGGGTCCGACATCCGCCGGCGCCGGACGCGGCCGGATGGCCGACGCCGGGCCGGCACCGCCAGCAGTAACGGCAGTCCGGGCGACCGGCCCGGCGCGACGCGGTGCGGTGGCCCGGCCCGGCGGCCCGGCGAGCGGCCCTGCGGCCCGGCCCCGGCGCGGTGCCTCGTCCGGTGGGACGGCGACGGGCTCAGTCCTGCCCACGCTGGTAGACGTCCGGCACGCCGTCGCGGTCGGCGTCCACCCGCTCCGCCTCGGCAATCCGCCGGTAGGCGGCGTTGCGCCGCACCAGCACGACCGTGGCGAGCAGTGCGGAGATCACCGAGCCGGTCAGCACGGCCGCCTTGACGTTGCCGGCGGCGGCGCTGTCGGGGCCGAACGCGAGTTCGCCGATCAGCAGGGAGACGGTGAACCCGATCCCGGCGAGCAGCGCCACGCCGAGCAGATCCGTCCAGGTGATGTCCTCGTCGAGCTGCGCCCGGGTGAACCGGGCGAGCAGGAACGTCGAGCCGAAGATCCCGACGACCTTGCCGAGCACCAGACCGGCGACGACGCCGATCACGATCGGGTCGGTGACGATGGCCCCCAGGTCGGCGCCACGCAGCGACACCCCGGCCGCGAAGAACGCGAAGATCGGCACGGCGAAACCGGCCGAGATGGGGCGCCAGCGGTGCTCCAGGTGCTCGGCGAGCCCGTGCGCGTCGCCGGCCTTGCCCCGCAGGACGGGCACGGTGAAGCCCAGCAGGACGCCCGCCACGGTGGCGTGCACCCCGGAGGCGTGCATGAGGACCCACGCGGTGGCCGCCAACGGGATCAGCGCCCACCACCACGTCTTGCGCCGCTGCACGAGCAGGCCGAAGAGGGCGATGGGGACCAGGGCGCCGAGCAGCGGCAGCGGGCTGAAGCCGGCGGTGTAGAAGATCGCGATGACGGTGATGGCGAGCAGGTCGTCGACCACCGCCAGGGTCAGCAGGAAGGCGCGCAGGCCCTGCGGCAGGTGCGAGCCGATGACCGCGAGGACGGCGAGGGCGAAGGCGATGTCCGTCGCGGTGGGGATGGCCCACCCCCGCAGCCCGTCGCCGCCGAGGTTGACCGCGACATAGATGAGCGCGGGCACCACCATGCCGCCGACCGCCGCGACCACGGGCAGCGCCGCCCTGCGGGGGTCGCGCAGTTCGCCCGCGACGAACTCCCGCTTGAGTTCCAGCCCGACGACGAAGAAGAAGATCGCCAGGAGGCCGTCGCCGGCCCAGGCGGCCAGGTCCAGGTCCAGGTGCAGGGCCGCGCCGCCCGGCCAGGGCACCCAGGCGCCGAGGGCGGCATAGGAGGATTCCCAGGGCGAGTTCGCCCAGGTGAGCGCGATCATCGCGCCGAGCAGCAGGAGCCCGCCGCCGACGGTCTCGGTCCGTAGCACATCGGCCAGGAAACGGGCCTCCGGCCAGGACGTACGCGAGAAGAAGCGCCGGTTCGGGCGGGGGCGGTCGGCGGGCGGGGTGCGGTCGGTCATGCGCGGTTCCACCTCGGTCTTGGGCAGCACGGGACGACGCCGACCAGGCTTCCCGGCACACCATTGCCGACCCTATCCAGCACCGGCGTGACCGGCGAGTCGGGGCGGCTCATTGCCGCCGAGGTCACGCCCGCTCGGTTCTCCCCGCCACCCGGGACGCCGTCCGCCCGTTTGTCCGGTGGTGGGTCGAGCGCCGATGTCAAGGGGTGAAAGTACGTAACTCAGGACATAAGGCGTATGAGTCGCTTTAATGGTTTCACGAGATTAAGTCGACCTTGGGGGTTTTCGTGAAGTTCTTTGGCGTTACCGGCCTGGTACGGAGGCGCGCCTGATGGACCTGTACCGCCAACTCCGCCTCGTGCGCCGGCACTGGTGGATCGTGCTCCTCACCGTCATGGTCGCGCTCGGCGTCACCGCCCTCGTCACCGTCCGGGCGCAGCCCCGCTACGTCGCGTCGGTGACCTTCTTCGTCACCACGCCCAGCCAGGGCGTCACCGACGCCTACCAGGGCGGTCTCTTCCTCCAGCAGCGGGTCAAGTCCTACGCGGAACTGCTCACCAGCGACCGCCTCGCGCAGAGCGTCGTCGCCGAGACTCCGGTCGGGCTCACCGCCGAGGAGGTCCAGCGCCGGGTCAGCACCTCCACGGAGACCGGCACCGTGCTGCTGCGCGCGTCGGTGACCGACACGGACCAGAACCGGGCACTGAAGGTCACCGAGGTGCTCTCCGCGCAGTTCGTCCAGCTGGTGCAGAAGGTGGAGACGACCCAGGACGGCAAGGCCGGGCCGATCAGGATCGAGGTCGTCAGCGGGCCCCGGGTCACCCCGACGCCCGTCTCGCCGCAGCCGGTCCGCAACTTCGCCATCGGTACGCTGCTCGGCCTGCTCGCCGGCGTGGGCCTGGCGATCCTGCGCGGGGTCGCCGACGTCCGCCTGCGCGACGCCGCCGGCCTCCAGCGCACCACCGGCAGCCCGCTGCTCGGCGAGATCCCTTTCGAGAGCACCGCGAAGTCGGAGCCGTTGATCGTCGGCGCGGCGGCCAACTCCGCCCGGGCCGAGGCGGTCCGCAAGCTGCGCACCAACCTGCGCTTCGTCGACGTGCACGAGCCCGCCCGCGTCATCGCGGTCACCAGCGCCCTGCAGGGCGAGGGCAAGACCACGCTCTCCTGCAACCTGGCGATCGCCCTGGCCGAGGCCGGCTGGCGGGTGCTGCTGGTCGACGCCGACCTGCGCCGCCCGAAGGTCGCCGACTACCTGGGGCTCGACGCGGGCATCGGGCTGACCGACGTGCTGGTCGGCGACGTCCAGGTCGGCGACGTGGTGCAGCGCTGGGGCGACAAGTCCCTGCTGGTGCTCCCGAGCGGCTCGGCGCCGCCCAACCCCAGCGAGCTGCTCGGCTCCAAGGCGATGGCGGACCTGCTGCTCGCCCTGCGCGAGTCCGCCGACATCGTCATCATCGATACCGCCCCGCTGCTGGCCGTGACCGACGGCGTGGTGGTGGCCGTGCAGGCCGACGGCGCGCTCCTGGTCTCCCAGCAGGGCCGCACCTCGCGCAGCCAGGTGGCGCAGGCCGCCCGCGCCCTGAACTCGGTCTCCGTCCGGCTGCTCGGCTGCGTGCTGAACATGGCGAAGGTGGCCAAGGCGGAGGCGTACCAGTACGAGGCCTACCGGGTGGTCGCCGCCGCCGCGACTGCGGAGGTGCCGGCCGACACGACCGTGTCCGCCCGGCACGCGGAGCGCGTCGACGGCGTCGTCAGCGACCGTACGCAGGAACTCACCCGGCTGTCGCGATGAGCGCCGCGAGGGGTCGCATCGACCGTTCGATCTCCTCCGCACAGCGTCGGAAGTCGGCGGCGGTGCCGCCGATCGGGTCCCGCAGGTCGTCCGCGTCCCCGGTGGCGGGTTGCAGCCGCCCCCGGGCGCGGGCGGCCGCCTCGACCGCCGCCCGCAGGGGACCGTCGGCCGGATCCGTCGTCACGTCGGCGGCCGAGGCCAGCCGGCCGAACTGGCGGAGGGTGAACGTCCGGTGCAGCGCGGCCGGTGCGAGGGCGGTGCACACCGAGCGCTGGCGGCGCGTGGCCGTGAGCACCAGCGTCGCCCCGGCCAGGTGCTCCGGGCGCAGCCGGCGGCTGCGGAAGCCGGTGGGATCCCCGCCGGTCTCGGCCGCCAGGTCCGCCGCGTGCGGGTGCATCGGCAGGTCGTCGACGGCGTCCGTGCCGGCGCTGGCGACCGTCACCGCGCATCCGGCCAGCAGGCGACGGGCGATGTACTCGGCCATCGGTGACCGGCACAGGTTGGCGTGGCAGACGAACAACACCCGGTCGACCATGCGGACCCCTCTCGTCGGTGCCGTCGCGGACGGTGGCGCCGCGCCGGTCGCCGGCCGTCGGAGCCGGCCGGACGTGGAGGGGATGTCGGCATCGTACGCGGGCCGGGCGACTCCACGGCACGGTGCCGCGCCGAGGAGTCCCGGCCGGACGGAGGCGGGTCGGTGAGGATCGGGATCCTGTCGTACCACTTCCCGCCGGAGCCGGCGTTCATCCCGGGCAGTCTCGCCGAGGAGCTCGCCGTCCGGGGGCACGAGGTGAAGGTGCTGACCGGCTTCCCCGACTATCCCGGCGGCCACGTCTACCCGGGCTGGCGGCAGCGCTGGCGGTACGAGACCCGCAGCGAGCGGCTGACGGTCCGGCGGGTCCCGCGCTACTCCGCCGGGGACGGGTCGCTCCGCGGCCGGATGGCCGGCCACCTGTCGTTCGCCGGCAGCGCGACGCTGACCGGGCGGTCTTACCTGGCCGACGTCGACGCCCTCTACGTCCACCTGCCGCCGGCGAACGCCTTCGCCGCGGCGGGCCTGCTCCGCCTGCTGGGCCGGGTGCCGACCGTCGTGCACGTGCAGGACGTCTGGGCGGAGGACGAGCCGGTCGGGGCCGAGAACGGGCGGTGGGCCGGGCGGATCGCCGCCGCGATGGCGCGGGTCTACCGGGCCGCGGACGGGATCGCGGTCGCCGCGCCGTCGCTGCGCGACCGGGTCGTCGCGGCGGGCGTGGACCCGGCCCGGGTGCGGGTGGTGCTCAACTGGACCGACGAGCGGATCTTCCACCCCGCCCGGCCCAGCCGCGCGGCCCACCGGCTGGTCCGGCGCGACGAGCGGTGCGTGGTGATGCACGCCGGCACCATCGGCGCCCGGCAGGGCCTGGAGACCGCGGTGCGGGCGGCGGCGGCGCTGGACCACACCGTGGACCTCGTCCTGGTGGGCTCGGGCGCGGACGAGCGGCGGGTGCGGGGGCTCGCCGCCGACCTGCGGGCCGAGAACGTGCGCTTCGTCGAGCGGCGGTCTCCGCCGGACATGCCGGACCTGTACGCCGCCGCCGACTACCAGCTCGTCATGCTGCGGGACCTGCCCGAGCTGCGCAGCACCCTGCCGGCGAAGCTCCAGGCGGCGTTCTCCTGTGCCGCGCCCGTGGTGGCCTCCGCCGGCGGCGACACCGCCGAGCTGGTGGAGCGGGCCCGCGCCGGCCTCTCCTGCCCGCCGGGGGACTGGGCGAGCCTGGCCGACCGGTTCTGGCTGGCCGCCACCATCCCACCGCCCGCCCGAGCCGACATGGGGCGGCGCGGCCGGGAGGCGTACCTGCGGGAGATGTCGATGTCGGCGGGCGTGGACCGGATCGAACGGCTGCTGTACGAGGCGGCCGCCGGGCGCCCAGGCGGCCGGTGAACGGCGAGCGGGCCTCGCATACCGGTCAACCGCGTCATCTTCGGGTGAAAACGATCGTTAGCAGTGTGGAGCGGCAGCGGAACGGGGTCCGCTGCTCCGTTCCCCAGGAAGGACGTGTGGTGTGACGGAGAGCGCGAGACCGCGTCGACGGCGTGGTCGTTCCCGCCGGCGGCGGCAGCTGCGCCGGGCCCTGCTCGCCGCCCTCGTGGTGGGTTCGCTGCTGCTGCTGACCGGCGGCTGGGTGGGCTTCCGGGGTTGGCAGGCCCGCGCCCACCTGCTCAACGCCGCCGGCCTGGCCCGGGAGCTCAGCGCCCAGGTGGTCGGCGGTGACACCGCCCGGGCGCAGCGCACCCTCGCGGCGCTCCAGGAGCAGGCCGGCAGCGCGCGGGCGGCGACCGGTGACCCCGGCTGGTGGGTCGGTCGGCACACCCCGTACGCGGGGGACAACCTGGCCGCCGTCCGGCAGATCTCGGTGGCCATCGACGACCTGGCCCGGCAGGCGTTCCCGCCGTTGCTGCGCGCCGACCTGACCAGCCTGGTGCCGGCGGGCGGGCGGCTGGACGTGGGCCGGCTGCGGACCCTGTCGGCCGAGCTGGCCAGCGTCAACGCCACGGTGCAGGGCGCCCGGGACAGCCTCGCGACGGTGCCCACCGACGGTCTGGTCGGTCAGGTCCGGCAGGCGCTCGGCGACCTGCGGGGCGAGATCGACCGGCTGGCCGGCCTGACCGCCACCGCGGACCAGGCCACCCGACTGCTTCCGCCCCTGCTGGGCGCCGACGGCCCCCGTACCTACCTGGTGGTCTCCCAGAACCTCGCCGAGCTGCGCGCGACCGGCGGCATGATCGGCGCGTACGCCGTCATCCACGCGGCCGACGGTCGGGTCCGGATGGGGCGGCAGGGCACCAGCAGCGCGCTGGGCCGCTTCGAGCCGCCGCTGAAGGTGCCGGCCGAGGTGCGCAGCCTCTGGGCCGACCTGCCCGGGATCTATCCGGCCGACGTCAACCTCACCCCGCACTTCCCGACCGCCGCCGCCCTCTACCGGGAGATGTTCCGGCGGCGTACGGGCACCACCGTGGACGGCGTGCTCGCCGTCGACCCGGTGGTGCTGTCGTACCTGCTCAGGGCCACCGGCCCGGTGATGGTGCCCGGCGGTGTCCCGCTGGCCGCCGAGAAGGTCGTGCAGACGATGCTCAGCGACAGCTACCAGCGGATGGACAACGAGAAACAGGACGCCTTCTACGCCGCCTCCGCCGCCGCAGTGTTCGAGGCCCTGGTCACGAAGAAAGTAGACCCGAAGGCGCTATTGTCATCATTTGACCGTGCTGTCACTGAACGCCGGATATTGTTCTGGAGTGCCCGACACGAAGAGCAACGCAAGATCGGCGACAGCCGGATGGCTGGGGCGCTTCCGGAGAAGGACACCGTGCCGACGGTCGGCGTGTTCCTCAACGACGGCAGCGGCGCGAAGCTCGGCTACTATCTCCGGCCCTCGGCGACCCTGGCGGTCGGCGACTGCCGGCCCGACGGCCGCCGGGAGCTCCGACTCCGGGTCACCCTGCGTTCGTCGGCGCCGAAGTCGGGTCTCAGCGAGTCGGTCCTCGGCCTCGGTCTGGCCGGTGACCCGTACACCGTCCGCACGTTGGTGTCGGTGCACAGCCCCGCCGGCGGGGCGGTGCTCGCCGCCCGTCTGGACGGCGTCGAGACGGCGGTGGGCAGCGGCACCGAACGGCGCCGCCAGGTGAGCACCGCCAACGTCGAGGTCGGCCCGGGGGACTCCCGCACGTTGGAGGTCACCGTCCTGACGGCGACCACCGGCGTCGGCACCGCCGAGCTGTGGCTGACCCCCACCGCCACCCCATGGACCACCCAAGTTGTTTCCGCACCAAGCTGTGATCAGTAGGAGGGAACCAATCATGCGGCTATCCCGCATCATCATGGCGCTCACGGTCGGTCTGGCCGTGCTGGCCGCGCCGACCGCAGCGGGGGCGGCGCAGCCGCAGCCGGCGCCCGGCACCGGAACGCCACAGCCCCCGGTCTACCCGCCGGGCGGCACCCCGACGCTCGCGGTCAGCCCGCCGACCGTCGTGGTCGGCCAGACCGCCACCCTGATCGGCAGGGGCTGGGGGCCGGGCGAGACGGTGATCATCACCGTCAGCACGTCGCCGCTCGCCGCCGCCGTGCCGGGCACCGACCAGGCGCGCCGCAGCGACGGCGAGATCGTCGCCATGGCGCCGGTCTCGTTCCAGCAGGCACCTCAGCCGAACCCCAGGACCCTGACGGTCACGGCTGACGACGACGGCTACTTCCGCACCACCTACACGCCGCGTCACCACGGCACCTACACCTTCCGGGCCGAAGGTCAGACCTTCCACCGCGTGGCGACCGCGACGCTGACCGTGCTCAAGAAGCACGCGCCGCCGCTGCCCGTCACGGGCGACAGCCTGAGCACGCCGATGAAGTTCGGCGGCGGCCTCGTCGGCGCCGGCGCGGTGCTCCTGCTGCTGTCACTGGTGTGGCGCAAGCGCCACCGCTTCGGCATGGGAGCCGCGCGCTGACGGCGAAGCTCCCTCCGGGCAGTGCCCGGACACCGCGAAACGGCTGGCGCCCGTCGGAGACATCCGACGGGCGCCAGCTCGTCCCGTGCCACCCCGCCGCGCCGACCCGTCCGATTCGCCGCGGCCCGCCCCGGCGAGGTCGGTCGACCGCCCGGGCACCCTCGGCAGCCAGGCGGGGACATGGCACCATGACCGTGTCCTCCGCCGCCGGGTGGCCGGGGACACGACATCGATGGAGTCGGGATGACAGGACTGGCCGGCGCGCCGGTGCCGGGGCTGGCGCCACTGTGGACGCACGACCCGGTGACCGCCGGCCCGTACCGGCTGGTCGGTCGGCTGGGCGCGGGCGGCCAGGGTGTGGTCTACCTGGGCGAGGACGACCAGGGCCACCAGGTGGCCGTCAAAATGATCAACGTCGACCTGAGTGACCTGCGGGCACGGGCGCAGTTCATGAAGGAGATCGCCGCGGCGCGCCGCGTCGTGCCGTTCTGCACCGCGCAGGTGCTCTTCGCCGAGGTCGACGGCGAACGCCCCTACGTGGTCAGCGAGTTCATCGAGGGCCCGACCCTCTACCGGCACGTCCGCGAGCAGGGTCCGGTCGCCGGCAACGCGCTGCACCGCCTCGCCGTCGGTACGGCCACCGCGCTCGCCGCGATCCACCGCTGCGACGTCGTGCACTGCGACCTGAAGCCCGACAACGTGGTGCTCGGCCGCGACGGCCCCCGGGTGATCGACTTCGGCATCGCCCGCGCCCTGGGCGTCACCGAGACGGTGACCAGCCGGGTGATGGGGACCACCGCGTACATGGCCCCGGAGCGGTTCCGCAACGACTCGGTCGGGCCACCCTGCGACGTCTTCGCCTGGGCCGCCACCATCGCCTTCGCCGCCGGGGGGCGGCCGCCGTTCGGGACCGACTCGCTCTTCGCGGTGATGCACCGGGTGCTCAACGAGCCGCCCGACCTGCCCGCGCTGCCACCGGGCCTCGACGAGCTGATCAGGCAGTGCCTGGCGAAGGACCCGGCGGAGCGGCCGGAGGCCGAAGAGGTGCTGATGCGGCTGCTCGGGCAGGACGTCCGGGCCGCGGGCCCGCTGCGCCGGGAGACCGTGCTCCAACTCGGCAACGAGACCGCCGGCACGCCGACGCCGGGTGAGCCGCTGCCGTTGCCCCGTACCGCGTCCGACCCGCCGCCGGCCCGGCCGGAACCGGCGGCGTCGACCGGAGCCGGTACGGCACCGGCGGCCCGACCGGAACCGACGTCGCAGAGCCCGTCCACGGCCTCCGTGCCCGCCGACCAGGCGGAAGCTGGCTGGGGGCGGCGGCTCGGTCGTGAGTCGACAGACGCCTGGGGCATCTCGACCGCGATCTTCCTCGGCTCGGTCGGCGCCGCGGCCGGATACGTCGCGTCGAGCGCGGTGGAGGCGGCCGCGGCGACCGGGGCGGCCACCTTCGTCGTGGTCTACGCGGTTCGGCTGCTGGTCGCGACGGCACTCCGCGACCGCCCCTGACCGAGGGGCACGGGTGGGCGGGGGCGGCCGTCCCGGACGCCGGGTCGGGCACCGCCGGTGGCACCGCACCGATAGGTTGACTGCCACCAGTTGACCGCCGAGGAGGACGTCGCCATGGCCCCAGCCCCGCCGCGCGCACGACAGTGGTTGCCATACACCGCGGCCGTCACCGCCGGGCTGCTGGTCATAGTCGGGGCGTTCGTGCTCGTCCGGCAGCGGGACGCGGGCACCGACCGGCCCCGGGCCGACTGTGCCGTCCGCCTGGACGTGAACTCCTCGACCGAGAAGGCGGCGCTGCTGGTCGAGCTGGCGAAGCGGTACAACGACAGCGACCGGTCGCTCGACGGCGGCGGCTGCGCCCAGGTGCACGTCAGCGCCCTCAACTCGGGCAAGGCCACCGAGGTCCTGGCCGCCGGGTGGAGCGGCACCGGCCTGCCGCAGCCGCAGGTCTGGTTGCCGACGTCGAGCCTCTGGACGGGCCAGCTCCGGCTGCTCGACGAGGCCGCCGGGCGGGCGCCGCAGACCCCGGGCCGCTACCCGTCGATCGCCAACAGCCCGCTGGTCATCGCGATGCCGCAGCCCAAGGGCGAGCTGGTACGCCAGCGCGGGTCGCTGGGCTGGGGGGAGATCCTCGGCCTCTCCGGGCGGCAGGGCTGGGCGGGCTTCGGCAAACCGGAGTGGGGCCGCTTCACCTTCGGCAAGGACAACCCGAACCTCTCCACCTCGGGTCTGGCGGCGACCATCGCCACCTACTACGCCGCCGCGAAGCGCTCCAGTGACCTCACCAAGTCGGACCTGTCGGACCCGAAGGTGACCCGGTTCGTCCGGCAGATCGAGGCCAACGTGTCGCACTACAGCGACGACTCGGTGGAGCTGCTGCGCGACCTCGCCGAGGCCGACCTGGCCGGCACGGGCGCCGGCGACATGAGCGCCATCGTCATGCAGGAGGAGCTGGTCCACCTCTACAACGAGGGCGGGCTGAGCCCGCGGCAGGAGGGCCAGGAGCGGGGCCCCCGGCCGAAGGTCCCGCTGGTCGCCGTACACCCGAAGGAGGGCACCTTCAACCTGGACCACCCGTTCGTGGTGCTCCCCTCCGCCGACGGACGGCAGCGCGCGGCGGCGGACGACTTCCTGAAGTTCCTGACCGCGGACCCCCAGCAGGAGAGCTTCGCCCGCCTCGGCTTCCGGGACCACGAGCGTCGTGCCTCGGCGGAGCTGCTCGCCAGCGTCGGCGCCGAGCCCGCCGGCGGGCTGTCCTACTTCGCGCCGCCGAACCCGGAGGTGGTCGAGGCGATGCTGGACGGCTGGAGCACGCTGCGCAAGAAGGCCAACATCCTGATCGCGCTGGACACCTCCGGGTCGATGGAGAAACGGGTCGGGAACAGCACCCGCTTCCAGGTCGCCTCGGCGGCGGCGAAAAAGGGGCTCGCGCTGCTCAACTCCGAGGACCGGGTCGGGCTCTGGTCGTTCTCCTCGGAGACGTCGAAGCGGCCCGAAGGCCCGTACCGGGAGGAGGTCCGGCTCGGCGACTTCGACCACAAGCGGATCAACGACCGGATCGCCGGCCTGCACGTCGCGGGGGACACGGCGCTCTACGCGACGGTCCGGGCCGCCCACCGCCAGCTGCTCGACCGGTACGACCCGGACCGGATCAACGCCGTCGTCGTGCTGACCGACGGCAAGAACGAGTACGCCCGGGACAACGACCTGAACCGGCTGCTCGCCGACGTGGCCCTGGACCCGCGGCGTCCGGTGAAGGTCTTCTGCATCGCCTTCGACGGGGATTCGGACTTCGCCACGCTGGACCGGATCGCCAAGGCGTCGTCGGGCAAGGCGTTCGACGCCACCGACCCCGCCATGATCGACGAAGCGTTCGTGAAGCTGGTCAGCAGCTTCTGAGCCGGCCGCCGGCGCTGCCGGGAGGGGCGACGCGCGTCGTCCCCCGACCGGCCGCGCCGGCGCTGTCGCGGCGGACCGGCAGCCCCGTCAGATCAGGCCGTGGGCCAGCATCGCCTCCGCCACCCGGCGGAACCCGTCGATGTTGGCGCCGGCCACGTAGTCGCCGGGCAGCCCGTACTCCTCGGCGGTGCTCCAGCAGCGGTCGTGGATGTTGCGCATGATGTCGCGCAGCCGCTGCTCCGACTCGGCGAACGTCCACGAGTCCCGGCTGGCGTTCTGTTGCATCTCCAGCGCGCTGACCGCCACGCCGCCGGCGTTGGCCGCCTTGCCCGGCGCGAAGCGCACCCCGGCCCGGCCGAGGATGCGGACCGCCTCCGGCGTGGTGGGCATGTTCGCGCCCTCCACCACCGCGACGCAGCCGCCGGCCACGAGCGCCGCGGCCTCCGCGCCGCCGATCTCGTTCTGCGTCGCGCACGGCAGCGCCAGCTCGCAGGGCACCTCCCAGACGGTACGCCCGGAGACCGCCACCGCGTGCGGCACGTGCCGGGCGTAGTCGTCGAGCCGGGCCCGGCGCTGCTCCTTCAGCTCCCGCAGCAGCTCCAGGTCGATGCCCTTGTCGTCGAGGACGTAGCCGGACGAGTCGGAGCAGGCGACCACCCGCCCGCCGAGCTGGTGCACCTTCTCGATCGCGTAGATCGCCACGTTGCCGGAGCCGGAGACCACGACCCGCTTGCCGTCCAGGCTGTCGCCGGTCTGCCGGAGCATCTCGTCGGCGAAGAAAACCGCCCCGTAGCCGGTCGCCTCGCGGCGCACCTGCGCGCCCCCGTACGCCAGGCCCTTGCCGGTCAGCACCCCCGACTCGTACCGGTTGGTGATCCGCTTGTACTGGCCGAACAGGTAGCCGATCTCCCGGCCGCCCACGCCGATGTCCCCGGCCGGCACGTCGGTGTCCGCGCCGATGTGCCGGTACAGCTCGGTCATGAAGCTCTGGCAGAACCGCATCACCTCCCGGTCCGAGCGACCCTTCGGGTCGAAGTCCGCGCCGCCCTTGCCGCCACCGATCGACAGCCCGGTCAACGCGTTCTTGAAGATCTGCTCGAAGCCCAGGAACTTCACGATCCCGAGGTAGACCGACGGGTGGAAGCGCAATCCGCCCTTGTACGGGCCGAGCGCGCTGTTGAACTCCACCCGGAAGCCCCGGTTGACCTGGATCCGGCCGCGGTCGTCCTCCCACGGCACCCGGAAGATGACCTGCCGCTCCGGCTCGCAGATCCGCTCGATGATCCGCGCCTCGGCGTACTCGGGGTGTCTGGCCAGCGCCGGGCCGATGCTCTCCAGCACCTCGCGTACCGCTTGGTGGAATTCCGGCTCGCCCGGATTGCGGGCGACCACGCTGGTGAACACCGTCTCCACGGTCTCCGGCATACGACACGTCCCTTCGCTTGCGCTGCTAGACCCTGTTGCTATCACCCGGACCCGGTTACCCGCCAACCGTCCCGCGATACGGACCGTGACCTCCGTCCGGTTCACCGCGACGTCACAGGCCGTGGCGACGGTCGCCCACCACCTGCTCGCAGAGCGCCGCCTCAGAGCGCGCGGAGAACGGGGCGCGGTGGGCGGCGACGGCCCGCCGGGTCTCCTCGGCGACCAGGTCGGCGTTGATCTGGGCCGCCGCGAACACTCCGGCCGCCGCGGCGGCACCGACCTGGGCCGCCGGATCGGTGACGTTGCCGGCGACCCACACTCCGGGCACGTCGGTGCGGCCCGTCGCGTCGGCAGGGACGTGCTCGCCGACCCCCGCCGGGTGTGCCGCGGGTCGCAGCCCGAGCGCCGCGAGGAATCCGGCGCGCGCCACCATCCGCGACGAGACGGCCAGCGCCTCCCGGCGTACGAGAGTGCCGTCGCCCAGCCGTACGCCCACGAGGCGGTCGTCGACGACCTCCAGGGACGCGACCTCGCCGTCGACCACGCGGATCTTTCGGGCCGCCAGCTGCTCCGCATGCTCGTCGGTGAGCGGCGCCATGGTGTGCCGAAAGTACGTGACGTCGGCGCTCAACTGCCGGAACAGCAGCGCCTGGTGCACCGAGAACGGCCCGCTGGCCAGCACGCCGATGGCCCGGTCGCGGACCTCCCAGCCGTGGCAGTACGGGCAGTGCAGCACGTCCCTGCCCCAGCGCTCCCGCAGCCCCGGGACGGCCGGCAGTTCGTCCACCAGCCCGGTGGCCACCAGCAGCCGGCGCGCGCGGACCGCCCGACCGTCGGCCAGCGTCACCGTGAACCCGCCGTCGTCGCGGTTCGCGGCGGCGACCTCGCCGGTGACCACCCGGCCGCCGTAGCCGCGTACCTCCGCCCGGCCGCGTTCCAACAGCTCGGCCGGCCGGATCCCCTCGCGGGCCAGCAGCCCGTGCACGCCCTCGGCCGGGGCGTTGCGCGGCGCGCCCGAGTCGAGCACCACCACCGACCGTCGCACCCGGGCCAGCGTCAGCGCCCCGCTCAACCCCGCGGCGCCACCTCCGATCACCACCACGTCGTAGCCGCCATCCAACTGATCGGTCACCGTGACCACCTCCCGCGACCACGATGCGGTCGCCGCCGCCAGGGTGGCAAACATTGTTGCCATAGTGGCAAGATGGCGGCATGGACGACGACCTGGACCAGGCGCTCGGCGCGGTCGGTCCCCGGCTGCGTGCGCTGCGTCGGCAGCGGGAGACCACCCTGGCCGACCTGTCGACGGCGACCGGCATCTCGGTGAGCACGCTCTCCCGGCTGGAGTCCGGGTCCCGCCGGCCCACCCTCGAACTGCTCCTCCCGCTGGCCAGGGCGCACGGCGTCACGCTCGACGAACTCGTCGACGCCCCGTCCACCGGCGACCCGCGCGTCCACCTGCGCCCGGTCACCCGCCACGGGATGACCATGCTGCCCCTGACCCGCCGGCCCGGCGGCATCCAGGCGTACAAGCTGGTGATCCCGGGCGGCGGTCGCAGGGCGGAGCCCGATCCGCAGACCCACGAGGGCTACGAGTGGCTCTACGTCCTCAACGGGCGGCTGCGGGTCGTCCTCGGCGACCAGGACCTCGTGCTCACGCCGGGGGAGGCGGCGGAGTTCGACACCCGCGTACCGCACTGGTTCGGGTCGGCCGACGCCGAGCCGGTCGAGTTCCTCAGCCTCTTCGGCAGGCAGGGCGAACGCGCCCACCTCCGCGCCCGCCCAAAAACCCCACCCGGACCCTGACCCCCCACGCGCCCCCTCCCTCCCGCTATCCCCCCGTTGATCATGAAGTTGTTGCCACTTTTGGAGATCGAATCCGTCGACAACTTCATGATCAACATTGGATCTGGGGCGGGGCGGGGCGGGGCAGCGGGGGAGCGGGGCGGACGTGAGGATGGGGGGATGAGTGATGTACGGGTGTGGGGCGAGCAGGTGGGGGTTGTCGTACTACCGAGTGGGGTGCGGGTGCGGGGACGACGGATCGCGGACGAGACGTCGCCCGCCGACTTCGCCCTGCTGCTGGCACCCGGGCCGACGCCCGCCTGGCCGCACCGGCGGATCCGGTGGCCCGACTTCTGGGTCCCGGTCGACCGGGCGGACGCGATCGACGCCCTGACCGAGGCCCTGCGTCGTGCCCACGACGGCGAACGCGTCGAGGTGGCCTGCCGGGGCGGCACCGGGCGTACGGGCACCGCGCTGGCGGCGCTGGCGATCCTCGACGGGCTGCCGCCCGAGCAGGCGGTGGACTGGGTGCGCGCCACCTACCGCCCGCGGGCCGTGGAGACGCCCTGGCAGCGTCGCTGGCTGCGCCGCCTCACCTGACGCACCGCGCGCCCCGCGCCCAGCCCCGCGCCCTGCCGGCCTCGCACCGGTGCTGCGTGTGGCACCCGCGCCGCGTGCCGTACCCGCGCCGCGTGCCGTACCCGCGCCGCGCACCGCGTCCGCACCTGGGGCGCCGCGGCGGCGAATCCCTCCGCCGGGAAGGCGGACGCGGCGGGTTGTGGTGCTTGTCATCGGACGTGTTTGGGCAGCTCACGGGGGGTATGAGTGGCGCCGCACCCGATCTCCGAGGCAGGTACCAGGCACCATGGCTCCACCCCGCATCCCCGTCCGCCACCACGGCGCCCACCGGGCACCGGCCCGCCCGGCGTCGGTGACCGCCCGCACCGTGGCGTCGCTGGCCGTTCTCGTCGTCCTCGCCACGCTCTTCCTCGACGCCCTGCTGATCATCGTCGGGCTGCTCACTCCGGTCGCGGCGGCGGTGTCGCCGTTACGCCGTTGGGCGCGCCGGCTGGCGGCGCCGTCCGCCCGGGCGGTCCCCGTGTCGGGACGCTGACCGCTCGGCGGGCGACCCCGGGCACCGCCCCCGGCCAGGCAGCCGGGGATGCGGACCCGGGCGGCCGAGGGCGATGCAGTCCGGGCCGGAGGGCGATCCGATCCGGGGCCTGACGTGGGCCGGCGCGGGTATGGCGTCCGGAGGGTCGCCGTCGTCCGGCCGGTGGCTCAGCGGCCCACGTACTCGCGCAGGTGACGGGCGGTCAGCGTGTCGCCGTGGGCGACCAGCTCGGCCGGCGTGCCGGTGAAGACGATCCGGCCGCCGTCGTGTCCCGCCCCCGGACCGAGGTCGATCAGCCAGTCGGCGTGCGCCATGACCGCCTGGTGGTGCTCGATGACGACGACGGTGTTGCCGGCGTCGACCAGCCGGTCCAGCAGGGCGAGCAGTTGGTCCACGTCGGCCAGGTGCAGGCCGGTGGTCGGCTCGTCCAGGACGTACGTGCTCCCGCTGTCGGCCATGCGGATGGCCAGCTTGAGCCGCTGCCGCTCGCCGCCGGAGAGCGTGTTGAGCGGCTGGCCGAGGGTGAGGTAGCCGAGCCCGACGTCGACCAGCCGGTCGAGGATCGCCCGGGCGGGGCCGCCGGGGAAGAAGTCCCGGGCCTGGATGGCCGGCATCGCGAGCACCTCGCTGATGTTCTTCCCGCGCAGCCGGTAGGTGAGCACCTCGTCGGTGAAGCGCCGTCCCTCGCACCGCTCGCAGACCGAGGCGACACCGGCCATCATCGCCAGGTCGGTGTAGACCAGGCCGATGCCCTTGCAGGTGGGGCAGGCGCCTTCGGAGTTGGCGCTGAACAGCGCGGCCTTGACCCCGTTGGCCTTGGCGAAGGCGGCGCGGATCGGGTCCAGCAGGCCGGTGTAGGTGGCCGGGTTGCTGCGCCGGGAACCCCGGATCGGCGACTGGTCGACGACCACCACGCCGTCGCGGCGGTGCAGCGAGCCGTGGATCAGTGAGCTCTTGCCGGAGCCGGCCACCCCGGTCACCACGGTCAGCACGCCGAGCGGGATGTCGACGTCGACGTCGCGCAGGTTGTGCAGGTCGGCGTTGCGGATCGACAGCTGGCCGGACGGCCGGCGTACGTGCTCGCGCAGGCGTGCCCGGTGGTCGAGGTGCCGGCCGGTGAGGGTGTCGGAGCGGCGCAGGCCGGCGACGTCACCGGTGAAGCAGATCCGGCCGCCGGCCGTGCCGGCCCCGGGCCCGAGGTCGACCACGTGGTCGGCGATGGCGATCGTCTCGGGCTTGTGCTCGACGACCAGCACCGTGTTGCCCTTGTCGCGCAGGCGCAGCAGCAGGTCGTTCATCCGGGCGATGTCGTGCGGGTGCAGGCCGACCGTCGGTTCGTCGAAGACGTACGTGACGTCGGAGAGGCTGGAGCCGAGGTGCCGGACCATCTTCACCCGCTGCGCCTCGCCGCCGGAGAGGGTGGCGGACTCGCGGTCCAGGCTGAGGTAGCCCAGGCCGATCTCGACCAGCGAGTCGAGCAGGTCGCGCAGGTTGCCGGTCAGCGGGGCGACCGACGGGTCGTCGATGGCGCGGACGAACCCGGCCAGGTCGCTGATCTGCATCGCCGAGCACTCGGCGATGTTCCTCCCGTCGATCCGGGAGGAGAGTGCCGCCGCGTTGAGCCGGGTCCCGCCGCAGTCGGCGCAGGTGGTGAAGGTGACCGCCCGGTCGACGAAGGCGCGGATGTGCGCCTGCATCGACTCGCGGTCCTTGGCCAGGTAGAGCCGGCGCACCTTGACCGCCAGGCCCTCGTACGTCCAGTTGTTGCTGCCCACCTTGATCTTCGTGGACGGCTTGTGGAGGAAGTCCTGCCACTGCTGCGGCGTGTAGTCCTGGAGCTTCGTGTCGGGGTCGAACAGCCCGGAGTGGACGATGGTCTGCCAGTACCACGAGTCGACGGCGAAGTTGGGCACCTTGATCGCGCCGTCGTTGAGCGAGCGTTCGACGTCGACGAGTTCGTCGACGTCGAGGTCGGAGACCCGCCCGAGGCCCTCGCAGGCCGGGCACATGCCCTCGGCCAGGTTGAAGCTGAACGCGCCGGCCCCGCCCACGTGCGGGGTGCCGAGCCGGCTGAAGACGATGCGCAGCATCGCGTACGCGTCGGTGGCGGTGCCGACGGTGGAGCGCGAGTTCGCGCCCATCCGCTCCTGGTCCACGACGATGGCCGCGCTGAGGTTGCGCAGCGAGTCGACGTCGGGGCGGCTCACGTTCGGCATGAACGACTGGAGGAAGGCGCTGTAGGTCTCGTTGATCAGGCGCTGCGACTCGGCGGCGATGGTCCCGAAGACCAGGGACGACTTCCCGGAGCCGGAGACCCCGGTGAAGACGGTCAGCCGGCGCTTGGGGATGTCCACCGAGACGGAGGCGAGATTGTTCTCCCTGGCGCCGCGCACCTCGATCATGTCGTGACTGTCGGCGGCGGACCGTGCTGGCTGCTGCATGCGAACCCTTCGCGAGATCGTGGGCGGAGTCCCGCCCGGGGTACATCTACGGGGGCCAGGCCGCCTTCAATCGTCTCATTCAACCGCCCGTAGAGGGTTTCACCTCCTTCAACAGCTGCGGCGGCCCGGAGTGGGAGGGAAAGTCTCAAACCACGTGGAGACCGGTAGGGTGGCCCGGTGGTGGATGCGGGACGACGGGCCGGACGATGGCGGGGGGCGGAGGTCGCGGCGACCGCGGGCATCTCCGTCCAGCAGGTGCGCAACTACGTCGACCTCGGCGTGCTGCCGCCGGTCGAGCGCACCCCCGCCGGCTACCGGGTCTTCACCGGCGACCACGTGCGGGCACTGGCGGTGGTCCGGCGGATGGCCGAGGGGCACGGCTGGGCGCGTACCCGGGAGGTCATGGTCGCGGTGCACCGGGGCGACCTGGCGGCGGCGCTGGCGGCGCTCGACGCCGGCCACGCCGAGCTGGACCGGGAGCGGGCCGACATCCGGCGGGTGCTCGGCGCGTTCGAGACCGTGGTCTCCCGCCCGGCCGCCGTCCTGCCGGCGCCCCGGCGCGGCGCCCGCATCGGTGAGGTCGCCGAGCTGGTCGGCGTCCGCACCTCGCAGCTACGGCTGTGGGAGCAGCGCGGCCTGCTCCGGCCGGTCCGCGAGCGCGGCACCGGCTACCGGATGTACGACGCGGCCGAGCTGCGCGCCGCGCAGGTCGTGGCGCTGCTGCGCCGGGGCGCGTACCCGTTCGACATCGTCGCGGCGGTGCTCGGCGAGATGCGTACCACCGGCAGTGCTCAACGGGTCCACGCGGAGCTGGCCAAGCGGGAGCAGGAACTGCACCGGCGCAGCCTGCGGCGGCTGCACGCCTCGGCCGCGCTGTACGACTACCTGCGCCACCGCGACCCGGCCCTGCCCGGGTGACTCAGCGCAGCACCAGCAGGTCGAGGTGGTCGACGACGGGGCCCGTCGCCGTGGCGGCCGCGGCCCGGAGCCGGGCCAGCCCCGCGGCGTACTCCTCGTCGGTGATCAACTGGAGCAGGGTGTGGGCCCGGCGGTCGAGGTTCGCGGCGCACTCGGCCAGCGACGCCGCCGTGATCTGCGCGACGGGCTCGACGGTGCTGACGGTGAACCCGGCCGTGGCGAACGCGGCGCGCACCCGCGCCAGGTCCGGATAGGTCTCGAGGACGCGTACCGCCTCCGGGAACCAGCGGAACAGCGTGATCCGCTGGTGCCGGCCGGGAAACGGCGAGCGGATCAGCACGGGCGCGCCCGGGCGGAGCACCCGGCGCAGCTCCCGCGCCGCCGCGTCGAGGTCGGGAATGTGGTGCACCATCGTGGACAGCCACGCGGCGTCCGCCACGGAGTCGCGCAGCGGCAGCGCGACCGCGTCGCCGGCGAGCAGCGGCCGGTGGCTGGCGCGGGAGCGCATCGCCCCGGCAGGCTCCACCCCCACCACCCGGGCGCCGAACCACTCGGTGAAGGCGGCGGCCCAGGCGCCGGTGCCGGCCCCGAGGTCGAGCAGTGTGGTGCCGGTACGCGGCCGAAGGTGTTGCTGCACCGCGTGCCGCCACCGGTCCAGGCCGCCGCGCGGCAGCTCCCGGGTCGCGGCGAAGGCCGCCGCGTCGGCGTCGTCGTAGGAGATCAGAGCCACGGCCATCACCTCGCCACCGTCGCCGGGCGGTCCGGCCGAACGTTCCCCGGTTCTAGTCGGTGAGCGCTGCCGGAGGCAACGGCTTGTGAGCCAACCGACGCGGTGCGTCCCGCCCCGTGGGAGCCCTCCCCTCGACGCGGGCCGACGGGGCCCGGCAGCGCCCCGCCCCCGCCGGGGTCAGAGCGCCACCGCCGCCAGCACCAGCAGGGCGCACGCCGTCTCGACCAGCCCCACCCGCACCGGCGCGACCCGGCGCCCGGCGAGCAGCACCGCCCGGGCCAGCAGCACCGCGAAGACCACGGCGACCGGCGTCGGCGCCCAGAGCGCGGCGGCGACCGCGACGACGGCGTGGTAAGTCCACGACACCCACCGGTACCGGACGCTGTCCCGTTCCCGGATCATCGTCTTGACGTGCACGACGGTGCCGACCAGGTAGCCCAGTGCCACGACCGTCACCCCGACCACGCCGGTCCACGGCACCCCGGCGACCGTGGCCACGACGAGACCGAGCAGGCCGCACTGCGCCACGAAGGCGAGGTCGTTGACGAACGCCCGGTCGCGGCGCCGGCGCGCGTAGCCGGCGTTGACGGCGGCGAGGGCCACGAAGATCGGGGCGTAGGCGAGCGTCGCGGGCCGGGCCACCAGCACCGGCGTGCCGAGCGCGACGGTGGCGAGCCCGTACCCGACGAGGTGCGGGCGCACCCGGCGGATCCGCCCGGTCTTGACCGCCTGCAACCCGAAGTAGGACAGCGGGTATCCGGCGAGCGCGGCCCCGAGCAGGGGAAGGTGCAGCGGATGCGGGCCGGTGACGGTCAGCGCCGCCAGGAAGGGCAGCAGTAGCATCGCCCATGCGCCGTGCTGCGGCGGCACCCGGCCCGGCGACCGGCCCCGGCCCGGAGCGTGACCGGGGGCGGCCACGGCGGCGCGCCCGGCCGGGCGGTGACGACGGGCCGGGACGGTGCTCACGGCCGCGGCGTCACGGTGAGCAGGACGGCGGCGTCCGTGACGGCGTGCAGCGCGTGCCGCAGCGGCGGAATGACCACGAGGTCGCCGACGTCGCCCGCCCAGGACTCGTCCCCGGCCACCAGGCGCACCCGCCCCACGAGCACCTGCAGCGTCGCCTCGCCCGGGCTGTCGTGCTCGTCGAGGGACCGGCCGCCGCGCAGGGCGAGCAGGGTCTGCCGCAGGCGGCGGTCCCGGCCCGGGTGCAGGGAACGTGCGCTGCGTCCGCTGTCGGCCTCCCGCGCGGCGGCGAGCTGCTCGTCGGCGAGGCGGGTCAGCGAGAGGGCTTCCATGGTCGTCCCTTCGTCGGTGTCGGGCGGCCCGCGGGGCGGAGACGCCGCCCACGGCGGTGCCCGGCACGTAAACCGGAAGATCGGTTACCGCTTTCAGTCTTTAGCTTCCGTCCCGGCCGGGCCCCGCGGCAGGGCCGATGGTCCCGGAACCGTCGGGTCCGCGCCGCCGAAACGGTCGGGCGGGAGGTGAGCCGGCCACGCCTTCGACCCGTCCCGGACCTCCGGGCCTGGAGAACCCGGCCCGCGCCACGAACTGCGCCGACTAGGGTGCGGTGCATGAAGGTTCGGCTGCTGGCGGCCACGGCGACCGCCGTCCTCCTCGGCACCGGCGCGCCCGTCCCCGCGGCGGCCGGCCCGGCCGGTCCCGCCGCCCTCGTGACCTCCGCGCCCGGCGTCGTCGCGTCCGCGCCCGGCCAGGTGCCGTCCCCGCCCGGCCTGGTGCCGTCAGCGTCCGGAGTGGCACCGTCCGCGCCCGGGGCCGTCGGGTCCGCGCCCTGCCCGAAGGCGCCCGCGCCCAGCATGTCCCGGCCGCCACGCCCGTCGCCGCCGCCGGCCGTGCCGCAGGAGCGGGCCGTCGGCGGCCCGGCGCTCGACACCGCCGGTCTGGTCGTCCCGGCGGGGGCCGCGCGCCCGCCGGCGGTCACCGCGACCTCGTGGCTGGTCGCCGACCTGGACTCCGGCCAGGTGCTGGGCGGCTGCGGCCCGCACGAGTACGGCACCCCGGCCAGCGTGCAGAAGCTGCTGCTGGCGGCCACCATGCTGCCCCGACTCGACCCGCAGCAGGTCGTCACCGTCACCGACGGGGACATGGACATCGAACCCGGCTCCTCGGCCGTCGGGCTGGTCGCCGGCGGACGGTACCGGATCGAGACCGTCTGGCTCGGGCTGCTGCTCCAGTCCGGCAACGAGGCGGCCAACGTGCTGGCCCGCCTCGGCGGCGGGCCGGACGGGATGGCCGGCGGCGTGCGGGCGATGAACGAGGAGGCGCACCGCCTCGGCGCCCTCCAGACGCACGCGGTCACCCCCTCCGGGCTCGACGGGCGGGGCCAGTTCACCAGCGCGTACGACCTGGCGCTGGTCGCCCGGGCCTGCTTCGCCGACCCGACGTTCCGCCGGTACGCGCTGACCGAGACGCACCGCGTCCCCGCCCAGCCGGCGCAGCGGACCAAGGGTTTCGAGATCCAGAACGAGAACCAGCTCATCTACCGCTACCCGGGCGCGCTCGGCGGCAAGACCGGCTTCACCGACCTGGCCCGGCACACCTACGTCGGGGCGGCCCAGCGCAACGGGCGGCGGCTGGTGGTCACGCTGCTCGGCGCCGAGCCGCAGCCCGCGCGGGGCTGGGAGCAGGGCGCGGCCCTGCTCGACTGGGGCTTCACGCTGCCGCGGGGCTCCGCCGTCGGCCGGCTGGTCGAGCCCGGGGAGCTGACCGCCTCGGCTACCCCCTCGCCACCCGCGCTCGCCGCCACCGTCGATCCGCGCCCGGCCGCGGCCAGCGGCCCGATCGAGGACGGGCTGATCGCCCGGTGGCCCGTGGCCGCGCTCGCGGCGGGGGCGGTCGCGCTGCTGGGGACGGCGCTGCTCTGGCGCCGCCGGGCGGCCCGGCGCCGGTACGGCAGGGCCCCTTCCTGACCTCGCCCGGGGCGGGGCGGATCGACAAGCGACGACGGGATCCATAGACTCCGGTCTTTCCGGCGCCACGAGTCCAGGAGGATCCCCGTGTCGAGCGAACCCCGACCGCACCCCGTCCCGCCGTCGATCGAGGCGCCCCGCCGGCCGGCCCGTACGCTGTCCCGCCTCGCCGGGGTGGCCCTGGTCGCGGGCGCGCTGGTCACCGGTGGCGGCGCCGCCGCGGTCGCCGCGCCCGGCGGAGCCCCGGCCGACGCCGCCGTTTCCCGGGTCACGCCCGGCCCGTGCGCCTACACCGAGACGCCCGAGGACCCCGCCGCCAGGCCGGTCCCGCTGCCGCCCGACCCGAGGCGCACCCCCGACCGGGGTACCGTGCGGGTCACGCTGCGCACCAACCAGGGGCCGATCGGGCTGACCCTCGACCGGGAGGCGGCCCCCTGCACCGTGCAGAGCTTCCTGCACCTGGTGCGCCACCGCTTCTACGACCGCACCTC
Source organism: Micromonospora sp. CNZ303 (assembly GCF_004345505.1). Lineage (NCBI taxonomy): Bacteria > Bacillati > Actinomycetota > Actinomycetes > Micromonosporales > Micromonosporaceae > Micromonospora > Micromonospora sp. CNZ303. Next base: position 22,574 of record NZ_SLVT01000006.1, on the reverse strand, counting down.
CTGCCACCGGCTCACCGCGTACCCGACGCTGAAGGTGCTCCAGTGCGGTGACCCGTCCGGCACCGGCTCCGGCGGCCCCGGCTACCGCTACGCCGACGAACTGCCCACCGACCTGCCGCCGGCGCCGACCGACCCGACCGGCGTACGCCGGCTCTACGCCCGGGGCACCCTCGCCATGGCCAACGCGGGCCCCGACACCAACGGCAGCCAGTTCTTCCTGGTCCAGTCGGACTCGGCGCTGCGCCCGAACTACACGGTGTTCGGCTCGATCGACGCCGCCGGCCTGGCCACCCTGGACCGGATCGCCGCCGGCGGCATCGCCCCCACCGTCGAGGACCCCGCGCCGGTCGACGGCGCGCCCGCCCTGCCGGTGGACATCCGGCGCGCGGTCCGGCACCACCACCCGCACCGCTGAACCCGAAGGCCCGGTGCTCCCCGCCGGCCGCGGCGCCGTTCCGGAATCTCCGCCGGCCCGCGCGCGGCGACTGCCGGCGGTCAGGCCGGTGGCGATCCCCCGGAACTTCCGGAACGCTGTCGGGAGAGCCGCGGCCGGACGGCGAGCCGCGCGGCGGCGCTCACGACCGGCGCGGCGGCGCCGTGCTGTCCCGGACGACCAGGTTGGTGGCGAGTTCCACCCGGGGGGAGTCGATGCCCTCGCCCTGCGCCAGCCGTAGCACGGTTCGGGCGGCCAGGCGACCCATCTCCACCAGCGGTTGCCGGACGGTGGTCAGCGGCGGTGAGGCCCAGCGGGCCTCGGGCAGGTCGTCGAAGCCCACGACGCTGACGTCGTCGGGGATCCGCAGCCCGCGGCGGCGGACAGCCTCGTAGACGCCGAAGGCCATCTGGTCGCTGGCCGCGAAGATGGCCGTCGGCGGGTCGTCGAGGTCGAGCAGCGCCGTCCCGGCGGCGAAGCCCGAGGCGTGGTAGAAGTCGCCGGGGTGCACCAGGCGGTCCTCCACCGGCACCCCGGCCGCCTCCAGCCCGGCCCGGTGGCCGTCCAGGCGGGCCCGGCTGCACAGCAGGTGCGTCGGCCCGGCGACGAAGCCGATCCGCCGGTGCCCGAGTGACAGCAGGTGCTCGGTCGCGGCGAGCCCGCCGGCCCAGTTGGTGGCGCCGACGGTGGGCACGTCGGTGGCGGGCACGCCGGCCGGGTCGACGACCACCACGGGCACGTTGAGGCGGCGCAGCTGCGCGTGCAGCGGCGGGCTCAGGTGCGAGGTCACGAAGATGACGCCGTCCGTGGCGCGGGCCCGCAGGTTCTGCAACCACTGCCGCGCCGCGGTCGACTGGCGGTGGATCGCGGAGACCACCGTGCCGACGCCCGCGCCGTGCCCGACGTCCTCGACCCCCCGGATGATCTCGACCGCCCAGGGGCTGTCCAGGTCGTTGAAGACCAGGTCGACCAGGCCGACGCGGCTGACCGTGCGGCTGCCCCGGCGCTGGTAGCCGTGCTGGCGCAGCAGCTCCTCCACCCGCTCGCGGGTGCCGGGAGCCACGTCCGAGCGCCCGTTGAGCACCCGCGACACGGTCGGCACCGAGACCCCGGCCTCCCGCGCGATGGCGGTGATGGTGATCCTGCGCCCGTCGTCGCCGTCCACCCGCGTCTCCTTCACCGGTCGGAAGACCGACCGTACCCGTGACCACCGAAAAACGTCCGGAACGGCGGGGCCGCTCCACCGGCCCATCTTGCCCCACGATCGGGGGTTGACGACACGGCAGGTCGGTTCTAGCGTTCGGACGAGTTACGGAAGTATTCCGGAAACTTGTCGGACACCTTTCGGTCGTCGCGCCGGCGGCGACGTCCCCCACCACACCCCCACCACGAGAGGTCGATCATGACTGTACGCACGCGGCTCGTCCGGGCCGTCGCGCTCGGCGCCGCCCTGGCGCTGGCGTTGCCACTGACCGCCTGCGGTGACGGTGACTCGGCCGCCGGCCCGGACGAGATCCGCATCCTGGTGTACGGCGACGCCACCAACAAGGTCGAGAAACAGCTCGTCGATACGTTCAACAAGACGTCGAAGGTCAAGGCGGTGCTGGACACCATCCCCGGCGCCGACTACCAGACCAAGCTCCAGACCATCATCAACACCAAGCAGGCGCCGGACGTCTTCTTCAACTGGGGCGGCGGCAGCATCACCCCGTTCGTCAAGGCCGACCTGTTGCTGCCGCTGGACGACATGATCGCCAAGGACCCGGGGCTGAAGGCGAACTTCCTGCCGTCGGTCTTCAACACCGCGATGGTCGACGGCAAGGCGTACGGGGTGCCGATGCGCGGCACCCAGCCGGTGCTGCTGTTCCACAACAAGAAGGTCCTCGCCGACGCCGGCATCACCCCGCCGAAGACGTGGGACGACCTGCTGGCGGCCGTACGGACGCTCAAGGGCAAGGGCATCACGCCGATCGCCCTCGGCGGCGGCGACCAGTGGCCGACCCAGATGTGGTACCAGTACCTCTACGACCGGGTGGCCGGCCCCGAGTTGTTCGCCAAGGCGCTCGGCGGCGACAAGAGCGCCTGGGAGAGCCCGGAGAGCCGCCGTGCCCTGGAACTGCTGCGGCAGTTGACCGACGCGGGCGCGTTCGGCACCAACTTCGACTCGGTCAAGTTCACCGACGGCGGATCGCCGGCACTGCTGTCCAGCGGCAAGGCCGGCTTCGAGCTGATGGGCTCCTGGAACTACTCGACCCACCACGACGCCAACCCGACCTTCGCCGCCGAGGGCCTCGGCTGGAGCGCCTTCCCGAGCGTCCCGGGCGGCAAGGGCGACCCGCGCAACGTGGTCGGCAACACCAACAACTTCTACTCGGTGCTGAAGAAGACCCGGCACCCGGAGGCCGTGGCCGAGTTCCTCAAGCTCCAGTACTCCGACGAGTTCGTCCAGGCACAGCTGTCCATCGGCAACCTGCCGACCACCACCAACACCGAGAAGTTCCTCGACGGCGCCACCAACCCGGACTACCTGAAGTACCAGTTCACCCTGGTCAAGGAGGCCCCGAACTTCCAGCTCTCCTGGGACCAGGCGTACCCGCCGGCCGCCACCACGACCATCCACCAGGCCGTGCAGCAGTACTGCAACGGCCGGCTGGACGCCGCCGGCTTCATCAAGGCGATGCAGTCCCTCCAGGCGGGCTGAGCGCGACCATGTCCACCACCACCCTCGCCGCCCCCAGCGTGACGGAGCAGCGACGGGCCCGACGACGCCCGGGCGGCCCCACCCTCAGCCGCCCGGGCTTCGCCTGGGCGCTGCCCGCCACCCTGTTCTTCGGGCTCTTCGCGCTCGCCCCGCTGGTCCTCGTGGTCGTGCTCAGCTTCACCAGCTGGGCGGGCCTCGGCTCGCCGGAGTACGTCGGGCTGGACAACTGGCAGCGGCTCGCCCGCGACCCGGTGATGATCAACAGCCTGTGGCTGAGCGTCCTGCTCACCGCCCTCGGCGTGCTGGTGCAGACCCCGCTGAGCCTGCTGATCGGCGTGTGGGCGGCCGGGCCGCAGCGCAACCGGGCCGTACTGTCCGCCATCTTCTTCCTGCCGCTGCTGCTGTCGGCGACCGCCGTGTCGGTGCTGTGGCGGGCGCTGCTCGACCCGAACTTCGGCGTACCCGGTCAGGCCCCGTGGCTGTTCGGCGACGGCAACCTCTTCGGCAGCCGGACGGGCGCGATCGCCGTGCTGGTCCTCGTCGGCAGTTGGCAGTTCATCCCGTTCCACGCGCTGATCTACCAGGGCGCGGCCCGGGCCGTGCCGGCGGTGCTCTACCAGGCCGCCGAGGTCGACGGCGCCGGCCGGTGGGAGCAGTTCCGCCACGTGACCCTGCCGCAGCTGCGCAACGCCATGATCACCTCGGTGGTGCTCATGGTCGTCGGCGGGCTGACCACGTTCGACACCGTGCTGATCCTCACCCAGGGCGGGCCGGGCACCGACACCACCATCACCGCCTACCACATGTACGAGCAGGCGTTCCGCAGCTTCGACTTCGGCGCCGGCGCGGCCATCGCCCTGCTCCTCGTCGTCGTCGCCACCGTCATCTCGCTGATCGTGGTCCGGGTCTCCGGCTACGACAAGATGCGCTCCACGATGGAGGGCCTGTGAAGCGGCACCGCCCCAACTGGCTCGCCGGGATCGGCGCGCTGGCCTGGCTCCTCGTGGTCGGCCTGCCGATCTACGTCATGCTGGCGACCACCGTGCAGACCCGCGAGGGCTACGGCCGCAACGGCCCGCTCGCCCCGCCCGACACCTTCACCCTCGACAACTACACCGGCGCCTTCGACGAGGGCTTCGGCCGCTACCTGTTCAACACGCTCGTGGTGACGGTGAGCGTGGTGGCCATCGTGCTGCTGCTCGTGCCGCCGCTGGCGTACGCCATCGTGCGCAGCCGCAGCCGGCTCACCTCCGGCGTGTTCCGGCTGTTCCTGCTGGGCCTGGCTATCCCGGCGCAGGCGGTCATCGTGCCGATCTTCTACCTGATCAGCAAGGCGGGGCTCTACGACAACCTCGTCGGCGTCATCCTGCCCACCGCCGCGTTCTCGCTGCCGGTGTGCGCGCTGATCCTCAGCGGCGTCATGCGGGACATCACCGGAGACCTGTACGAGGCGATGGCCATCGACGGCGCCAGCCCGGCGCGGGTCTTCGCCCAGCTGGTGCTGCCGCTGTCGCGCGGCGGGATCGCCACGATCGCGGTCTTCTCCGCCCTCCAGGCGTGGAACGGCTTCCTGTTCCCGCTGATCCTCACCCAGTCCGACTCCACCAAGGTGATCACCCTCGGCCTCTACAACTTCCAGACGCAGTACGGGATCAACATTCCCGGCCTGCTCGCCGCGGTCGTGCTGTCGATGGTGCCCGTCCTGCTCGTCTATCTGTTCGCCCGGCGGGCCCTGGTGCAGGGGCTGATGGGCGTCGGAGGAAAGTGACCGACAACGTGACCCTCGACATCGCCCCCGGCACCGCGCTCTGGACCGACCCGACCCTCGACCTCGCGACCCGGGTGGACGCCCTGGTCGCCGCGATGACCCTGCCGGAGAAGGTGGCCCAGCTCTACGGCGTCTGGGTCGGCGCCGCCGCCGACGGGGGAGAGGTCGCGCCGTACCAGCACGACATGGAGGAACCGGTCGACCTGGACGACCTGCTGGACGTCGGCCTCGGCCAGCTCACCCGGCCGTTCGGGACCGCGCCCGTCGACCCCGCGCTCGGCGCGCTGTCGCTGCTGCGGACCCAGCAGCGCGTCGCCGCCGCGAACCGGTTCGGCATCCCGGCGATGGCGCACGAGGAGTGCCTGGCCGGCTTCGCCGCCTGGGGCGCCACCGCGTACCCCGTGCCGCTGTCCTGGGGCGCCACCTTCGATCCGGAGCTGATCGGGCGGATGGCCGCGGCCATCGGCGCCGACCTGCGCCGCGTCGGGGTGCACCAGGGGCTGGCCCCGGTGCTCGACGTGGTGCGCGACGCGCGCTGGGGGCGGGTGGAGGAGACGATCGGCGAGGACCCCTACCTGGTGGGCACCATCGCCACCGCGTACGTGCGGGGCCTGGAGTCCGCCGGCGTGGTGGCGACGCTGAAGCACTTCGCCGGCTACTCCGCCTCCCGGGGCGGGCGCAACCTGGCGCCGGTGGCGATGGGTCCCCGCGAGCGCGCCGACGTGATCCTCCCGCCGTTCGAGATGGCGGTACGCGAGGGCGGCGCGCGGTCGGTGATGCACGCCTACACCGACACCGACGGGATGCCCTCGGCGGCCGACGAGGAGCTGCTGACCGGCCTGCTCCGTGACGCCTGGGGTTTCCCGGGCACCGTGGTGGCCGACTACTTCGGCATCGCCTTCCTGCACACCCTGCACGGGGTGGCAGGCAGCTGGGCCGAGGCGGCGGCCGAGGCCCTGGCAGCGGGCGTGGACGTCGAGCTGCCGACGGTGAAGACGTTCGGCGAGCCGCTGCGCGAGGCGCTCGCGGCCGGCGCGGTGCCGGAGGCGCTGATCGACCGGGCGGTGCGTCGGGTGCTGACGCAGAAGGCGCAGCTCGGTCTCCTCGACGCCGACTGGAGCCCGGTGCCGGCCGCGCTGGCCGGCGCCGACCTGTCCGACCCGGAGGCGCTGCGCGGCACCGTCGACCTGGACCCGCCCGCCAACCGGGCGCTGGCCCGCGAGGTGGCCGAGCGCTCCGTGGTGCTGCTGGCCAACGACGGCACCCTGCCCCTGCGCCGGCCGGCCCGCATCGCGCTGGTCGGCCCGCAGGCGGAGAGCCCCACGGCGGTGCTGGGCTGCTACTCGTTCCCCGCCCACGTCGGCTCCCGGCATCCCGACGTGCCCGTCGGCATCGCGCTGCCCACCCTGGCGGCGGCGCTGCGCGCCGAGTTCCCCGGCAGCGTCGTGGTCACCGTGGCCGGCGTCTCCGTCGACGGCGACGACACTTCCGGGGTGCCGGCGGCCGTCGCGGCGGCGCGGGACGCGGACGTGGTCGTCGCCGCGCTCGGCGACCGGGCGGGACTGTTCGGCCGGGGCACCAGCGGAGAGGGCTGCGACGCCGAGTCGCTGGCCCTGCCCGGGGCGCAGCAGCACCTGCTCGACGCGCTGCTGGACACCGGTACGCCCGTGGTGGTGACGCTGCTCGCCGGGCGGCCCTACGCGCTGGGCCGGGCGGTGACCGACGCGGCGGCGATCGTGCAGTCGTTCTTCCCCGGCGAGGAGGGCACCCCGGCCATCGCCGGCGTGCTCAGCGGCCGGGTCGCACCGCAGGGGCGGCTGCCGGTCAGCGTGCCCCGGGGGCCGGGCGCGCAGCCGACCACCTACCTGTCGGCCCGGCTGGGCCAGGCCAGCGACGTGTCCAACGTCGACCCGACGCCGGCGTTCGGCTTCGGCCACGGCCTGGGCTACACCACGTTCGACTGGTCGGGTCTGGTCGTCGACGAGCCCTTCGCGGCGACCGACGGTGAGCTGCGGCTGCACTTCACGGTGCGTAACACCGGCTCCCGGTGGGGCAGCGAGGTGGTGCAGGTGTACGCCCACGACCCGGTGGCCTCGGTGGTCCAGCCGGTGCAGCGGCTGGTCGGTTACCTGCGGGTGCCGCTGGAGGCGGGCGCGGCCTGCCGGGTCGACCTGACCGTGCCGGCCGACCTGTTCGCCTTCACGGGGCGCGACGGGCGACGCGTCGTGGAGCCGGGGGAGTTGGAGCTGCGGCTGGCGGCGTCCAGCACGGACCACCGGCTCGTGGCGGCGGTCGCGCTGCGTGGTCCGGCCCGGCACGTCGACCACACCCGGCGGCTGCACCCCCGCTTCGCCGTCACGCCGTCGGCCGGCTGAGCGGTGGTCCTCACCGACCTGCCCGAGGAGCAGCTGCGGGCGTACCGGGGCGGGGTGCGGGAGCCGGCGGACTTCGACCGGTTCTGGGCGGACACGCTCGCCGAGTCGCGGGAGTGCGGCTGGCCGGTGCGCGCCGAGCCGGTGCCCACCGGGCTGGCCACGATCGACGTGCTCGACGTGACCTTTCCCGGCTTCGCCGGGCAGCCGGTGCGGGCCTGGCTGCGGCTGCCGCGTGGCGCCGGGTCGCCCCTGCCCACCGTCGTGCAGTACGCCGGCTACGGCGGCGGCCGGGGCCACCCGCTGGAGAACCTGCTGTGGGCCTCGGCCGGCTTCGCGCACCTGCAGATGGACACCCGGGGGCAGGGGGCGGGCTGGACCCGGGGGGACACCCCGGATCCGGCCGCCGCCGGCCCCGAGGTGCCCGGGGTGGCCACCCGTGGCGTGACGGACCCCCGCACGTACTACTACCGGCGGTTCCTCACCGACGCGGTGCGGGCGGTGGACGCCGTCCGGACCCTGTCGGCGGTCGATCCGGCGCGGGTCGCGGTCCTCGGGCACAGCCAGGGCGGCGGGGCGGCGCTCGCCGTCGCCGCGTTGACGCCCGACCTGCGGGCCGTCGTGGCCGGGGTGCCCTTCCTGTGCGACATCCCGCGCGCGATCGTGCTCACCGACGCACAGCCGTACCGGGAGATCCGCGACTATCTGGCCGTCCACCGGCACGCGGAGGAGCGGGTGCTCGACACCCTGGCCTACGTCGACGGGGTGAACTTCGCCCGCCGGTGCCACCTACCGGCCCGCTTCTCCGTGGCGCTGATGGACGAGATCGTGCCGCCGTCGACGGTCTTCGCCGCCGTCAACGCCTGTCGGGGGCCGACGGAGCTGTCGGTCTGGCGCTACAACGGGCACGAGGCCGGCGGGATCGACGACGAGGCGGCCGTGCGCTTCCTGCGCGTACACCTCTCGCCGGACCGGGCGCCCGACGGCCCGTAGCCTGATAGACAGGGGTGTGGCCAGGCCAGTCCGGATCCGCCGGCGAGCCCCGCGCGCCGCCACCGCCCGCCGGCGGGCGGTGGCCGTGGCCGTCGTGATCGTGGCGCTCGCGCCCGGCTGCACCCGGCCGGCGCCGTCACCACCGGCCGCGCCACCACCGTCGTCCCCGGCGCCCGCGTCCCCGGCGCCCGCCCCCGCCGCGATGTCGCCCGGGCCGGGCCTCGTCGTCCTCACCGACGTCGACCCGCGCATCCGGACCGACATCCGGTACGCCACCGCCCACAACTTCGTCGGGCGACCGGTCGCCGGTTACCCCGAACCGCTCTGCCTGCTCACCCGCCGGGCCGCCGAGGCGCTGCGCCGGGTGCAGGACGCCGCCCTCGCCCGGGCCCGCAGCCTGAAGGTGTACGACTGCTACCGCCCCCAACGGGCCGCCGACGACTTCGTCGAATGGGCCCGGCAGCCCGGCGAGCAGCGGATGAAGGCGGAGTTCTATCCCCGGGTGGCGAAGTCCGAGCTGTTCGACGAGGGCTACGTCGGTGCGCCCACCGCCCACAGCCGGGGCAGCACGCTCGACCTGACCCTGGTCGACGTGCCGACCCCCACCCAGCCCCCGTACGCCCCCGGCCAGCCCCTGGTCTCCTGCACCGCGGCGAAGGGGCAGCGGTTCCCGGACAACGGCGTCGACATGGGCACCGGCTTCGACTGCTTCGACCCGCTCGCGCACACCGACTCACCCCAGGTCACCGGCGTGGCCCGGGACAACCGGCGGCTGCTGCGGCAGCTCATGACCGACGGCGGCTTCGTCAACTACGACCGCGAGTGGTGGCACTACCGCTACCGCGACGAACCCTGGCCGGACACGTACTTCGACCTGCCGGTGGCCCGCTCCTCGGCCGAGCCCGTCGGCGGCTGACGCAGCCGACCCGGCTGGCGCTCCCGGCCCGGTGTCGCGCTCACGTGAAGGCGGCGTGGCCGGTCAGCACCTGTCCGATGATCAGCTGATGCACCTCGGACGTGCCCTCGTAGGTGAGCACGGATTCGAGGTTGGCCGAGTGCCGGATGACCGGGTAGTCGAGGGTGATCCCGGCCGCGCCCAGGATGGCGCGGCACTCGCGGGCGATGGCGATGGCCTCCCGCACGCTGTTGAGCTTGCCCAGGCTGATCTGCCGGTGGTCGAGGGTGCCGGCGTCCTTCAGCGCGCCGATCTGCAACGCCAGCAGCATCCCCTTGCCCAGCTCCAGCCCCATGTCGGCGAGCTTGAGCTGGGTCGCCTGGTACGCGGCGAGCGGCTTGGCGAAGATCTGCCGGCTGCGGGCGTACGCGATCGTCGTCTCCAGGCAGTCGTGGGCCGCGCCCAGCGCCCCGAAGACGATGCCGAAGCGGGCCTCGTTGAGACACGTCAGCGGCCCGGACAGGCCGGCGGCCTCCGGCAGCATCGCGTCGGCGGGCAGCCGCACGCCGTCGAGGACGAGTTCCGAGGTCACCGAGGCGCGCAGGGAGAGCTTGCGGGTGATCTCCGGGGCGGTGAAGCCGGGGGTGCCGGCGGGGACGAGGAAGCCGCGTACGCCCTCGTCGGTGCGGGCCCACACCACGGCGACATCCGCGACGGAGCCATTGGTGATCCACATCTTGGTGCCGTCGAGCACCCAGTCGTCCCCGTCGCGGCGGGCCCGGGTCCGCATGCCGCCCGGATCGGAGCCGAAGTCCGGTTCGGTCAGGCCGAAGCAGCCGATCGCCTCACCGGCGGCCATCCGGGGCAGCCACTGCTGCTTCTGCTCCTCGGAGCCGAAGCGCCAGATGGCGTACATGGCGAGCGATCCCTGCACCGACACCAGGGAGCGCAGCCCCGAGTCACCCGCCTCCAGCTCGAAGCAGGCCAGCCCGTACGCGACGGCGGAGGTGCCGGCGCAGCCGTAACCGCGCAGGTGCATGCCGAGCACGCCGAGTTCACCGAGTTCGCGGGCGAGTTCCCGCACGGGCAGGCGGCCCTGCTCGTACCAGGTGGCGATCTCCGGGCGGACCCGTCGGTCGACGAAGCCGCGTACGGCGGCCCGGAGGTCCCGGGTGTCGTCGTCGATCAGGGCGTCGACGCCGAAGTACGCGAGCGCGGTCGCGGGGGTGGACAGGGTCACGGTTGGTTTCCTCCCGGGCGTGCGGCTGCGTGCCCACGCTACGCGTGCCGGCGACGTCGGGCATGATCGGACGTTCCGGCTCGGGAACGAGCGGCCGTCGGACGGCGGGTGTGCCGTCACGCGAGGGGGGAGTGGGTCGTGGCCACCGAACGGATCGGGCCGCCGGTCACCGGGGACGAGCGCGAGATGCTGCGCGCCTTCCTCGACTACCACCGGGCGACCCTCGCGATGAAGTGCGACGGGCTGTCCGACGAGGACCTGCGCCGGCAGTCGATGTCCCCGTCCACGCTGTCGCTGCTCGGCCTGGTCCGGCACATGGCGGAGGTGGAGCGGGCCTGGTTCCGCCGGACCATCGACGGCGAGGACGTGCCGCTCGTCTGGTCGGACTCCGGCGACTTCCAGGTGGCGTACGACGCGAGCGGCGCCACCCGCGCCGAGGCGTTCGACGCCTGGCAGCGGGAGGTCGCGCACTCGCGTCGCATCGAGCGCGAGGCCGAGTCGCTCGACGTGACCGGCCGCCACGCCAGATCCGGCGAGGACGTGTCCCTGCGCCTGGTGATGCTGCACCTGATCCACGAGTACGCCCGGCACAACGGCCACGCCGACCTCCTGCGCGAGGGCGTCGACGGCACCGTCGGGGCCTGAGCGCTCGGCCGCCGGCACCGTTCAGCCGGCCGCCGGGGGCCGGCCGCCGGTGCGCAGCGGCAGCCAGGCCAGCACGTCCTGGATCTTCGCGTCCCAGTACGCCCAGTCGTGCGCGCCGGGGGAGAAGTCCACGGTGAGCGGGGCGCCGCGCTCGCGGGCCGCCGCCACGAAGGTCAGGTTGTCCTCGTAGAGGAAGTCCTCGGTGCCGCAGGCGACGCGCAGCGCGGGCAGGTCGTCGCCCGTGGCCCTGCCGAGCAGGGCGAGCAGGTCGTCGTCGCTGCCCGCGACGGTGCGCCCGCCGAAGGCGGTGTGCCAGACGCCGGGGTCGAGGGGCGTGGTCGGATGGTGGCGGCGGGTGGCCACGTCGAGCGCCCCGGAGAGGCTCGCCGCCGCCGCGAACCGGCCCGGGTCGCGCAGCGCCCACTTCAGCGCCCCGTAGCCGCCCATCGAGAGCCCGGCGACGAAGGTGTCCTCCCGACGCGCCGAGAGCCGGAAGAACCCGTGGCACAGCCGGGGCAGCTCGTCGGTGAGGAAGGTCCAGTACCGGTTGCCGTGCTCCTCGTCGCTGTAGAAGCTGCGCCCGACCTGGGGCATCACCACGGCCAGGCCGAGCGGCGCCACGTACCGCTCGATCGAGGTGCGGCGCAGCCAGATCGTGTCGTCGTCCGACAACCCGTGCAGCAGGTAGAGCACGGGCGGGTCGCCCTGCGGGGCGGCACCGGACATGCCGACCTGCGAGGAGGTGTGCTGCGGCAGGATCACGGTCATGGAGGTGGCGAGGCCGAGCACCTCGGAGTGGAAGTCGACACGCATCAGGGCCACGGTCGTCGACCGTAGCTCATCCTCACGTCCAGTAGAGGACCCGGCAGGCCGGCAGCCGGGTGGCCAGCTCGCGGTCGAACCAGGTGCGCAGCTCGGCCATGGTGTCGCGCGGGTAGACGTACTTCACCGCGCCGAACCTGCCGTATTTGCGGCTGCGGGCGGACTCGTCCATCTCCAGCCTCGTGCGCGGGTACCAGCCGAGCAGCACCTCCTTGCTGCCCGGGGTGAACCGGTGGGTGATGAGCTCGGCGGTCAGGTCGAGGCCCGGCACCCCGGCGACCGCGCCCGCGACCGCGTCGAGCAGTTCGCCGTAGTGCTCCCGCCAGCCGGGCAGCGGCATGATCGGCGCGACGGTCAACCCCACCGGGTAGCCGTCGAGGGCGAGCCGGCGCAGCGCCGCCAGCCGGTGCGGCACCGACGCCGTGCCGCCCTCCATCCGCTCGCTGACCGGGCGGCAGTTGACGCTGAACCGGACCCGGGTGCGCCCGGCGTGCGGCAGCCCCACGAACGTGTCCACGTCGGCGTACTTGGTGGTCCAGCGCAGCTGCACCGGGGCGTCCCAGCCGGCGAAGTGCTCCACCGCCCGGCGCCAGCTGCCGGTGAGGTGCTCCAGGGCCAGCGGGTCGGTGTAGCAGGACGCCTCGAAGGTGGTGCCCTCGGCGGCCCGCCCGGCGTTGCGGCTGGTCACCGTGCCCCGCCCGGCGTAGTCGGCCAGGCCGGCGAGGATGTCGTCCAGGTCGGCGTACACCCGCGTCACCGGTGGCCCCGACAGGGAGCCGGCGAGGTAGCAGTACTGGCAGTGGGCCGGGCAGCCCTCCGCCAGGTCGAAGCGCCAGTCCGCGCTGGGCGCGATGGGTTGCAGCTTCCGGCGCGACGGCGGGCTGACCACGAGCGCCATGGTCGCCTTCGCCCGCGCGTACGTCTCCCGCTCGGTGGCCCCGCGGATGCCGGTGAGCCGGTTGGCGCGGAGCCGCTCGACCTCGATGCCCAGGGCCTCGACGCGCCGGGCCACGCGCCGGCCGTGCGGGTGGTCCAGCGCGGCCGGCGTGGCGACCACCCGGCGCGGCAGCCACCGCCGCGCCGGGCGCGCCGGCGGCGCCAGCCCGGCCAGGTCGCGGGTCGGCACGCGCTCGCCGCTGGCGTCGTGCGGCGCGGGCGGTACGTCGACGGCCAGCGGCTCGTCGACGTCCACCGGCTCGGCCTCCGGCCTCATCCGCGCCGGTTACCCGTCCCGCGCGCCGGCAACCCCGGGGCGGTCAGCCGCGCGTCGGCGCCCCGCCCGGCCCGGGGGTGACGGCCCCACCGGGTCCCGACGGCGGCGCCAGGCGGGCGTCGAGGGCGTCGAGGTCGGGGACGAACCACACGTGGCCGGAACGGTTCGACTCGTGCACGAGGGCGCGCAGGGCCGAACTGGCCGCGAGGTGCGGGCCGATGTCGCCCACGACGGCCAGGCGCAGCCGGTAGTTGACGAACTTCTGCATGACCTCGCCGGCGAAGCGGGTGCCGAGGGAGAAGAATGAGGCGTCGAGCCGGCTCACCGGCACGGCCACCACCTGGGCGCCGAGGAAGGCCGAGCCGATCAGGTCCAGCGCGTCCTGCTCGGTGGTCAGTGGCGGGCCATCCGGGTCGCACACCAGCACCGGCACCCCGGCCCGCTCCTGGATGATGTCAGGCACCGCCGGCCTCCCCGGTGAGCAGGCCGTTGTCGCCGTCGAGCACGGCGTCGACCAGGTGCAGCAATTCGGCGGTGGCCGAGGCGCCGCCCAGGATCACGATCTTCATGCGGTTCCGCTCCTCGTCGTGGACGGTCTGGATGCGCAGCGGGTGCGCGGGGTGGTGGGTGGTGTTCGCCGCGGCCAGGACGAGCGTGGCCAGCCGGTCGGCCGCGGCCCGGTCCACGCCGTCGATCTGCAAGATGCTCGACACCTCCACCGCCGTGCCGCCGACGGGACGGGCGGGGGCCGGCCGACCGGTCAGCGCGTCGAGGTCGGCGCGGGCGATCCGGTACTGCTTGCCGATCCGCACCGCCCTGAGCCGACCGGCGCGGATGTAGCCCCGCACGGTGCGCACGTGCAGGCCCAGCCGCTCGGCGACCTGCTCGACCGAAAACATTTCCTCACTCATCGCTCCCTAATCTAGTCACGAAAGGGAAGGATAGGGAAGTTCTTGTGATGCAGGCGTCCTTTCCGTCCGTGCCGGTGCCGGTCCCTGTCGCCGTCAGGGGCGCTCCCGCAGGCGGGCCCGCACCGCGTCGACGTAGGTGTCCCGGGATGTCGGCCCGCCGAAGCGCAGCCGGTCGTACGGGGTGAACGACCGCAGCAGGGCGTCCAGCTCGTCGACCAGCGCGGACAGCCGCAGCGCAGGGCCGTCGTCGGTCGGGTCGGCGTCGAGGTCCGCCAGCGCCGCCCGGACGGCCGCCACCAGCTCGTCCTTGCGCCGGATCGTGGCCGGGCCGACCGACCGCAGGCAGACGTACCGGCCGCTGAGATAGGCGTCCCACTCCGCGGTGCCGGCATCCTCTTCGGCCCAGTGGCCGGTGAACCATGCCTCCAACGCGTCCGCCCCGCCGGCCTGTTCGGCGAGCGCGAACAGGTCCACGGGCACCATCTCCGCGCCGTCGGAGCGCAGGTATCCCGGCAACGGCAGCCGCCGGTTGCGCATCAGCCGGCGTACCTCGTCCGCGTCGTACCCGCGCCCGGCGCACAGTTCGTCGAGCACCGCGAACTGCGCGCTCACGTACGCGTCGTCCGCCTCCGTCATCGGATGGTCGCCGTTGACCTGCCGGTACCGTTGCGCCACCCACTGCTTGAGCCGCATCGAAGCCCCCTCCTGCCCACGTCGTCGGGGCGCAACGGTAGTGGCCGGACGGTTCGGTGCCGGCCGAACGGAACGTCAATATCCGTTGCGGCCACCGTCCCGGCCCGCCTACCGTCATCGGCGCAAGGTCAACCGAACGACCCAGGGGAGTACGCCGTGCCGCAGCGCACCCGCACCGACGCCGCGTGTCCGACGCCGTGCGATGGTGCCTCGCTGCCCACAGGCAGACGAGCCTGCGGGCAGCGCCGTCCCGAACAGGGGCGGCAACGGGGGTGGCAGCGCGTCTAGCGTCGGCGCGTACGCGCGCAGCCGCCCACCCCACCGGGGACCGGGCGGCTTTTTCGGTTCGATTCCCCGGTCCCGGACGGCAGGACAGGGCGTCGGCCTGCCCTGACACGGGCCGGTGGAGCACCGGGAAGCACACCCGGTTCGCCACCGGCCAACCGCTGCACCCGTCGGGTCCCGCCCGGCGGGCCGGCCGCGCGCTGGGCGCGGAGAGACCGTGCAGGCCACTCCCGCCGGGTTCGATTCCCGGGCGGTCGTCGATCCCTTCCGGTCCCGCCGCGACGGCGGCGACCAGCCCCCGACACGAGGAGACGACGATGAGCTACACCCCGCTCGCGGGCACCCGCGCGCCGGTCCGGGTCTGGACCGACCCGTACGGCATCGAGCCGCAGGCCGCCCAGCAACTGCGCAACATCGGCGCCCTGCCGTGGGTGGAGGGCGTCGCGGTCATGCCCGACGTGCACTTCGGCAAGGGGGCCACGGTCGGCTCGGTCATCGCGATGCGGCAGGCCGTCTCGCCGGCGGCGGTCGGCGTCGACATCGGCTGCGGCATGTCCGCGGTACGCACCTCGCTGACCGCCGCCGACCTGCCGGACGACCTGGCCGGGCTGCGCTCGGCCATCGAGGCCACCATCCCGGTCGGGTTCAACCAGCGGGAGAAGCCGGTCGACCCGCGCCGGGTCCGGGGCCTGGAGCAGGCCGGCTGGGACGACTTCTGGCGTCGGTTCGCGGGCCTCGACCGGCGGGTGGCGCAGTTGGAGACGCGGGCCCAGCGGCAGATGGGCACGCTCGGCGGCGGCAACCACTTCATCGAGGTCTGCCTGGAGCAGGGCGGCGCCGACGAGGGGCGGGTGTGGCTCATGCTGCACTCCGGCTCGCGCAACATCGGCAAGGAGTTGGCGGAGCGGCACATCGCGGTCGCCCGGCGGCTGCCGCACAACACCGACCTGCCCGACCGCGACCTCGCGGTGTTCCTGGCCGGCACGCCGGAGATGGACGCCTACCGCCGGGACCTGTGGTGGGCACAGGAGTACGCGCGGCGCAACCGGGCGGTCATGCTCGCCCTGCTCTGCGGGGTGGTGCGGGAGCAGTTCCCGCACGTCGGCTTCGACGAGCCGATCAGCTGCCACCACAACTACGTGGCGGAGGAGAGCTACGACGGCGTCGACGTGCTGGTCACCCGCAAGGGGGCGATCCGGGCCGGTCGGGGGGACCTGGGCATCATCCCGGGATCGATGGGCACCGGCTCGTACGTCGTGCGGGGCAAGGGGAACCCGGACGCGTACTGCTCCGCTTCGCACGGGGCGGGGCGGCGGATGTCGCGGGCGCAGGCGAAGCGCACGTACAGCACCGCCGACCTGGCCGCGCAGACCGCCGGCGTGGAGTGCCGCAAGGACGCCGGCGTGGTCGACGAGATCCCCGGGGCGTACAAGGACATCACCCAGGTGATGGCGCAGCAGGAGGACCTGGTCGAGGTGGTGGCGCACCTCAAGCAGGTGGTCTGCGTGAAGGGATGACCGCCGGCCGGCGCCCCGGAGGGGTGGGCGCCGGTCGCACGCCCCCGGCGGCCCGCGCGGCGCCGGCCGCGTACCGTGGGGATCCCCCCGTCCGGGGCGGGCCGCGATCGATACCCGTAGAGTCGCGCCGTGATCGAGATCGACGTGCAGGTGGACCTTTTCCACCCGGCGGACCGGGTGTGGCACGCATTGACGGATCGCGCTCTGCTCGCCCGCTGGTTCACCGAGGTCGAGCCGATGGCCGGGTCGCGTGGCCGGCTGCTGCTGTTCACCGCCGGCCTGCCCGGGTTTGACGCCGCCGTCGACGCGGAGGTGACCGACCGGCGGGAGCCGGAGCTGATCGCGTTGCGGTGCCTCGAGGGCGGCCGGCGGAGCCGGCTGGCCTGTGCCGTCGCCCCCACCGCCGAGGGGTGCCGGCTGTCGGTCCGCGAGGTGCTGGAGCACGGCAGCTGGAACGACGAGCAGCGTGAGCGCCGCGAGGAGTCCTACCGGCAGGCGTTGACGGGGCGCCTGCCGGCGATCCTCGACTGGCTGGCCTTCCGGCAGGTCGACCTGAGTCGGGGCGAGCCCGGGATGACCGCCGAGATGCCGGTGACCGAGGTGGTCGGCGACGAGACGGCGCCGGCCGCCCGGCGCCGGCGCTGGCCGCTGCCGGTCGCGGGGCTGGCCGGCGTCGTGCTGGCCGCCGGGGCGGCGGCGTGGGCGGTCCTGCCCGCCGAGCCGGACCCGGTCGCCGCCCCGGTCGCGACGCCGTCGCCGACCGCCTCGGCCACCCCGAGCCGTACGCTGCGGGCGACCCCCTCCGCCCGTCCCACGCGCAGCGCCACGCCGACCCCGTCCCGCCCGAGCCGGACGCCGTCGGCGAGCCCTTCGGCGACGCCCTCGCGTACGCCCACCTCGGTCGCGCCGCCGGCCCCCGCCATGACCGCCCGCTACCGGACCGTGTCGACGAGGCTGCTCGGCTTCACCGGCGAGGTGGTCGTCGACAATCCCGGCCGGGCGGCGGTGGACGGCTGGACGGTGGTCGTCACGCTGGCCGAGGGCGGCTCCCTGACCGACGTCAGCGGGGCGGAGTACCGGCGCGACGGGCAGGTCGTCACCTTCACCGGGCCGCCCGTGCCGCCCGGCGGCTCGCGGACCTTCACGTTCGCCGTGCGCGACGTCGACCAGCTCACCAGGGCGCCCGAGGACTGCTCGCTGGGCGACGATCCCTGCGCGGGCCTCTGACGCCGTCGCGCGTATCCGTGGCACCGGGCCGCGCTGTTAGGATGGGCGCGAGTGATCGGGACAGGGAGGCCAGACGTGGCGGGTGACGACGACATCTCCGGGTGACACCGGAGGTGCCCGGCCAGCGGCAGGAGTTCGACCGCCGCCGTGGCCGTGGTCCGTCGTCTTCGAATCCCGTCTCCAGGGCGCACGGCGCGCCCACGTCCTTCCGAGGGTTTCCGCATGTCCGACGCGTACATCATCTGTTCCCGCCTCTCCTTCTCCTGGCCGGACGACACCCCGGTCTTCGAGGGGCTGTCCTGCACGGTGGGTGCCGGCCGCACCGGCCTCGTCGCGCCCAACGGCGCCGGCAAGACCACGCTGCTCAAGCTGATCGCCGGCGAATACCAGCCGACCGGTGGCTCCGTGACCGTCGACGGGGTGCTCGGCTACCTGCCGCAGAGCCTTCCGCTGGCCGGGGGCCTGACCGTTGCCGAGGTCATGGGGATCGCCCCGGTGCTCGGGGCGCTGCACGCCATCGAGGCCGGGGACGCCGACGAGGAGCACTTCACCACGATCGGCAACGACTGGGACATCGAGGAGCGCACCCGCGCCCAACTGGACCGGCTCGGCCTCGACGACGTGTCCCTCGACCGGCCCCTGCACACCCTCAGCGGCGGTCAGGTCGTCTCCCTCGGCCTGGCCGCGCAACTGCTGCGGCGGCCCGACGTCCTGCTCCTCGACGAGCCCACCAACAACCTGGACCTCGACGCCCGCCGCAAGCTGTACGCCGTGCTGGAGGACTGGAACGGTTGCCTGCTGCTGGTCAGCCACGACCGGGCGCTGCTGGACCGGATGGACCGCATCCTCGAACTCGACCGGAGCGAGGTCCGCTCCTACGGCGGCAACTTCACCGCGTACGAGGAGGCGGTGCGCGCCGAGCGGGAGGTCGCGGAGAAGAACGTCCGCCACGCCGAGCAGGAGGTCAAGCGGGAGAAGCGGGAGATGCAGCAGGCGCGCGAACGGGCCGAGCGCCGGGCCGGCAACGCCGCCCGCAACCTGAAGAGCGCCGGCCTGCCGAAGATCTTCGCCGGCACCATGAAGCGGGGCGCCCAGGAGTCGGCGGGCCGGTCGAACGAGACGCACGCCGCTCGGGTCGGCGACGCCAAGGCCCGGCTCGACGAGGCGGGCCGCGCCCTGCGCGAGGAGCAGCGGATCACGCTGGAGCTGCCCGGCACCAGCCTTCCGGCCGGTCGCACGGTCTTCCACGGCGAGGGGATGCAGGTCCGCTACGGCGGGCGCGCCCTGTTCGCCGGTGACGGCGTGGACCTCACGATCCGGGGACCCGAACGGATCGCGCTCACCGGTCCGAACGGCGCCGGCAAGTCCACCCTGCTGCGCGTGGTCAGCGGCGACGTGCAGCCGGAGGGCGGCCGGACCAGGCGGGCCGACGGCCGGATCGCGTACCTGTCCCAGCGGCTGGACCTGCTGGACCTCGACCGCACGGTCGCGGAGAGCCTGGCCGCGTACGCGCCCGCGATGCCGGAGGCACAGCGGATGACCCTGCTCGCCCGCTTCCTGTTCCGGGGCTCCCGTGCCCACCTCCCGGTCGGGGCGCTCTCCGGTGGCGAGCGGCTCCGCGCCACCCTGGCCTGCGTGCTGTTCGCCGAACCGGCGCCGCAGTTGCTCCTGCTCGACGAGCCGACCAACAACCTGGACCTGGTCAGCGTCGGCCAGCTGGAGAGCGCGCTCGACGCGTACCAGGGTGCGTTCGTGGTGATCAGCCACGACGAACGGTTCCTCGCGGCGATCGGCGTGGACCGCTGGCTGCGGCTCGCCGACGGCCGACTGCGGGAGACCGGCGCCCCCGCCGGCATGGCGCCGGAGTCGTGACCGGGGGCCGTCAAGGTCTCCGAGTGGACGGTTCCTCGCTGATCTCGGCGACCCGCCCGTCGGGGAAGGCGTGCAGCCGGTCACCCTGGGCCAGGTGGCATCCGACGTGGCACGATGCGGGGTGGACCCGAGCGGGGGAGGCGGCAGTGTCGATGCCCGTTGCCGAGCTGAGTGAGCTGCGACGTCGCCTGTCGCGGGTGATCCTCGTCCATGTCGCGCTCTCGGTCGGGTTCGCGCTGCTCGCGGCGGGCGGCGTGTCGTCGCCCGCCAGGCGGGCGGGGGCGTTCGCCGTGCCGTGGCTGGTGATCGGGGCAGCCGGCGCGCTCGGTGCGTTGCTCATCGCCGCCGCCGCGTGGCGGCTGCGCGCGGGCCTGGTGGCGGGACGGTCGCCGGGGAGCCGGTGGGCCGTGCGGTGGGAGACGTCGGCCCGCCTGGGCATGGCGCTCGCGGCGGCGGTGGCGCTCGCCGCCGGTGTCGCCGTGGCGCCGGCCGGGTCGGAGCGGGGATTCGTGATCGGGGTGGACGTGGCTCTCGCCGGCGCGCTCGCGCTCTTCGCGCTGGCGGCCGGCGACGTTCGCCGGGCCGCCCGCTCGGCGGAGGGGACCGCCGCGTCGCCGGTATGACGATTCCGTTATGCCGCATATCGACGACCCCGGCTCTAGCATTCACGTACATCGATGACTGGCGGTGGCACGCCGCCGGACAACCCAGGGAGTGCGTGTATGTTCCGACGACAACTGCTGCACGCGGCGACCGCCGCGCTGGCGGCGGTGCTGGCCGCAACCGGAATGCAGGTTGCCACCGGCGCGAGCGCGTCCGCCGACACGGGCGCGTCCGCCGCCCGGACCGTCTACTACGACGCGAGCCGGGCCGGCGAGTTCCGCACCAACTTCGACCAGGCCGCGGCCATCTGGAACAGCCAGGTCAGCAACGTCCAGCTGGTCGCCCGTACGCCGGGCAACGTCACCATCTACGTCGACAGCGGCTGGCCGCGCGCGCAGGTCACCAGCCTCGGCGCCGGCCGGGTCTGGATGGGCTGGACCGCCGTCAACCAGGGCTACAACCGCACCCGCATCGCCACCCACGAGCTCGGCCACATCCTCGGCCTGCCCGACCGGCGTACCGGGCTCTGCTCCGACCTGATGTCCGGCAGCAGCGCGCCGGTCTCCTGCACCAACGCCTACCCGAGCGCCGCCGAGGCGTCCCGGGTGAACCAGCTCTTCGCGGGCGGCCTGGCCGCGTCGGAGGCGCCGACCGGCACGTTCACGTGGAACGACGGTGACGACATCTCGCCGCAGGTGGTCAACGGCCGGCCGGCCAGCGAGAACTACCCGTGGATGGTGTACGTCTCCGGCTGCACCGGCACCCTGATCAAGGCCAACTGGGCGGTCACCGCCAAGCACTGCGGCACGCCCTCCTCGGTGCGGGTCGGCAGCATCAACCGCACCAGCGGCGGCACCGTCGTCTCCGTGATCCGGGCGGTCAACCACCCGAGCGTCGACGTGAAGCTGCTCCAGCTGGGCAGCTCGGTCAGCTACGCCCCGGCGCCGATCCCGACCACCTCCGGCGCGGTCGGCACCGCCACCCGCATCATCGGCTGGGGCCAGACCTGTGCTCCCCGCGGCTGCGGCAGCGCCCCGACCATCGCGAACGAGCTGGACACCTCGATCGTGGCGGACAGCCGCTGCCTCGGCATCAACGGCCCGTACGAGATCTGCACCAACAACACCAACGGCAACGCGGGCGCCTGCTACGGCGACTCGGGCGGCCCCCAGGTGCGCCGGATCAACGGGGCGTGGGCCCTGATCGGCGCCACCAGCCGGGCCGGCAACAACAACTCCACCTGCGCCACCGGCCCGTCCATCTACGTGGACCTGCCGTCCATCCGGTCCTGGATCAACACCCAGGTCGGCGGCCTGCCGGCCTGACCCACCCCGGTACGGGGGGCGCCGCGTGCGGCGTCCCCCGTAGCGTCGTCGCCCCGGTCGTACGACCGGGGCGTCACGCGGCGACCACCCGGAGTGCGGTACGGTGCCTGACACATCGACCCCCTCTCGAGGTGAACCATGCGTGTCGTGGCCGCGCTCGCCCTGACCCTGGCGCTCGCTCCCGCGCCGACGCCGACGGCCTCCGGCGGGCCGGTCGGCGACCTGCTCGGCGGCGTCGGGCAGGTCGTCGACGACCTGCTCAAGGGGGGCGGCCGGGCCACCCCGGGGACCTCCCCGACGCCCGTGCCGTCCAGCTCGGCGGCCCCCGCCCCGTCCCCGGCCGGCCCGTCGGCCGCGCCGGCTCTCCCGGCGGCGCCGGGCCGGTCCGCGCCCGCGTCCAGCCCCGGAGGTGCGTCCGCGCCCGCACCCGCCGGCGATCGGCCTGCCGGGCAATCGGCCGGACGGGAGGCCGACGCGCCGGGCCCGCCCGGGCAGGGTGCCGCCTCCGACGCCCCCTCGACGGTCGCGGCCCTGCCGCGCGAGGGCGAGGGGGGTGCCGACCGGTGGCTGGTCTACGGCCTGGTGCTGGGCGTCCTCGCGGTGCCCGTGCTGTTCGTCCTGCACCGACGGCGCCGGCCCGCCGCCGCGATTACCGGCCCGGCCGGCCCGGCCAACCCGCCGACCCCCGCCCTCGCCCCCGAGCCGGACGACGAGCCCGTGGTCGACAACGTGACCCACCTGCCGACGGAATTGAACGCGATCTACGAACTCGGCCGGCTCGACGAGCGGCTCAGCCAGGAGCGCAACCGCCGGTCCTGAGCCGGGTACGGGTGGCGGCGGTGGACACCACGCGGGGCGGGCCGGGCAGGGGCGGGCGAGCCCTCGGCACGACACGACGAAAGGGCCGGCCCCTTGTGGGGGCCGGCCCTTGTCGTTGGGTGCGCGGTGGTGCGGATCGCTGGTGTGGGTCAGGCGGTGTAGCCGCGGGTGGCGATCCAGTCGGCGAGGTTGTCGACGCTCATGCGGTAGGAGGCCTGGTTGGGGTTGGCGGAGTCGGCG